>CAZWCV010000025.1:12058-33724 GCA_964632725.1 uncultured Anaerolineaceae bacterium
TCGAATTCCCGCTTGCCAGGTCGACGCCCGACGCCTTTTTGACGGTGTCGCGGTCGTACAGGATAACCATAACTGTGTACTCGCCCGGAGGCAATTCGGACGCAGGCAGGTCAACTGCATACCAGGTCAGGACGTCATTGTAGAGATGCCGATCAGGCGCCTGAACCAGGCTCCGCCAATCTGTCGAAATGATCTGTATCGATACATTGTACTCGTCGAGTTGGCTCTCATCGGCAACTTCCCAACCAGTAACAACGCGAATCAACTGCTTCTCCCGGTCAAAGTCGGCAAAGCGGTCGATGATCTTGACGCCATTGTCGTAGGCAATCGATCGATATTGACGGTCGCAGCCAAGGGTGCGATAAGCGAAGCGCCGCGCGAATATTCCGTCCGAATCCGCCACGACTTCGCAGGGAGAATACCGCGCTTCCAGCAAAGTCTTTACGTCATTGAAGATCGCGGGCAGGTCATCCGGTTGGTAGACGAATGTCAGATAGGGGTATGAGCCTGCTTGCCGATCAAACTCTTCCCCCAGTTCGCTCCCCCGCAGCCCGGTCCACAAAAATGCGCCTTGTACACCCAGCAAAGTCTGAGCGTAATAATCCACTGTGCTAAAGCCAAAATGCAGGCCGTCATTCAAGAAGGAAGCCTGTGTGAAGCCGAGCAACACTTCGTGCGGGCGAAGCTTTCCCTGCAAGGCGTCGGCGAATCGCTGCAGAGGCGGGTGCGCCGGAAGCAGCGAATGATGGCCGGCGTATGTCCAGCTTTCCGCCTGTCGATAGATATTGTAAAAGCCGGCCAACCACACGAGCAAAACAATAGCCGCCATGGCGCGCCAATGCGGCAGCAAAACGACGACGCGCGCCGCCAGTGGAATCGCAAAGGTCAATGCCGCCAAAAAATAACGCAGCCTGCGCGACGACACGAAGGGATCCAGCGCGTGCAATACCAGCAGGGATATCGTCATCGCCGCGACTATCAAAGACAGACGCAATAAGGCCTGAGAACGCTTCCGCCAAAGCGCCAATGCGGCCGCGATGACCAGAAGCAGCCACAACAAATCGACGCAATTCGTCAAAACGCGCGCCAGCATCGGGACGACTTCCACAGGCGTGAGCGCCTCCGCCTGCGCGGAACGGCTGTCGGTCGCCTCTGTGACGCTCGCGAGCACCAAGGGGAGGTAAGGTAGAAAGCTCGCCACGCCCGCTCCCCAGGCAACGACCACCTTCCACCATCGTCGACCCTTGGCCGCCACCAGAAGATGATGAACGCCAAACCCTAGCAGCACGAATGGAGCAATCGGATGCGTATATAGCAAGCAGCTTGCGGTTGCGATAAAGCAGGCCCAGCTTACCGGGCTCGCTCTCTCTGAATCCGCCAGCCGCCAATACAGCCAGCCATGCGCCAGGCTAATCAAGATCCACAGACTGTAGCTGCGCAGCTCGTGAAAGTAGATGATGATGATGGCGTTGCTGGCAAACAGCATAGCGGCCAGCCAGGCCGTTCGCCGATCAAAGGCGTCCATAGCAAAGCGGTACAGAAAAGCGACAGACAAGACCCCGAATAACAGCGATAGATAGCGCAGCGCCACTTGCGCCCAGCCCACCAACCGGGCCCAGCCGGCCAAAATCACATAGTAAAGGGGCGAATGACTGGTATCGGACGAGGTCAGCGGCGTCTCAACAATCTGCGTCACAGTCAAGGCGGGATTCTTTGCTCCAATTGCGGAGACCGTGGCCATCTCATCGACCCACAGTATGTCAACATTGAGCTGACCGGCGCCCAATGCAAAGCCCAAAAGCAACACCGGCAGCATCGCCGCGAGACTGGTTCTGCCGAGTCGCGTCACAGGCTGTCCCCTAACGCCGTCCGGCGTCATATTCCGGTTTCAAGATCCCGAATTGCCAGAGGCTCTGATAGGCGCCGCGTTTGTACACACGATCGCGCCAAACGCCTTCCAGCGTGAACCCCGCCTTTTTCAGCAACGCGGCGGAGGCTGCGTTCCCCTCGACTACATCCGCCTCAACGCGATGCGCCGCGAGCGTATCAAAGCAGAACGCCAGTACAGCGCCCACGGCTTCAGTCATCAGGCCCTGACGCCAAAAATCCGAATGCAGCTCGTAGCCGATCTCCACACATTTATGACGTCTGTCGAATAAGTGAAAGCCGCAGGACCCGATCATGCGTTTGTTCGGCTTTAGCGTCAGCGCCCAGCGGATTCCCGATTTATCGGCAAAAATGCGATCAGCCCATTCGATGATCTCGCGTCCCATCTCTTCTTGCGGCAAGCCATCAAAGTCGATGAGATAGTAGAGCACGCCCGGGCTGCGCCAAACCGCCATCCAGTCGCCGAGATCCTCAGCGACAATGCGCCTCAGCCAAAGTCGCTCAGTCTCAATCACCGGCACGTCGTCAAAACTGAAATCCACCAAATTGCCTTCACTTTCAACATTAATTTTTGCCTTCGCCGGGAGCGAACCATGACGGTCTGCTTGACGTCTGGATTCAGCTCGGAACCTGATGACCTACAGACGCTCAGCCACGATCTCGGCAATGTCAAGGACCTGGGGCCCGCCGTCAGTTTCGCTGCCGGCATCTTCAAGCATGCGCATGCAGAAGGGGCAGCCGACCGCCAGGGCGTCCGCGCCGGTGGCCGCCGCTTCCCGGTAGCGCTCCGCGCTGACTTTGCCGTCGCCCGGCTCCTCTTCCTTCCAGAATTGCGCGCCGCCCGCGCCGCAGCAGAATGAATTCTTGCGATTGCGCGGCATCTCGATCAAGGGCGCGCCGGCGGACTCCAGTACGCTGCGTGGCGCTTCAGCCACATCATTGTGGCGCGCCAGGTAACAGGGATCGTGAAAAGTCACGTTGCTCCAGCGCGACGCGCTCGCGCTCTCCGGCAGCTTGCCTTGGGCAATCAGTACCGCGATCAATTCACTATGGTGTACTACCTCATAGTTACCGCCGAATGCGCCGTATTCCTTAGCGATATTGTGCAGGCAATGCGGGCAAGTGACGACAATTCGCGCCGGTTTTAACGCGTCCAGGGTCTCCACATTGGCTGAGGCCAACTCAAAATAGAGGTACTCATTGCCGGCCCGCCGCGCCACATCGCCGGTGCAGCGTTCTTCGTCTCCCAGGACGGCGAAGTTCACGCCGGCGGCGCGCAGCAATTTAACCAGCGCTCGAGCCGTGCGCTGCGCCAGCGGATCGTAACTGACCGCGCAGCCGGTCCAATAGAGCAAGTCAAAGCCGGGATTCTCGGCCACCGTGGGCACGGGAAAGTCGAGCCCATCGGTCCAGGCGCCCCGAGTCTCGGCGATTTGCCAGGGATTGCCTTGACGTTCCATGCCGTTGAAAGCGCCCTGCAATTCGCTGGGGAATTCGCTGCGCATCAGCACGGCGTCGCGCCTGATATCCAGAATATCGAACATCGGCTCATTGCCGACGGGACAGATGTCGATGCAAGCGCCGCAGGCGGTGCAAGCCCACAAGGCCGATTCGCTGAGCAGATTTCCCGCCAGCGCCCAGTCCGACTCCGCTCCGCTGGCAAGCGCATCCCAATGGTCTTTGATGTGAAAGCGCTTGTTGACCTCCAGGGCGGCGGGCGAAAGCGTTTTGCCAGTCAGGTACGCCGGGCAGACATCTTGACAGCGATTGCACATGATACAGGCGAAGGCGTCCAGGATCTGGGTGCTGTGCAAGTCCTCAAGCCGTCCCGCGCCAAATTGCTCGATCTCGTCGTCTTCGAAATCGAGCGGCGTCAGAGCGCCCAGCGATGTCCGCCGCGGGCGCGTCAGGAAGTTGAGCGGCGCCATAAAAAGATGGGCGTGTTTGCTCTGCGGGAAATAGGGCAGAAACAGCAGGATGCCGCCCAGGGCGATCCACCAGCAGACATGTCGCAGGACCTCCAGCGTATCGGCATTCAGGCGCGTCCAAAGTGCTGACGCGGCTGAGGCGAAAGGCATATAGCTGTCGTAGCCGGCTTGCGCCACGGCGACCGACTCGCCCAGGAAGCGCGCGCCAACATGCAGCAGGATAAAGACCGCGACGATCATTGAGTCCAGTTTGACGGCGCCCGCCGCGACCCGCGGATGCAGCAGGACATTATCATGAAATTGCAGGTCGGCTTTGTTCGGCAGCAGCAGGCGCCGCAGCAAGAAATAGACGATGCCCAGCAGAACAAGCACGCTGAAAACATCGCTCAGCAAGCGGAAGCCGTCATAGGCCGCGCCCGCCGTTTGCAGCTGCCGCTCAAAGCCGGGCAGGAAACCGATCAGAAGATCGACCGCGTTTACCAGAAAATACCAGGTGAAGCCCAAGACGACGCCCCAGTGAATCACGCTGGTCATGGGGCGCGTTTTCAGCGTCGTTCGCTGGGTCATATAGATGCTGAGCGCTGTGTAGGCCCGGCGGAAAATCCCCTCGAATTCAAGCCGGCCCTGGCCGCGCCCGATAATCAGCAACATCTCCTTGAAGCCGGCGTAGCTCGCGCCCAAAGCAAACAGGGCCAGCAAGAGAAAAAGCGTTTTCTCGATGTCAGTCAGCATGGACAGTGGCTTTCCTGTCGCCTGTGAAGCGCGTAAGGTCTCGCGTCAATTCAGTTTACCATTGCGTCCATTTTTCACCAATCAGACTGTAAGGTCTTGCGCGCAGGCGGCCAGACACATTCCGACCGAATCTGTCCAAACCTGGCGGCCGTCGACCTACGCATGCTTGCAGAAGCGCCGGGCTTCTGTAGAATGACTTGGGAAACGCAGACAGATTCAGGAGCGGCAACCATGATTGACTTTTCACCCATGCGCGACGGCGATGTTAGCTTCATTGACTATGCGGCGCAGGAAAACCTTGGCCCGGGCGAACTGAGAGCGCTCAGCGACGAGAGTATCGACTGCTTGCTGGCGATGACTGAGGGCCTAAGCGATGCCGATGTCGTATTCGCGCCGGAAGATCCCGAAGCCGACGATCCCTTCGCTGTTGAAGGCGAGGAAACCATTGGCTGGAATTTCGGCCACCTTATCGCTCACGTGACGGCCAGCTCCGAAGAAGGCGCCGCCTTGAGTTCGCTGTTGGCGCGCGGCGTCGCGGCTTCCGAGCGACCGCGCTACGAGACGCCCTGGCGCGACATCAAAACGGTAGCCCACGTGCGCCAGCGTCTGGAAGAGAGCCAACGCATGCGCAACGCCTACCTGGAGACCTGGCCCGACGCGCCGCTGCTTGATGTGCATCGCGTCGTATCGGAGCGCTTCACCGCCAGATTCGGCGTGATGAACGCGCCGGCCGCCTTTTTGTTCGCGCTGTCGCACGAGGTCGGCCACTACGAACAGATTGAAGAGGTGCGGCGGCAAGCGCTGGCCGCCCGCGCGACAACCGGCTAAATGCCCGCTACAACTAAAATCGAGACACGACATCGTTAGCCGCCATCCGGAGACCTGATGAGCAAAACGGTCACACCACGGACACCCAAGGGCTTTCGCGACTTCTTGCCCGATACCATGCTGCGCCGCAACTACGTCTTCGACAGCATCAGGGACGAGTTTAATCGTTTTGGATTCGAGCCGATCGGCACGCCAATCCTCGAGCGGTATGACACCTTGTTCGGCAAGTATGGCGAAGACGCCGAAAAGCTGATCTTCACTGCGCAGCACGGGCGCAGCACGCGCGAGCCGCTCGCCATGCGCTACGATCTGACCGTGCCTCTGGCGCGGGTGGTCGGCCAATACGAGAATCAACTGAGCTTTCCCTTCAAGCGCTATCACATTGCGCCGGTATTTCGCGGCGAACGCCCGCAGCGGGGACGCTACCGCGAGTTCTGGCAGTGCGACGCCGATATCGTCGGTGTTCCCGGCATGAGCGCCGATGCTGAAATCATCAGCTTGATGCAGCGCATCCTGAGCCGGCTCGGCTTTCCGCAATTCACCATCAAGATCAACCATCGCAAGCTCTTGGTCGCCATCGGCGAATTCTCGGGCGTACCGCAGGAGCAGCTGCCCGATCTCTACCGCAGCGTGGACAAGTTTGACAAGATTGGCGCGGCGGGCGTCCGGCGAGAATTCAGCGAGCGCGGCATCGCTGACGAAGCCGTCAGCCGCATGATGGATCTGATCCAGGCCAAGGAGCAAGGCGCGGGCAACCTGGACCTCATCGCCGACGTCATCGGCGCTGATGAAGAGAACGGCGTCGGCGAATTGCGCGAGCTGGCGGCGCTGTTGGCCGAAGCTAAGGTCCCGCGGACCTGCTATGACTTTGATTTCACCATGGCGCGGGGCCTGGGCTATTACACCGGCCCCATTTTTGAGACGGTCATCGCCGAGCCCAACCTGGGCAGCATCACCGGCGGCGGACGCTATGACAACCTGATCGGCATGTTTCGCCGACAGAGCCTGCCCACAACCGGCGCCTCGTTTGGCATCGAACGCATCATTGATCTGATGGACGCCCTCAAGCTGTATCCCGACCAGCTCGGCGGTACGCTGGTGCAAGCGCTGGTGACAGTGTTCAGCCAGGACACGCGCGCCGCCTCAATGCGGATCGCGGACCGCCTGCGTCAAGCCGGCGTCAATACCGAGCTTTATCTGCCATCGCGGAAGCTGGGCCGGCAATTGCAATACGCCGACAAAAAGGGCATTCCGCTAGTGGCTATCGTCGGGCCTGACGAAGTCGAAGCCGGCGCGGTCAAACTGCGGCGGCTGGCGGACGGCAATGAGACGACCGTCGCCTTGTCGGGCGCGGTGGCTGCCGCCAAACAGCTACTGTCGCTCAGTCCATGATTTCGCTACCGCGCTCCAGCGGCATCTTGCTCCACCCCACTTCGCTGCCCGGTCGCTATGGCATCGGCGATCTGGGCGCCGGCGCATACCGCTTCGTCGACTGGCTGGCGGCTCAGGGGCAATCCATTTGGCAAGTGCTGCCGCTGGGGCCGACCAGTTACGGCGACTCGCCCTACCAGACGCTTTCCGCATTCGCCGGCAACAGTAATATGATCAGCCTGGACCGGCTTGTCGACGCCGACTTGCTGACAAGCGACGACCTGGCCGATACGCCGCCCTTTCCCGCTGACGCAGTGGACTACGGCTGGACCGGGCCCTATCACAATCAGAAGCTCGCCATCGCCTGGCGCAACTTCCAGCGAAGCGAAAACAGGACACATCGCCGCGAGTTCGAGCGCTTTGTCGACGAGAATCACTTCTGGCTGGAGGACTACGCGCTCTTCGCGGCCCTCAAACGACAGCATCAACTGCGGCCCTGGGTCGAGTGGGAGAGCGACTTGCGCCGGCGCGACCCATCGGCGCTCGCGAATGCCGCGGCGGCTCTGGCTGAACAAGTCACGGCGGAGCGATTCCGACAGTGGCTATTCAACCGGCAATGGACGGCCTTGAAGAATTACGCCCATAAAGGCGGCGTTCGCCTCTTCGGCGATTTGCCGATCTTCGTCGCCCACGACAGCGCCGATGTCTGGGCGCGCCAGGGCGAGTACATCCTGGACGCGGCCGGCAACCCGAGCGTCGTGGCCGGCGTCCCGCCCGATTATTTCAGCCCGACCGGGCAGCGTTGGGGCAATCCCCTTTATCGCTGGGATGTCATGCAAGCTGACGGCTATCAGTGGTGGATTCAACGCGTGCGCGCCCTGTTGAGCCTGGTCGACTACATTCGCATTGATCACTTCCGCGGCTTTGACGCCTATTGGGAGATACCGGCGGAAGAGGCGACGGCGGTCAAGGGCCGCTGGGTGGCGGGGCCGGGCGCGGCCTTTTTCGAGGCGATCCGCGCCGCCTTGGGCGAATTGCCGATTATGGCCGAAGATCTCGGCGTGATTACGCCCGGTGTTGAGAAGCTGCGCGATGATTTTGGCCTGCCCGGCATGAAGGTGCTGCAATTCGCCTGGAGCGACCCGTCCAATCCTTTTTTGCCGCACAATCACCCGGTCAATTGCATCGTGTACACCGGCACCCACGACAACAATACCACGCGCGGCTGGTGGGAGAACGAAGTGGACTCGGGGACGCGCGCCTTCGCCAACGATTATCTCGGTCACGAAGTTCAGGACGTCGTTTGGGCAATGGCCCGCGCTGGCATGCGTTCAGCCGGCCGCGTCTTTATCATGCCGATGCAAGACGTCCTGGGGCTGGGCGCCGCCGCGCGCATGAATACCCCCGGCAAACGGGCCGGCAACTGGACCTGGCGCCTGCCGCCGGATGCGCTTGCCCACCCGGCCAAAGACCGTCTGTTACATATCACGCGCCTGTACCAGCGACATCCGGAGCAACAGTCAAAAGCGTGATAAAATCTTCAGGCAGCAACTATTTCGTTTAACCGGCCAGGGACATGATCAATGGACTCTCGCAGCGTCTTCTTTGACGAGTGGCTGCGTAGCTTGCGCGAGCAATACAAACATGTCGTCAGCAGCAACGATCGGGTGACCTTGCCGACCTTGACAGCGGTCATGCAGAATGTCGGTTTCGGCGAGGAGGAACTGTCGCAGCTGCGCCTCGAAGCGACCATGCATGTGGACGACGTCGCGCCGGGCTTCCGGCCGGATATGAAGATTCTTGATTTAAGTCCTGCGCCGCACCCGGCCGAGTGCATGTGCCCGCAATGTATGCCCGTCGACGAGGCCGGGCACGATGCCGATGGCCAGCCAATCGTCCCCGATCCGGAAGCCGCGACTGCCGATACCGGCCATAGCTTCCCGGCGGCGCCGATCAGCGCAGTCGACGACGATGAGCCCGATCCGCTGACATTCGAAGACAGTTTGGATGCGCAGACCGAAACCGAGGAGGTTGACACCGATGCGCAAGACGCAGACCTAGCGGAAATCGCCGAAGACGATCCCGACGCGCCGGCGCAGATGAGCATGTTTTGACCATGCCCGTCACGGACGACGACCGGCGGTGGATGCGGGCCGCGCTTGGGGAAGCGGAACGCGCCCTCGCCGCCGGCGATGTGCCAGTCGGCGCCGTCGCCGTTTATCAGGGCGCGATAATCGGGCGCGGCTACAACCAGCGCGAAGCCGACAACGACCCCACAGCGCACGCCGAAATCATCGCTATCCGGGAAGCGGCGGCAGCGCTCGGCAGTTGGCGGCTGGACGGCGTGACGCTCTATTGCACGCTTGAGCCCTGCGCCATGTGCGCCGGCGCCATGGTGCTGGCGCGCCTGCCCCGCGTGGTGTACGGGGCGGTCGATCCCAAAGCGGGCGCGGCCGGCAGCGTCACCGACATCACCCGGCACCACCGGCTGAACCACCGCGTGCATGTGGAAGGCGGTCTGTTCGCCGAGGAAGCCGCCAAGCTGCTGCGCGCTTTCTTCCGCCGGTTGCGCGCCGAGGGCCAGGGCTGACCATCCGCCGCGCCAACAGAGTGTTCAAATTCTATTCACGCTGTGTATACTAGGCGTCCGCTAGGGAGAGGTGCCAGAGTGGACGATCGGGACTGTCTCGAAAACAGTTGTACCCTCCGGGGTACCGTGGGTTCGAATCCCACCCTCTCCGTCGGTAAGCCCGAAACAAGGCGATGCCGGGCCAGGCGTAAGCATGCGCGCCCGACCCGGCACTCGGCGCCGCGCTAATTACCCATCTGCAGCAGCATGGCCAGCGGGAAGACAAAGGCGTCTTCCGGAATCGGAACTTCGACCGTCGCGCCAAACTGGGACAGAATGGCCGTCAGTTCAAAGTCGATTAAAGACTCCATCATCTGGCCATCTTCCGTGTATGACATGCTCATGTCCGCCACGATGTCGACCCCGTAGGTGTAGCTGTCGGCGAGGCCGATATACTGCGTCATCGAGAACTCGCCGACCTCGATAGAGTCCATGATCTCGTTCCAGGCGCGCGGATCATCCAGCCCATCAGACGTGGCGACGAGCTGCTCGGCGCTGACGAGCGAAAAGAAGCCGCTGACGTCAAAGTGAGTCTCGAATACGGCCACAGCCGCGCCGTCGACTTCGCTATCCGGCAGGCGCTGTATGCTCATCGCCGTGTCAGCCAGCGCTTCCATTTCCTGCATCTCGGCAGAATCCGCTTCGGGCATCACGCCCGTCTCGGCCAGCAAGTCGCCGATGGCGTCGTTAAGGTCGACGCCGAAGCCTTCCATGCCGCTCATGTCTTCGCCGCTCAAGGCCGACAAGGCCTCCGCGCTGAGCAGCAGAATCCCGTCTTTCAACAGCAGGTTAATTTCCGTCTTGACTTCTTCCTCGCCTGAGCTGTCGGTCATTTCGACCGAGACATTCGCCTTGGCCGCGGTAAGGAATACTTCGGCCAACTCGGCCCATTCCGCAGCGGCTGTGTCGGTGGCCGTCTCGTTGATAACTTGCAGGGACTCGTCGTCCAGTTCAAACTGGCCAGTGGCTTGCAAGTTCAAACGCATTGGCTCGGCTGAATCCGCCGCCAGGTTCATGTTTACATCAACCGCGAAGGAATTCAGGCTGTCCATCACCGCCGCGTTATCCAACAGAATCTGGCAATCGCCTTGGGAAAGATCGCCGCAAAACACATCGTCCGCCGCGTCCGCGCCCGTGAGCGCGACCGGGAATGCCAGCGCAATCAAAACGACAAGAATCAGGTATTTCCTCAGCATCGTCTGTCCCCTCGCGTTTCTCGTTTGGTCTACAGAGTATAACGCACAAGGCAGCGTTCGGTTCCGCCCAATTATTAGGTCATTCTTAACAAACGCCCTGCCTGCCGGCCGCGGCAAGGCGCGACATGGCGGCCCGCGCTAAACACCGACCGCTGGTCTGCTATACTGTCGAGCGACCCCGAAAAGCGAAAGTCGCGGAGCCTATGAAAACTATCACCGTCTATGGCAGTTCCCAGGTGCGACAAGGCCAGCCCGAATACGAGGATGCGGTCACGATTGGCCAGGCCCTGGCGCAGGCCGGCTACGCGGTAATGAGCGGCGGCTACTACGGCGTCATGGAAGCCGTCAGCATGGGCGCGAAAGCCGGCGGCGGACACGTCATTGGCGTGACTACCGATCAAATCGGCCTTCAGTTTAATGTCAAGCCCAACGATTACCTGGATGAAGTCGTCAACTTTCCCGACCTGCGCGATCGCCTGCTTTACATGGTGGAAAACGCTGACGCCTACCTGGCCATGCCGGGCGGCATCGGCACCTTGCACGAAATCGCCGAGACCTGGGAATTGATGCGTATCGGCGGTGTGCCGCGGCGCCCCTTTGTCTGCTACGGCAGCCTGTGGACAAAAGTAATCGGCGAGCTCGAAAACAGCGCCTATCTCGGCGCCGGCTACCACGGCATGATTGGCCTGGCCCATTGCCCCGACGAGGTCTTGAGAGCGTTTGCCTGAGCGCCAGGTCACCTTTCATTCGCAATGATGGCTCGATTTGTGGCGAGTTCCTGCCGCGCTTGCTGCCAGGTCTCGGCGGCGAATTCGAGTACAATAGACAGTGATCGAATGCGAGCGCCCGAGGAATGCCGTCCGTGAGGAAATTAGTTGTGTTGGTATCGCTCATATTTCTGCTGCGCGCTTCACCTGTTGTGGACGCCCAGGACAACTCGAGCCCGGCTGCGACCAGCGCCGCGCCAGAGTTGAAAGTTTGGTTGCCCGCGCCGCTGATATCCGACGAATCAGGCAGCGCCTATCAACTGCTGAGCGAACATACGGCCGTCTTCACCTCAAGCAACAACATTGACGCGACTTATCGCATTAAGGATGTCGGCAAGCTCGGCGGCATCATGGCGTCGATTCGCGCCGGGAAAGAAGTCGCGCCCGAAGCTTTGCCGGACGTCGCTCTGATTCGCCGGCGAGACTTTGGGCCAGCGCCAGCCATCGAGTATCTGCAATCCTTGGAATCGCTGTTTTCTTCATCGCTGCTCAATGATCTAGACGATAGCGTAGGATTCGGCCAGATTTCGTTGGAGGGCGGGCTGGCGCTTTATGGCCTGCCTTACTTTTTTGATCTGCTGTTAAGCGTCTATACCCAGCCGGCGGGAGCTGCCCGCAACCTGCAGCGCTTTGATGACATCCTGTCGGACGAGGCGGCTTTCTTGTTCCCGGCGGCGCGCAGCAGTGGTTTGAATCAGACTTTCTACCTGCAATACCTGGCCGCCGGCGGCATGACGCCCGAAGGCGGCGTGATGTCCGTTGACGAAGACGCGCTGCGAACGGTACTGGAATTCTATGACGGCCTCGTTAAAGCATCGTTGATATCTGCGGATGTACTGACGTATCAGTCGCCGGCCGCCTACGCTGCCGACTTCGCCAATCAGCTGGACCGGCGGCGGCTGGCCATCTTCAACGCCAGCGATTATCTGGCGATGGTTGACCGGCAGACCGTCAATGTGGTCGCCGCCGAAATCCCCACAGCTGACGGCAACGGCTCGTCGATCCTCAATGGCTGGCTGTGGGTGATCGTGACGCCCGACCTCGGACGGCAGGCGCTGGCGGCGCGTTTTCTGGAGTGGATGTTGGAGCCGGCCTTTCACGCGGAATTCGCGCGCGCGCTCTATCATCTGCCAACGCAGCCCGCAATTCTGGAGCAGAGCCTGCCGGCAGCGGCCGACAGTTTATTCTTCAGTGAACTGTTGCAAAGCGCCGCCTTGCCATTGCCGGAAGGCGAAGGCGGTTCGGCGCCGCGCCTGATGCAGGAAGCGCTGGCGGAAGTTTTGCACGGTGATATTTCGGCGGCGGAAGCGACGCGCCGGGTCCTCGAACAGCTCGCCGAGCGCTAGGCGCCCAGCGATTTCTGATAAAAGCGATGTGTCTTGTAAATCTTGCCGCCCAGGCTCGTGCTGATCTTTATCAGCGGATTGGTTTCCAGGATCCAGCCCGAGTCCAGGTAGTCGTACTGTGAAGGCAACAAAGCCTTCATCGCTTCCAGCAGCATCGCCAGCTCCACGCCCTTGTTGCGATGCTCTTTTTTGACGCCCATCAAGGGCATGCGCACGCCGCGTATCGACCGACGCACCTTCCAGTGCCAGGCGACTTGCGCCATCGTGAATAATTCCGGCACGCCCGGTCGCGGGTAGGCCTTGCGCAGCGCTTCGTTGAAGTTGGGAATCGTCAGCGCAAAACCCACCGGCTCTTCGGCGATTTCGGCAAAGAACGCCAACTTGGGCTCGACCAGCATGCCCAAATCGTCAATCAGAGCTTGCAACTCGGCGTCATTCATGGGAATAAAGCCCCAGTTTTTCTCCCAGGCCGCATTGTAAATCTCGCGGAAGCGCTCGAATTCAGCTTGCTTGTCCCTGGCTTGCATTTGGCGCACGGAAATACCGCTGCGTTGCGCCGCGCGGCTGACGAGCCTTTCCAGCCGCTCCAGCGAGTCACTGGCTGCGATCGTGTGGCGATCCTGAAAGATGCAGTGCAGGTCCATCACTTTTTCAAAGCCGGCGCCTTCCAGCAGCGCCGCGTACCAGGGCGGATTGTATGGCATCATGATCACTGGCGGGTCGAAGTTGTCGACCAACAAGCCGCACTCTTCGTTGGTGGTGAAACTTGCCGGACCGCGAATCGCATCAAGGCCACGCGCCGCCAGCCACTCGCCCGCCGCGTCCAGCAGCCCGCCGGCGACTTCCGTATCGTCAATCGTCTCGAACAAGCCAAAAAAGCCGATATTCTCGTCATGAAAGCGATTGTGTTCGTGATTGACAAAGGCGGCAGTTGTGCCCACCATCACGCCGTCGCGCCAGGCGCCGAAGTATTCGCCGTCCATGTAGTCCCAGGCCGGATGCCTGGATTTGTCCAGCAATTGCCGACGCATGGACAGCAAGGGCGGCGCCCAGTTGGGATCATCAGCGTAGTGACGCCAGGGGAATTGAAAGAACTCGCGGAAGTCCTGGCGATTGCCAAGCGGGCGTATATCCAACACGATGAATCCTGACGTATTTCGTGAGCCGAAAGGGAATGCCGCAAACCATCTTGACAGCGGCCCGCCGCGCTGATAGTATAGCAGCACTTCATTCCGTAGTAGCTCAATTGGCAGAGCAATCGGCTGTTAACCGATCGGTTCTTGGTTCAAGTCCAAGCTACGGAGCCTGCAGGATGCCCCTTCGCCAGGGGCATTTCCATTTACATGGGCGGCGCATTCCGGGATTGGTCTTCCACTGCCGGAAAGCGCGGGGGATTGCCAATAATGAATATGGAAAGCGAGAAGACAACTTCAAAAGACATGCTGAATCGCGCTCAAGGCTGCCTGCTCGGCCAGCTCGCCGGCGACGCGCTGGGCAGCCTGGTCGAGTTTCAGACGCCGAGCCAGATACGCCGGGGCTATCCCGACGGCGTCAGAGACATGGCTGACGGCGGTACCTGGGACACCATTGCTGGCCAGCCAACCGACGATTCCGAGATGGCCTTGATGCTGGCCCGGTCGCTGGTCGATTTGGGACGCTATGATCGCGAGACGGTCAGAAAGGCCTATATATTCTGGCTGGATTCCGGTCCCTTCGACTGCGGCTCGACTGTCGCCAGCGGCCTTCAAGGTCGTCACAATCCCGACAGCCAGGCGAACGGCGCGCTGATGCGCATCAGCCCGCTGGGTATCTTTGGCGCCAACTATGATCTGAAACAGGTGGCCGAGTGGGCGCGACAAGATGCGGCGATCACCCACATTCATCCCGTTTGCCAGGAAGCCAACACGCTGTATGCCACGGCTATCGCGTATGCCATACGCAGCGGATGCGATGGCCGGGAACTGTACGAGCGGATTGCCTCATGGGCGCGAGAAGCTCAGGTGGACGAGACTCTCCTTGGCGCCGTCGTCGACGCTGCCGACGCTCCGCCCGCAGATTACAATCACCTGCAGGGCTGGGTGCTGACAGCTTTGCGCAACGTGCTTTGGCAACTGCTGCATGCACAGGGCTTGGAACAGGCCCTTGTCGACACCATTATGCGCGGCGGCGACACCGATACCAACGCCGCCATAGCCGGCGCGCTCGCGGGAGCGGTCTGGGGCAGGACTGCGATTCCCGACCGCTGGATAGATTGCTTGCTCAATTGCCGCCCTAGGGCCGGGCTGCCCCATGTTCGCCGTCCGCGTCCGGAATGTTTCTGGCCGGTCGACGCATTGGATCTGGCGGAAGGCCTTATCGGCAGCGCTTAGCTGTTCAACTCATAGATGAACCGCAAGCCATCCAGCGTCAACTCCGGCGCGACATAATCGATTTGCGCCACATATTCGTTGAACGCCGCGGCCATCCCGCCGGTGGCGACCACCTTGGTCGCCGACGAATTGAGTTGCGACAGAATTCGCTCAAGCAACGCGTCAATCATTCCGACGTATCCCCAAAATATGCCCGACTGCATGGCGTGAATGGTATTGCGCCCGATGGGATTGGGCGGCGGCAGGAGATCGACTTTGTGCAGCTGCGCGGCGCGGCTGACCAGCGCGTCATGCGCCAGCCGGATGCCGGGCGCGATTACGCCGCCGATGTACTCGTCGTTCGCCGAAACGACGTCGAAGTTGGTCGAGGTGCCGAAGTCGACGCTGACAGCGGGCGCGCCGAAGAGCTGCGCCAGGGCCACGGCATTGCAAAGGCGGTCGGCGCCCGCTTGCTCCGGTATGTCGATGGCCACCTTGATGCCCAGGCGACTCCCGCTGGTCACGGTCAGCGGCTCGAGCTTCAAGTAGCGACGCGCCAAATCCTGAAATGTAGCCGTCAACGAGGGCACGACGCTGCTAAGGCAGATTGCCGAAATCGCCTGGAAATCGACCCCGGCCGAATCGAGAAAGTTGCGCGCCAGGACGGCGTACTCGTCGGTCATTTTCTGCGCGACAGTCCGCGCCCGCCAGGAGAGGCGCCAGGCGTCGCCGTCCCACAAGCCCAGATGGATGTTCGTGTTGCCGATGTCGATTGCCAGCAGCATAACCTGCTCCGTTGCAGCCGCGCGCCCGTTTGGTTTCGCGCGCGGTCAAGTTGCGGAATGCAATGTCAATCGCTCGCCCGACTCTCATGCCGACGCCGCCACTGCGCTATAATATAGTAGATTCTGAACGGAAAGGGCGCAACCGTTGCGGCAAAGGTAATGTCATGTTGGTACGACAGGCGACCATAGACGATACCCGGAAAATTGTGGACTTGTTCACTGCCCGCGTGACCGTCTGGCAACGCCTAAACGCAGCCGGCCAAGTCGAAAATCTGGCCTACGATGCATTGACGATCTATGAGCGCTGGTTGCATGGCGGCGCCTGGATGTCCCTTGAAACCGGCGCCGTCTGGCTGAGCCACCTGTTGAGCGGCGGCGGGCTGGCCTACGTGGTGGACGAGGCCGGCCAGATACTCGCCTACGCCGAAGCCTTTTACAATCGCGAGCTTACGCCTATGGGCGCGCATCTTCACGTGGCGAACATGCTGGCCGCCGAGGGCTGCGCTGAAGATACGCATTTGCTGTTGGCTGACGCCATCCTGGTTGACGCGCGCGCGCCGGGCCGCCTCTCCGTTGATTTCCCCGCCTACGACCAAGACGCGTCGACCTACTATCGCAAGTACTTTGGCGCTGCGGAAGAAGCGCGCCTGACGCGTTACGCCCTGAACGCGCAACTCGGGCAAAGCTTTTACAAGAGCCAGGAATTCGACAAAGTCGACGCCAGCCAGATCGACGGCTGGGCGCTGGCCGTCGGCCGCTGGACCAGTCCGCGCGCGCTCTGGGAAAGCGAATGGATCGAACATTGGCGCGGCATACCGCAAATCATCGCGCGCAAGAAACACCGCCACTATGTCAACGCCTCCGGCCATGAAGCCGTCGTCTGCTTCCATCAGCAGCTGTACAATGAACGCAACGCCGAAGTTTACTGCTGGTCGCCCCGCAACCTGAGCACGCAGCTGCTGGTGGCCATCCGCGATATGGGGCATCGGCACGGCTTTCGCGTGCTGACTCTGGCTTTGCCCGATTTCTCCGCCAGGCTTCTGCCGGCCGACACCACTGCCGACCCCAACGAGCATGTCATCGCCACGGTCATGGTCTAACCGGGTCGCTAGCCCCGCTTAATGGTTACAGACGCGCTTGGCTGTCGACGCGCGACGCGCTATCATGGCGGTCGCAAATTTATACATACGAGGACGCGCATATGCAATCGATAGCCGACATCGCCGATTGGCTGGACGAAAATCAGCCGCGTTTTACGCGGATGTCCGACGAAATCTGGGACAACCCCGAGCTTCAATTTATGGAGTTCAAAGCCTCAAAATTGCAGGCCGATTTTCTGGAATCTGAAGGCTTTCGCATTACCTGGGATCTGGGCGGGATCAGCACCGCCTTCGCTGCCGATTGGGGCGCCGGCAAACCCGTCATCGCCTTTGCCGGGGAGTACGACGCCCTGCCCGGGCTTTCGCAGAAGAACCAGAGCCTGCGCGACCCCATCAGCGCCGGCGGCGCCGGGCACGGCTGCGGGCACAACCTGTTGGGCACGGGCTGCCTGGCGGCGGCCATCGCCTTCAAACAGTGGCTGCAACGCAGCGGGCGCGAGGGAACCGTCCGCTACTACGGCTGCCCGGCCGAAGAAGGCGGCAGCGGCAAAGTGTTTATGGGCCGCGCCGGCGCCTTTGACGACCTGGACGCCACCTTCAACTGGCATCCCTGGTTTATCAACTCAGCCATGAAAGGCAGCCTGCTCAGCGTCAATCGTTACTACTTTCGCTTCAAGGGCAAGTCTGCCCACGCCGCCGCCGATCCCCACTCGGGCCGCTCCGCACTGGATGCGCTGGAGCTGATGAATATCGGCGTGAATTACTTGCGCGAGCACGTCACCGATGATGTGCGCCTGCACTATTCCATACTCAGTGGCGGGCTGGCGCCAAATGTCGTGCCCGATTACGCCGAGAGCTACTATTACGTGCGCGCCTATGAACAGCAAAATCTGGAGGACGTCAGCCAGCGCGTCATACGCATCGCCAAAGGCGCCGCCATGATGACCGACACCGAGGTTGAGGTCGTCTACAAGTCGGGTTCGACGCGCGTCTTGTCCAATGAAACGCTGGCCGACCTGCAATACGAAGTGATGCGTGGGCTGGGCGGCATCGACTTCAGCGCGGACGACCAAGCCTACGCCGCTGACATCAACCAAAGCTTTGGCGACGCTAATGTCAAAACCTTGGTCGATCGTTACGGCGTCGCTCCCGACCGCGCTCAGCAGCCGCTTATCGGCGATGTGCTGCCCAGCGCCGACAAGGGTTACGTTTCGCCGGGTTCGTCCGACATGGGCGATATGAGCTGGTACGCGCCCTGCAGCATGTTGCAGACCGCCACTTGGGCCAGTCGCGCGGCGGCGCATTCCTGGGGTGTTGTCGCCACCGGCCGCACGTCAATCGGGCACAAAGGCATGATGTACGCGGCCAAGGTCATGGCGCTGGCGGCGGCTGAGCTGGTCGCCTCGCCGGAGCTGTTGCAGGCCGCGCAGGCGGAATTCCGCGCCGCCCTTGAGCGGACGCCCTACGTCTGCCCGATTCCGCCCGAAGTCGGCCCGCCACAGCACAAGCATCCGCTGCGCTGAATGACTTCATTAGACTAACCGCTGATCATAGCCCAGCGCGACCAGCTGCTCGAAGGCGTCCCAGACTCGCGCCGGAATCTCTTGCGGCGCTTGAAAGCCGTTCTCGCCATAGACTTTGACCCGCTGTAAATCGCCCACGATATGCTGAATCACCGCATCGCGCGGCAGCTCGCCGCTGAGGTAGTCGGCACAGGTGATCGGCGGCGAGGTCACCACGAAGTCTATGCCCGGCCACTGCCGCAGCGCGGTCGCCAGCACACGCCGCTCCATATAGGGCTTTTGCACCATGATGAAGGATTCAAAGTCGAGTCCGCGCGACTCGATCAATTGATGCGTGAAGCGTATATTTTCGCCGGTGTTCCGCGAGCGATTCTCGATCAAAATGGCGTCCGCGGGAACACCCTGCGCCATAGCGCGCCGCGCGAAGTATTCAGATTCAGTAGTATCCCAGCGAACACTTAGCGTCGCGTTCTGCTGCACAACGCCGCCGGAGAACAGCAGCCAGGGCGCGTAACCTAGTTGATACAGATCGACGGCGTAATCGGCGACGCGGAAATCATGGCTGCCGAGCACGAAGATGCAGTCCGCCGGGCGCAGTTCGTGCCCGACTAGCATATAGTCCCAAATGACTTGGACCAGCGAATCAACATCTGGCATGACGACGAGGGGCGAAGAATCAAGAAGGTTACAGGACAGCGATCATGCGTCGGCGAAAATCTCGCGGACCGGAATCGCAAAGTCTGGAAGAATTTCTCCGCCTGAAAGCATATCAGCCTGTGTTAACGTGATGGACCCATCAGCAGAATGGACGGTGACAGACTGTAGCTCTGGATACACAATCCAAATCAGCTCCGTGCCGGCTTTGAGCAATTGCTGGATTTTCTTTTCAATGTCTTCAGCCTTGTTGCTTGGCGAGATGACTTCGACAGCCAGGTCTGGCGCTATTGTCAACGGTTTTCGCGGCAGCCTGCCTGACAATCGTTCCGTTGATACAAATGCGATGTCTATTCCACGCAGCGTATCTTTGCCTTCGGGACTGCGCTCCAAAACAAAGGGGGCGTCGCCGCCCAACACACGGCCTAGCCTGTTCTGTTTCACATAATTATTCAATGCCGTCGAGAGAGATATTAGTACAACCGCATGAATCGGACTTGGCAAGGGCATGTCGACAATTTCTCCTTCAACAAGTTCAACCATGCGGTCAGCGTATTCGGGCTGCTGCATAACTTCCCAAAAATCTTCGGCGCTGATGAATTGCTTTTCGACGATCATGACGACAAAACTCCCTTCCGCGTTTTCGGCGCTAGAGCAACCTCATTGTACCGGATTCGCCTTGCGAAATAAACTGCTTCAGAACCTGGAAGTCTTTCTCCAGCGTATCGCGCTGGCCGGCGTTATAGAGCGCGGCGGCCGGGTGAAACAGCGGCACGACCGAGGCTCTGCCGTAGGCCGCGCGCACTCTGATGACCGCGCCATGCAGTTGGCTGATCTTCTGATTGGCTTGAAACGCGCCGAAGCGACGCAGGATGAATTCCATGGAGAAGCGCCCCAGCGTAGCGATAACCTTGGGCTGGATGATGCCGATTTGCCGCTCGAGAAAGGGCGCGTACAAGTCGATCTCGGTCTTGAGCGGATCGCGATTGTTGGGCGGGCGATCTTTGACGATATTGGTCACGTAGACCTTGGAGCGCTCGAGATCAATGGTCGCCAGCAATTCGTCCAGGACGCGCCCCGATGCGCCGCAGAAGGGATAACCGGTCTCGGCTTCGTTCTTGCCCGGCGCCTCGCCAACGAACATGATATCGGCGTAATGGTCGCCCTGCCCGATCACGGGAAAATAGCCGTTGCGCTGTCGGTAGTCGTAGAGCGGCGATTCCGTGAGATTGACCAGCTCGTCTCTGATGGCGCGCAGTTGTTCCTTGCGGTCAGTCGACATAGATGACCTTGCTTTCTCCTGATGCACTAAGCGTAGTCTAGCAAATCGTGAGCGCCTGCGCATGCTGCTGAAACGCCCCCGAGCCGGCGGCCCCGCGCTACCGATTCAGCTCGAACTGCCGGAGATTAATTCGCGAGCTTTGCGCAAGAGACGGCGCAAGGAGGCGTCGATTTCGCCGTCCAGCGCGAGCGCTTCGGCGAAGCTTAGCCAGAGGAATCGGGTCGATTCTCCTTCCGCAGGCGTCAGCGCCTGGGGCTGGCTGGTCGCCAGCATGTAGCGGAAGTCCAGGTGCAAATGCACGGGCTGGTCTGCGCTCTCCGGGATGGTATGCACGTCAATGTCGACAAGAAGGGGCGGATTTTGCGAGGGATGGAAGCGCAAGTCGGGCAGGCCGGTTTCCTCGCGCGCCTCGCGCAAGGCGGCTTGGGAAATGTCCGTATCGCGCGCCAGATGCCCGCCAACTTGCAGCCAGCGACCGAGCCGCTTGTGATCGTGCAGCAATGTCCGGCGCGACTCCAATTCGACGATTACGGCGGACGCGGTGATATGCCCGGCTCGGCAACTGCTGCTGTGTATGTCGGGATGTGCCAGTATCAGCGAACGGATGCGGTCAATGTCGCGCGCCTCTTTTTCGCCGGCGGGCTGATGCTGAGCCAGCAGAGCCAGCGCCTTCGCCCGCGCCTCACCAACTGTTTCCCGGGCGGTCAGCGTAGAAGCATTCTGCTCGCTCAGCATGGCGCTCGCTTAGCCAGCGCGGCCATCGAGGACAGCGAGCAGCGCAGCGCCATACGTCTTGCGGCGCCAGGGACCCAGCCCGCGGATGCCGTCGAGCTCGTCAAGCGAGGCGGGTTTGCGGCGGGCGATATCCCAGAGCGCGTCTTTGCTGATGATGACATCCGATTCGACGCCGCGCGCCCTGGCCGTCTCCCGGCGCCAGCTGTGCAGCGCGCTATAGCGGTCGACGACCCGCTGCGGGATGCTCTCCGGCTTCGGCGGGTGGTAGTCGACGCGGCTGGCTTTACCGTGGCGCACGGCCTGGATAAACTCGTCGCCGCTTTGGCGGATAAGCCAGGCCGGCAGGCCGCGTACATCATAGAGTTGCTGGACCGACCGCGGCGGCGACTTGACCAACTGCAGCAGCGTCTTGTTGGTGATGAGTTGGTGGGAGGGACGGTCGACCGATTGCGCCAGTTCATCGCGCAGGATGTAGAGCTCGCGCAAGATGGCGACTTGCTGCCCATTCAGCGAGTTGGGGCGGCAGAGCGCCCAAAAGCCGTCCGGGTCGAATTC
>CAZWCV010000026.1:0-737 GCA_964632725.1 uncultured Anaerolineaceae bacterium
GACCGTAATGGCGTCGCCGCCGGTCAAGCGCCAGATGTCGTTGATCACCTGCGCTGTCATCAACTTGCCCGGCGTCTCGTAATTCAGAATATCGCGCTCGCTGGAATCTTCCAGCCAGTCGCGAATCTGCCCTACCCAGGCCGGATGCGATTTCTGCCGCAACTTCGGCAGCAACTGCGTCAGTACCGTCTTCAGATCGCCGGCGATGCCAACGTCAGCCTTCACATTCTTGTTGATTTCCGAGCGGTCAATGTCGACGTGGATCTTGCGCGCATTCACGGCGTAGGTCTTCAAGTTGCCCGTCACGCGGTCGTCGAAGCGCATGCCCAGCGCAATCAAGAGATCGGCCTCTTGTATGGCCAGATTAGCCGAAGCTTCCCCGTGCATGCCCATCATGCCGATGACCAGCGGATGATCTTCGGGCAGGGCGCCCTTGCCCAGCAGCGTAAGCGCCACCGGGATTTGCGCCCGCTCCGCCAGCTCCCGCACTTCATTCATGGCGCCGGACATGGTGATGCCGTGCCCGGCCAGAATAATTGGCCGCTCCGCCTCGTCTATGAGCCGCAGCGCGCCATCGATCTCGTACTCCCGAGCTTCCGAGGGCGGATGATAACCGGGCAGCACGACATCGCTATCCGGGTATACAAACTCAATTTCGGCGTTCTGCACATCTTTGGGCACATCAACCAGAACCGGCCCCGGCCGCCCGGTTCGCGCGATGTGGAAGGCTTCCTTGA
>CAZWCV010000026.1:747-4005 GCA_964632725.1 uncultured Anaerolineaceae bacterium
TGATGGTATAGGCCAACTCATTGACATCTGTCACCAGGTAATTGTGCTTGGTGATGGGCAGCGTGACGCCGGTGACATCGGTCTCCTGGAATGCGTCCGAACCAATGGCCGGGATCGGCACCTGGCCGGTGATGGCTACGATGGCGGATGAGTCCATCATCGCCGTCGCCAGTCCCGTCACCAGGTTGGTGGCGCCGGGGCCGCTGGTGGCGATGCAGACGCCAACTTTGCCCGTGGCGCGCGCGTAGCCATCCGCCATGTGCGAAGCGCCTTGCTCGTGGCGAACAAGGACGTGATGAATGCGGTCGTCGTACTTGGCCATGGCGTCGTAGGTTGGCAGTATTGCGCCGCCCGGATAGCCGAACCCTTGAGTTTCATCATCGCCTCCCGATTATTTCGCGCGTCCCCGCAACGCCTGTCAGGCGTTTACGTGCGTCAACCAATTGTATTTGTCAGGCGCTTCGCCGGACGTGATGGCGAAGAACTCGCGCTGCACCGCTTCCGTTATCGGCCCGCGCCCGCCGCAGCCTATCGAAATGCGATCGACAGACTTGACCGGCGTGACCTCGGCCGCTGTGCCAGTGAAGAAGATCTCATCAGCCATATAGAGCATCTCCCGCGCCACCGGCTGGAAGCGAACCTCCACGCCCTGTTCGGCCAGTATCGTCAAAGCGCTGTCGCGCGTGATTCCCATCAGAATCGACGACCAGGCGCCAGGCGTGTATACGACGCCGTCCATGATGACAAAGATATTTTCGCCCGCGCCCTCGCTCACGTAGCCATTGACATCCAGGGCGATGCCTTCCTCGAAACCGTTGTCGTGCGCTTCCATGCTGACGAACTGACTGTTGACGTAGTTGCCGCCCGCTTTGACCAGCGCCATGTGCGTATCCGGCGCCATGCGCCTGAAGGAGCTAATCTGCACGTCGACGCCCTGCTCGATGGCTTCCGCGCCCAGATAGCGCCCCCATTCCATGGTGAAAATCACAGTCTCAGTGGTCGTCCGGCCGCGTCCTTCCAGGCCGAGCGCGCCCGAACCGCGGAAGATAATCGGGCGGACATAGCATGAAGCGTGTCCGTTGCGGCGGATCGTCTCGACTATCGCGGCGTCAAGCGTCTCAGGATCGTATTCATGCTCGATGCGCATGACCCGCGCGCCTTGCATCAGGCGTTCGCTGTGCTCCCGCAAGCGGAAGACGGCGGCGCCATCGGGGGTATCGTAGGCGCGGATGCCTTCAAACACGCTGGATCCGTAGTGAAGCGCGTGGGCGCTAACGTGTATTGTAGCGTCCTCCCAGCGTACAAACTCGCCATTGCGCCATATCCATTCTGCCGTCATTTATTCGTCCTCGTTTCCGTCAACACCGCGTAAACTAAAAAGCCCCCCTTGGCTTGGGAGGCTCTCGATTGCTTTTCCTCGCGCATTCGCCGCCCAAGCCGTTACAGTCCACCGATAATCCCGAGGACGATGACAAGGACCAGAATCAAGTTACTTCTTCGAAAGCGCACGGCGCCCCTCAATGAATCCGATTTAGCGCCCAGAGACTAGCGAATAAGTTTTGGCCTGTCAAGTAAGTGAGAGCAATCGGTCTAAAGGCGTCAAAAGTTTCGTGCATAATGACGGTATTATATTTTGCATAGTGCACAGTTATCGCGCCAGATGCGCCTTGGCCCGCGCGATCTGCCGTTTCACAACCGACGGCGCCGCGCCGCCGAAGGAGTCACGCTGTTCCAGCGAGCGCCCGAAATCAAAGACCGATGCGACATCCTCCGCGAAATAATCGCTGACGCCCTGCAAGGTATCACGATCCAATTCAGTCATTGCCAGGCCCTGCTCCGCCGCCATACGCACGACGGCGCCAACGACATGATGCGCCTGGCGAAACGGCAGACCCTTCTTCACCAGGTAATCAGCCAGGTCCGTCGCCAACAAGTCTTCACTGAGCGCCTCACGCATGGTCTCGGCGTTGATCGCCAGGCTGGCAACGCTGGCCGTAATCACCGGCAGCAGGCGCTGCATAGTCTCAAGCGAGTCGAGAAGCGCCTCTTTGTCCTCCTGCAAGTCTTTGTTGTAACCGCTGGGCAAGCCCTTCAATGTCGTCAGGAATCCGGCCAGATTGCCAATCAGCCGACCGGTCTTGCCGCGCATGAGTTCCATCGGGTCGGCGTTTCGCTTCTGCGGCATCAAGCTCGAGCCGGTGCTATAGCGGTCGTCCAGCGTGATAAAGCCGAAAGCCGGATTCGAATAGACCAGGAGGTCCTCGGCCAGCCGGCTAAGGTGAACCGCGCAGAGCGAAATGACGTAGAGCAGATCGGCCACGAAATCTCGATCGCTGACGGCGTCCAGGCTGTTTTCGGTAGCGCGCGCAAAACCCAGGTCCGCGGCTATCTGCTGCCGGTCGACCGGGAAAGGATTGCCCGCGAGCGCGCCCGAGCCCAGCGGGCATTCCGCCATACGCTCACGCGCCGAGCGCAAACGATCCTGATCGCGCTCGAGCATCCAGAAGAAACTCATCAGCCAATGGGCGACGCTGATCGGCTGCGCGGGCTGCATGTGCGTGTATCCGGGCAAGACAGTTTCGCAGTTTTCCTCGGCGACAGCGATCAGCGCCGACTGCAACTGTCGCAGCTCGCTGGCCAGGCTGTCGGCCGCGCGCATCGACCACAGCCGGAAATCGGTGGCCACCTGGTCATTGCGGCTGCGCCCGGTATGCAGCTTGCCGCCGACAGCGCCCACGATTTCTATCAGACGCCGCTCCACCGCCGTGTGAATGTCTTCATCGCCGGCGGCGAATTCGAAAGCGTCTGCCTCGAACTCCCGCATGACCTGCTGCAGGCCGCCGATGATGGTCTCCGCTTCCGCCTGCGTGATGACGCTGGCGTCGGACAAAGCGCGGGCGTAGACGATGCTGCCTGCGATGTCCTCGGCGTAGAGCGCCAGATCGAAGTCAATGCTGTCGTTGAGCGCGCGCAGATCGTCGTCGCTCGCCTGGCTGAATCGCCCGCCCCAAAGGCTCATGCTTCTGTCCTCAGTCGCGCTTGAAGCGACTGTAATCGGGCGAAGTATAGTCGGTCTGGGCGCCGCCTTCCGCTTCCAGCATCGCCTCGACTTTGATGGGCAGCCCGAAGAGCTGTATAAACCCGTGCGCGTCTTGCTGATTGTAGACGTCCTCTTCGCCGAAAGACGCGTAGTCTTCGCGATACAAACTGTAGGGGCTCTTGCGCCCGGCTACGATGATATTGCCTTTGTAGAGTTTG
>CAZWCV010000026.1:4015-33477 GCA_964632725.1 uncultured Anaerolineaceae bacterium
GGTGACGGTCTCTTGCGTCACCGCCACAAAGCCGTCCAGCGCCTCGCGCAGCTTGCTGTACCACATGCCGTTGTAAACGAGCTCGGCATACTTGGGCGCGACCATGTCCTTGTATTGCATCGTATGTTTGTCGAGGCAGATGCTCTCCAAGAGTTGATGCGCGCGATGCACAATCGTGCCGGCCGGCGTCTCGTATACACCGCGGCTCTTCATGCCGACCAGGCGATTTTCCACGATGTCGGTGCGGCCGATGCCATGGCGCCCGCCTGTCTCATTCAGCGCTACGAAGAGGTCAACCGCGCTCATCGCTTCGCCGTTGAGGCTGACAGGATTGCCGTGCTGAAAGGTGATTTCGATGTACTCGCCTTCATCCGGCGCGTCTTCGGGGGCGCTGGTCAACTGATACATCAGGTTCTCGGGCTCGTTCCAGGGGTTCTCCAGCAGGCCGCCTTCGTGGGACAGATGGAAGATGTTGCGGTCACGGCTGTAGATGTCTTTCTCGGTGTGCGACACCGGTACGCGAAACTCTTCCGCGTAAGCCAGCGCGTCTTCGCGACCGCGGATATCCCATTCGCGCCAGGGGGCGATCGTTTTCAGCTTCGGATTCAGCGCCATGGTCGACACTTCAAAACGGACCTGATCGTTGCCCTTGCCGGTACAACCGTGGGCCACAGCATCCGCTTTTTCCTGCGCCGCGATCTCGACCATGTGCTTGGCGATCAGCGGGCGCGCGAAAGACGTGCCCAGCAGATACTCCCGCTCGTAAACCGCGCCGGCGCGCAAGGTCGGGAATACGAAGTCGGTCAAAAACTCCTCGCGCAGATCGCGCACATACAGCTTGGACGCGCCGGAGGCTATGGCCTTTTCTTCCAGGCCGTCCAACTCCTCTTCCTGCCCCAGGTCGGCGCAAAAGCAGACCACCTCGCAGCCATAGTTGTTCTTTAACCAAGGCACGATCACCGAGGTATCAAGCCCGCCGCTATACGCCAGCACAACTTTCTTGATTTCCGCTGCATCCATCGCAATGCCCCATCATTGATATCGCTTTAAGCCGCCTAGTCTACGCGAAGTTTCAGGTTTTGGAAGTGGATGGTCGTAAATCTGCCCGGAACCCTTCAGCTATCCGCAGCGCAGGGCAATCCCATCACAACTGGCATTCCCTGCGAAGAGCAAAACCAAACTGAAATTTAACCACCGAGGACACCGAGGGTCGCGTAGACACTGACCTTCAGCATCGAGAAATACGATTTATCGGAGATTTCGCGGAATTCTGTCGCAAGATGTTTTGACGGGAAGGAAGTTTATCGACAAGGTAACGCATGCCCGCCCAATTCAAGCAGTGGAAATTGGAGCAAAGTCGTCAACAGAACCTAAACTCTGTGTCCTCGGTGTACTCGGTGGTAAAGAAAATATGATGCGATTGCCCCGATCCGCAGCCCAGATTGACTTGTGAACAGCGCGGCTTGCGGCTAGAATGCTTCAGGCACAAGCGACGGGCATTTGAAACAGGGAAGAAGATGACGACCGTAGAGCAACTCAAGAACCTGCGGGACCAAAAGTCGCGTCCGCATTTGGAACAATACGCGCCGGTTTGGCTGCTGCGCGAGGATTTGTTCGCTGAAGACGAATCGATTCAGTTTCACGTCTTGTTTCAGCACAATCTGCACGGCTGGGTCAACCGCCGCTATCGCTACGACGGCTTTAACGATACGCTTTATCACAAAGGGCAGACCCTGGTCACGGAAGACGAGGCGCTGGAGTTTATGATTGATGCGCCTTACATTGAAGCCAGCGTCGCCGATGTACCCAACTCCTACGGCGGCTAGGCGTTTTTCAGCGCCTGATCCGCGACCTCGTCGAATACCTTCATTAGGCGGCGCGCAATCTCCGCCCAGGCGTAGGTCCTGGCGACGCGCGAGGCGCTCACGCCCATGGACGCCGCTCTGGACGGGTCGCTCAGCAGTTGGATGATACAGTCCGCCAGCGATATCGGTTCGCGCGCGGGAATATGAAAGCCGGTCTCCTGGTCTCGAACCAGGAATTGCAGTCCACCCACTTGAGACGCGATCACCGGCGTGCCCGATGACATCGCCTCCAGCGCGACCATGCCAAAGGACTCGTAATCCGAGGGCATGATGACCGCCGTGGCCGCCACGTAATAGCGGGGCAACTCCGACTGTTCCTTGGCGCCTGCAAAACTTACCAGGCGGTCAATGCCCAGTTCGACGCTCAATGACTGCAGACGATTCATTTCGCGGTCGTCGCCGCGCTTTGGGTCTCCGCCGACTATCATAAAGTGCAAATGCCGCAGCATGGCCGGCTCGCGCTTGCGCAGAACATGCAGCGCTTCCAGGATCGTATCCACGGCTTTCAGCGGTTCAATCCTGCCGACGAAGAGCAGCATATGCCCGTCCGGCGGCAAGCCCAGGGACAGGCGAGCATCACGGGCGGACATGCCGTCTTGAAAGCGCCCGGCATTGACGCCGGGTGGAATCACGGTGATTTGCCGGCGTGTGGCGCGATACAGCCAGCGCAGCTGCGCCTGCTCGGCCGGCGTGGCGGCGATGATGCGATCGGCCGACTGCAAGATTTGCATCTCGGTCATGATACGGACATCGGGCTGATAACCGGCGCTTACTTCGATTCGCTTCTTCATGTGTCCCAACGTGTGGTACATGTGAACGAAGCGAGTGCCCCAGGCCTCTTTGAGCTTCGCGGCCACCCATCCACTTAACCAATAGTGGCTGTAGATGATGTCATAGCGCAAGTTGCGCAAGGCAGCGAAGGCCATCAGCGCGGCTGTAAATTCTGACAGATGGTCGTAATGCTCTTCCGGCGTCCAGGGCAGCAATGGCCCGGCCTTCAGATAGATGACGCGCGCATTCTCGCCGATCGATTCATCAATTTCCGGATCCAGTTCATGGGAACGCCGGGTAAAGATGTCAACATGCAGTCCCTGTTGACCCAATTCGCGCGACAATTCGCGGATATACACATTCATGCCGCCGGTTTTTGCGCCGCCCATCGGCGCCAGCGGGCTGGTATGGACACTAATGAGCGCGATCCTGTTGACGGGCATTGTCACTCCGCGATCGGCGCCTTTAGCTGGCTCTGATATTCATCACCGGGTTGTCGCGGCCGCCCATGCGGTATTTGTAAGGTTCATCGCCGCGCAGAAAATCATAATGTTGATAGCCCTGTTCGATCGCGTGGCGAATGCTGTAGGCAAGCAAGACAATGCCCGGGCTGAGGTCGGCATAATCGCGGTGGTCGTGCCCCGAATTGTACACCATGACGCGGTCGCCGTAGACGAAGTTGATGTAGGCGGCCGCGCGCTCCTCATCGACAGTTAGAAATTTCATCTGCAACCAGCCGCACTCCTGCAGCAGGGGCACTATGTTGCGGAAGAAGCGCAGATTCTTTTCGTTGCTTAGAAACTCCGCCTTTTCCGGGTCGCTGGCGGCCATCAAGCGTACAAAATGGCTGACTTCTTCGTGCAGGTTATGGCGGCCATTGACGATATACCAGTCGATGGTCCTGTCGCTGCCCTGCGCGCGCCGAATCTTGCGCCGCAGTTCATGACGCTGCTTTTTGTCAAGCATGCGCAGATAGCCCGCCCAGTCGTCAGGCAGCTCGATTATCGGGCAAACTTCCTGCTGCTCGACTGCCGTGCGGAAGCCGCGCGCCTCCAACAGCCCGGGCAAGATTTGCCGAGTCGGCGAGTCAAAGGGGATATTGCAAAAGTCAAGCAAATCGAAGTCAGCCCGCCGGGCGGCAAGATAGTCGGCGAAGGCAGTATAAGCGGCGGTCAAGCATTCCTGGTCGACGATGAAATCAAGATAATCGGTGACATCGACGCAGCCGACAATCTGGACCCTGCGCTCGCCGTCGGATTCAGTCAGGAATAGCGGCGCCAGGCCGACAAGCTGACCATTCTGGTGACACGCCAATATGCGCAGCTCGCCGGGGCGGTACGACTCCCACCAGGTTTTCTGCCACTCCCAGGTGTAGAAGACTTGATTCACTGGCGCCCGCTGCAGTAGCGGGTTCCACTCCGCTTGCAGCGCGCCAAAGGCCGAATCGTCGTTGTAAGCTGAAATATCCACGCCGGGCGAAGCTCCTTATCGTTTGACCAGCCAGCCTTACCGTTTCAAAGACATTATGGGCTAACTGATTCTTACATCCCCCGACTCGTCGCGGAAAGCCGGTTTGGTCATGCCGAGGTCGCTTTGGGCGTCCCTGGGTCGTTGCCCCACTCCTTCCAGGAGCCGTCGTAGAGCCGCAGGTTTTCAACGCCCGCGACTTCCATAGCCAACATGCCAAAGGTCGCCGAAACGCCGGAATTGCAGTATAGCACCGTATCGTCTGCGTCCAGGTCAACGCCCATGTCTCGCAAGTGAATGCGAATCTCATCGGCGGACCTGACTCCGAGATCTTCGGTGGCCATGCCTTTCCAGGGCAGGTTAATCGCTGAAGGAATATGCCCGCCGACATCCGCTCGCGATGACTCCCCGATGTATTCCGCCGGCGAGCGCACATCAATCAGTTGCATGTCGCCTGCCTCCAGCCCGGCCAGAATCTCGGCTTTAGTCGCCTTTGTACCGGAAACTTCCTTCGTGACAAAAGCCGTCGGCTCAAAACGCGGGACGACAGAGGAGACCGGGCGTCCTTCCGCCAGCCAGCGCCTCCAACCGCCGTCCAGGACGCGCGCGTCATCATGTCCGTAGTAACGCAAGCACCAGCGCATTCGACAGGCGAACATACCCCCGCTATTGTCGTAGACGATCACTGAGTGGTCGTTGCCGATGCCCAGGCGCGACATCAGCGCGGAGAAGCGCTCCGGCGCGGCGATGTCATTTGAGGGCGAGCCCGGTTCGACAATGTCTACTTGCCAGTCAATGAACTGGGCGTTGGGAATATGAGACGCCCGATATCCGGCTTCATCGGTAAGGTAATGCGGCGGCGGTTCCGTCGGCGGCAGCACTTGCCCGCGCAGCTCCACGATGCGCAGATTCTCATCATGCAGATGCTCTTCAAGCCAGGCGGTTGTCACTAGCGGCGATTGCATAGCCTTTTCCTCTCCCAGACCTCGTAAGCTCACGTTGATTTTACTCCGTATGGTTCAAACTGGCGAGATTCCTTGTGTTTTCCCTCGGCCAGCGAGTCAGATATAATTAGGCAGGTTCAAACAGGCAGCCGCAAATCGGGATTGAAGCTCACGCGGCGCCACGAAAGTCGCTGATGAAGAGACGAATTCGCGGACTGAAACGGTCGGTATTTCTGCTGGACTTCGACCTGTATCGTGTCAAGACGCCGATACGAGACTATCCGGGCCAGCACTTGAGCGTCATTGACCTGCATCCGCAGGATGTCGAGTCGACGATCCTCTTTCAACATGGCTTCGCCGGCGTGGCCGAATCCTGGGAGTACCAGTTGGCGCATTTCGCCAGCGAGTATCGCGTGATCGCGCCGGACTTGCGCGGTCATGGCCAAAGCGACGCGCCCCACAGCCAGTATTCCATGTCCGAGCTGGTGCAGGACATGCACGATGTCCTGGAAGCCACCAAGGCCCCGGACAAGATCGTGCTCGCCGGCCATTCCTTCGGCGGCGCCGTCTGTATCGAGTTCGCCAACGCTTATCCCGAGCGCATCGACAAACTGATCCTGGTCGCTTCCGCCGGCGAGTATCCCCTGCCGAAGTTCGCCTCGCTGCTATTCAGAATTCCGGTGCATGTCGCCCTGCCCTTCTGGCGTTACCGCCGCAAGTGGGATGCCGAGTATCACGCGCTGAAGAATATGTTCTTGCATAGCATGCACGGTTGGCAGGCCTGGTCGCAACTGCGCGACATCACGAATGATACGCTGGTTATAACGGGCGAGCGCGACAACTACTTCCCGCGCTATGTCTACGACGATGTCGCAAAGTTGATTCCGGGCGCGGTAGTCGAAGACGTCGGTTCGGCCAAGCACAAAGTGCAGCTGGAGCGGCATGATGCGGTGAATCGCGCCATTGAACGCTTCATCGAGACATCCAAGCGCTCTTCCTGGCGCTCGATTTCGGCCGTCGACGCCTTGTCTAAAGGGCGGCCCTGGCTAGGGCACTATGACACCGAAACCGCCCATACGATTCCCATACCGCATCAGCCCCTGTTCCGCTTCCTGGAGAGCGCCGCTGACTGGGCGCCTCGGCGCGTCGCTACGGTCTTCTACGGCAAGACCCTGACCTACCGTCAACTGGAAGCCAGAGCCAATCAGTTCGCGCGCGGGCTGCGCGATCTCGGTGTTTCGTTCGGCGACCGCGTGCAAATCGTGCTGCCTAATACGCCGCAGTTCATTATCGCCTACTACGGCATTTTGAAGCTGGGAGCGGTGGTTGTGCTGTCCAACCCGGACGCCAATGCCGACTTGATCGTCAGCCACGCCCGCGAGACCGAAGCCAAGGTCCTGGTCACGCTTAGCGCCTTCAGCGAGCTGGCGCAGCTCATACAAGAGTCGACCGATGTCCAGGCGCTGATTTTCACCGGAATCGGCAAACACGTGACGACAAGCAGCGATTCGGCATTTGGCAGGCACAAACATCCAACCGGCGACGACGAAAAACTGGCGCGGCAAATCGGCCGATTTATGTCGGCAATCATGGCGGATCAGCCCGCCGCGCCGCCGGAAGTCGAAGTGGCGCCAGACGACCTGGCCGTCATTTCCTATACCAGCGGCACAACCGGCCGGCCGCGAGGCGTCTGCTTGAGCCATCGCAATCTGGTGGCCAATGCGCTGCAGACCCGGCACTGGATGAAAGAAATCGTCTATGGCAAGGAAGTTGTCCTGGCGGTCGTGCCGTTTGAACACAGCTACGGCATGACCGCCGCCATGAACCTGCCTGTATTAATCGCGGCCAAGATCGTCATCATCTCGGTATTCGAGCTCAAGCAAGTCCTGGAACTGATCCGCCGTTACAAGCCGACGCTATTCCCGGGCGTACCCTCCATGTTCACGCTTATCAATCAGGCGAAAAACGTGCGCAGCTATGGGCTATCATCGATAAAGGCCTGCATCAGCGGCGCGGCGCCCTTGCCCGTCGAAGTGCAGGAGGCCTTTGAGAAACTGACGCGCGGTCGGCTGGTCGAAGGCTACGGGCTGACTGAAGCCGGACCGGTAACCCATTCCAATCCGCTTTATGGCCTGCGCAAGGTGGGCTCGATCGGCGTCCCTCTGCCAAACACCGATGCCAGGATCGTTGATATTCTGACCGGGCGGGAGCTGCCAGCCGGCCAGGTCGGCGAGCTGCTCGTGCGCGGGCCGCAAGTTATGCAGGGCTACTGGCGCGCGGACAGCGACGATGAATCGGTCGTGCGCGACGGCTGGCTGCATACGGGCGATGTGGCGGTCATGGACGACGACGGCTATTTCAAGATCATCAGCCGCAAGCGGGATACGATTTTTACCGGGGAATACAGCGTATATCCTCGCGATGTCGAAGAAGTTCTCTACGAACACAACAAGGTGCTGGAAGCGGCGGTTGTCGGCGTCGGTCACGCGGATGGAGAACAGCGCATCAAGGCCTTTGTTGTGCCGCGGCCCGAGAGCCATCTGTCGCAGGAAGAATTGCTGGCTCTGTGCAGGCGCCGTCTCGAAGCTTACGCCGTGCCCTGGGAAATCGAGTTCCGTCAGGCGCTGCCGCGCTCGTTTATCGGGAAGGTGCTGCGTCGGGTGCTGTTTGAGGAGGACGCCAAAACGAGCGGTCCATCATTGCCGGGCTGATACGCCGAGCTTCATACCATTGGCCCGGCGAGCTTGACGTTAGCGGCAATCGCTGTCTGGCGGCTCGCAAATGCGCTATTATAGGATTATCCGATCGGCGCGTCCCGCATTCAGCAGCCTTGACGTATGACGTATTTGCCTTTGTTTCCACTCAATACTGTGCTCTTTCCCGGAATGCAGCTCAAGCTTCACATATTTGAGCCGCGCTATAAGTCGCTGATCAACCAGTTGATTGACGACAATGAACCATTTGGCGTGGTCTTGATCCGTCGAGGCGTCGAAATCGGCGATCCGAATACGATGCCATTTGACGTGGGATGCACCGCCGCAATCGGCGAAGTGCAGCGCTTGCCGCTCGGTCGGATGAACATCGTCACGACTGGGCATCGGCGCTTTCGTATCAAGGCTATCGATCGCAGCAGACCCTACCTGGTTGGCGATGTAGATTATTTCTTGCCGCAAGCTGACCGGCCCAGCGTCATCAAAGTGTATAGCAACGCGCTGCGTCCGCTGCTGCTGCGCTACCTCGATATTCTGTCGTCCTCATCCGATTCGCGTTTTGATCCGGAACAGCTGCCGCGGCAGCCGCGGGCGATCGCGCAGATCGGCTCGATACTGCTGCAGACCGATAATCTGCAAAAGCAAAAGTTGCTCGCCATCGACAGCCTGTCCGGATTGCTCACGACCTTGGTAGACATCTACCGCCTGGAGACGATGCTGTTGCAAGTTCGGCTGTCTCCGCCCGGCGAGGACTTTAATATCGGCAATTTCTCGCGCAATTGAGCCGCCCTCAACGCTTCGACTTCGGCATGATAAAATGACGGCACGCGCCATGAAGTCAAAGCGTCGATGCGCGACACCCGCCGGAGGCGCCGCTTGCCCACGCGCAGAACCTTATTCATACGCGCAGTCATTCTCGCTTTGCTGACCCTTTCGGCGCTGGAACTTGCGCTACAGCTTGCCTTCCCGCAATTGCCCAGGTCCATCATTGAGCAAATGCCCCAATATCGCGCGCGAATGGGATTCCAGCTGAATGCGGCGCACGGTCTGCAAGAATATCCGGCCGGCGAGAAGGTCAATTACGAGATTTCGAAATTGAGCGGAGACCTGTACAAGCTGACTTGCCTGTCGCCGGATCACGCGCCGCCCTTCGACGCGCACCAGGTTTCTTTTCAGCGAGATTCACATGGCTTTCGCAATCCCGAGCCCTGGCCGGACAAAGTGCAGATGGTGGTTATCGGCGATTCCTTTACCGCCGCCGAAGCTGTAGTAACGCCTTATTGGCAGGGCATTTCGGAATCGATCCTGGTTTTCGGCTTGCCGGGCAGCGGCACACTCCAGCAGCAGCGCCTGCTGGAAGCCTATGCCCTGCCGCGCGAGCCGGAAATCGTCGTGCTGGCGTACTTCGCTGGCAACGATCTCCAGGATAATTTGGCATTCCACCGAAAGTCGCAAACGGAGGCGGGCAACGCGAGCGACGCCGCCGAGCGCAAGAATCCGCTTGATTACTCCGTGCTCTTCAATCTCGCCTACGCTGTCCGAAGCGCTGCAATGTCGGGCGCGGAGACAGCTTGCCATTATCCACAAATCGCAAATACGGAGCCGCCGACGCCGCTCGCATTCTATGGTGAGTTCTTGAAGATATTCGCGCTGGACAGCCATGCGCTTCGCGACAGCGAAATGTATCGCGTAACGCGCGACTCAATTGGCGCCATGGCCTCCATGCTGCGGGCGAGAGGTTCCCGGCTGCTTCTGATGTATATTCCTCAGAAAGCCGAACTGTATTGGGAGCTGCTGTCCGACGAAGGCAAAGCGGCGATACTGTCCGGCAGCGACCAGATTGACGCGGCCGCGGCGGCCCGCGAGGTCAGCGCGAATCTAATGGCGCAACGGGGTCTCATGGCTGAGCTGGCGGCTGAAAAGGATATCGCGATTCTTGATTTGACTCCGGCGCTAAGCCAAGCGGTCAGCGCCGGCGCGCAACCGTACTTCTTTGCTGATACGCACTGGAATCAGGAGGGCCACAATATCGCGCGAATCGCCTTGCTCGACTTCCTGAATCAGTCTAACCTTGATATGTGATTCGGAGATTGCGCGCCGCTGTTTGCCGGGAGTTCAAATGTGAGACGGATACGGGAAATCGCCTGGGAGCGCTTTAGCATAAACTCGGCCGTGGTTGCCGATATCAATGGCCGATTTATCGCTACGGCATTCTATTGCTCGGTCTTTGCGCCCTTCGGCTTGCTGTCCGCTCTATTTATGGATCCCTTGCGCAAAAAGAAGTCTATTGACGCCGGCTGGCTCCAGCGAGAGGCTGTTCCAGCGGACATTAAATCCGCCAAAGAGCAAGGATGAACATGCATATTCTGGGCATATCAGCCTTCTACCATGATTCCGCGGCCGCGCTGCTTCGCGACGGCGAACTGGTCGCCGCGGCTATGGAGGAGCGCTTCTCGCGCAAGAAGCACGACAGTGGCTTTCCCAAGCTCGCTGCCGAATTCTGTCTCGAGCAAGCCGGCATCACTGCGCGGGACCTGGATTACGTCGTATTCTACGAGAAGCCGCTGCAGAAATTCGAGCGCATTCTGCAAACCGCGCTCAATACATTTCCCCGCTCCGCTGGTTTCTGGCGCGAGTCCATGATGACCTGGCTCAGCGACAAGCTCTGGGTGCGCAGCCATGTGGCCCGGGGCATCGGCGTACCTTATGACAAAGTCTTGTTCTGCGACCATCACATGAGTCACGCGGCCAGCGCCTTTTACGCCAGCCCGTTCAAGGACGCCGCCATTCTCACCGTGGACGGCGTCGGCGAGTGGACTACCACGACCCTGGGTGTTGGCGCCAGCACGCTTGGCCAACCGGTCGACGGCCCGGCAACGATTGAGCTCTTCGAGGAGCAGCGTTTCCCGCATTCACTGGGGCTGCTCTACTCAACATTCACCGCCTGGCTCGGCTTCCGCGTCAACAACGGCGAATACAAAGTCATGGGCATGAGCCCTTACGGCGAGCCGCGCTATATGGACAAGATCAGCAAGGTCGTGTCGCTGGACGAAAGCAGCGGCGCCTTTCACTTGAATATGGATTATTTCGACTTCCACCGCTCCACGACACAGAGTTACAGCCGAAAATTCCTTGAGCTCTTCGGCGACAAGCGCGATGCCGACGCTGAGTTTTTCACCCTGGGCACGAATCCGGAGCGCTCCGCCGAGCAATCCGCCATTGAGAGCAACCAGTATTACGCCGATGTCGCCGCCAGCATTCAGCAATTCACCGAGGACGCCCTGGTCAAAATCGCCACTTACTTGCATGAGCGCACGGGCAAAAGCAAGCTGGTGATGGCCGGCGGCGTGGCGCTGAATACCAAAGCCAACTGGCGACTGCTGAACGAATCGCCCTTTGAAGAGCTGTGGATTCAGCCCGCGGCCGGCGATGACGGCGGCGCTCTCGGGGCAGCGCTATGGGCTTGGCACGCCGTTCTGGGCAAGCCGCGTAAATGGGTGCAAAAGCATGCGTACTACGGTCGCAGCTTCAGCGATGCCGAGTGCCGCGCCTTTCTCGACCAGGAGCGGCTAAGTTACGTCAGCTACGACGACGAAGCGAAACTAACCGAGACAATTGTCGACGCTCTGACGCGGCAGCAGGTCATCGGCTTCCACCAAGGACGTTTCGAGTGGGGACCGCGTGCCCTTGGCAACCGCAGCATCCTGGCGGATCCACGCGGCGCGGACATGAAAGAGATCGTCAACACCAAGATTAAATTCCGCGAGCCATTCCGTCCCTTTGCGCCAGTCATCCTGCGCGAGCGGTCGCCCGAATATTTCGACTATCCGCAAGTCGCCGAACACGAAACACCGCGCTACATGCTAATGGTCGCGCCCATCAAGGCCGACAAACAGTCGGAAATCCACGCCGTCAATCACGAGGGCACGGGCCGCTTGCAGTCGATCGACCGCGACACCAATGCCCGCTATTACGACATCGTACGCACCTTCGGCGAGGCGACTGGCGTACCCGTCGTCCTCAATACATCTTTTAATCTGCGCGGCGAGCCGATTGTGAATACACCGCGCGAGGCGTACAATACCTTCCGCAACAGCGACATCGACATGCTGGTGCTTGGTTCGCACATCGTGAAAAAGTCCACTTGAAATTGGGTAGCGAGGCTGTACAGATAATGACTACAGAATCCAAGCGCGAGGCCGACTCGCCCGGCGCAGTGCAAGACTTTTTCGTCCGTCTGGGCGTTCTGGGGGAGCTGTTGGCCTTTCTTTGGAAGCGCAAGCTCTACTGGATGCTGCCGATGGTAATCACGCTCATCGTGTTCGCGCTGTTGATCGTAGTCGGCGGCTCGAGCCCGCTGAGCCCCTTTATCTACACGCTCTTCTAATCGGTTGGCCGGGACGACAGCACAGAGGCGATTATGGAACCAGCGCAGATCAAGCTTATCGGACTGATCGTCCTGATCTTCATCGTGCTGCGCCTTGGCCGGCTGGTGCATCAACGCTCGACGCGGCGCAAGTCAATTCGCGGGGGCGGCTTTTCGGAGTTTTTCAGCTTTCTTTCAGGGCTCTGCTTCGTGGCCATCTTGCCCACCATTCTGATGAGCATACTGATCCTGCATCCCGAAGCCGTGCAGTTGGCCGGCATGACCTGGCATCCGCTGATTCTGACTGTAGTAGCGCTGGGGCTGGGCAGCTTCGTCTTCGCGTTTATGCACGCGCTATTCGAGCGCGGCCCCCTGGAGCGCGCGCTGCAAGCCGAAGCCGCGCGCAAGACGCTGGGCTGGACGGAAGAAGACGCCAAGTCTTCAGGGCTCTGAGCGACAAGTCCATCCTTCAAATGTCGAGGTTGCGCACCTGCTTGGCGTGCGTCTGAATGAATCGGCGCCGCGGCGGGACACTGGCGCCCATGAGCATATCAAAAATCTTGTCAGCGTCCGCGGCGTCTTCAATCGTCACTTGCAAGAGTGTCCGCGACTCCGGATCCATCGTAGTCTCCCACAATTGTCCCGGATTCATCTCGCCCAGACCCTTGTAGCGCTGCACCGTGACTTTGTCCGGGTTCTTGAAATTCTTCATCTCCCGCTTGAGCAGCTCGTCGTCTGTGGCGCCGGCTTCCGGATGCACATATTGCATCTGCTTGCCATTTTTCAGAAGGAAGATCGGCGGCTGCGCGATATACAGATGCCCCTCCTGAATGATTTGCGGCATGTGGCGGAAGAAGAAAGTCAGCAGCAAGGTGCGAATGTGGCTGCCGTCGACATCAGCGTCCGTCATGATGATGACGCGCCCGTAACGCAGGCGGTCGATTGTCATTTCGTCGTGGATGCCGGTGCCCAACGCGGAAATCAGCGCCTTGATTTCGTTGTTGTCCAGAATCTTGTCGATGCGCGCGCGCTCGGTATTGAGGATCTTGCCGCGCAGGGGCAGGATCGCCTGAAAGTGCCGGTCGCGGCCTTGCTTGGCGCTGCCGCCGGCGGAGTCGCCCTCGACGATGTAGATCTCGGCGCTGTCACCACGTTCGGAGCAATCGGCCAATTTACCGGGCAAGGTGCTGCTCTCCAGCAAGCTGGGCCCGCTGCGCACCAGCTCGCGCGCTTTTTTGGCCGCTTCCCGCGCGCGTTTACTCGTCAGGCATTTGTCGACGATGCGGCGGGCATCGCGCGAGTTCGTCTCCAGGAATTCATTGAAGGCTTCCGTAACGACCTGCGATACGGCGCCCTGGACCTCCGGATTCAATAGCTTGACCTTGGTCTGGCTTTCGAATTGCGGGTCCGGGTGCTTGACGCTGACGATTGCCGTCAGTCCTTCCAGCGTATCATTGCCGGAGAAGTTGCCGTCCTTGTCTTTCAGCAAGCCGGCTCTGCGCGCGTAACGGTTAATCACGCCCGTGATGGACGAGCGCAGACCGGTGATATGCGTGCCTCCATCGGGCGTGTTGATGGTATTTGTGAAGGCCAGCTCGGTCGTAGTCGCCACATCGGCGTACTGAAAGGCGACCTCGACACCGATCGTGTAGGGATTGCCCTCGCGGTCGCTATACTCGATATCACGCTCCACATGAATAATGCGATGAATCTCGCGGCGATTGCGATTGAGATAACGCACGAAGGAGCGCAGACCGCCATCGAAATAGAAGGTCGCCTCGCGCGGGATGGGCTCTACGCGCTCGTCCCGCAGCGAGATCGTAACCTTGCGCGTGACAAAGGCCATTTCGCGAAAACGAGTCATCAGAGTGCTGAAGCTGAACTCGTTTGTCTCCATCACGGAGAAGTCGGGAATAAACTTGATTTCCGTGCCGGTCTCCTCGCCCTCCCTAAGCGGACGCACTTTCTTAACGCTTCCGGTGCGAATACCTTCTTTGTAGGACTGCCGCCAGACATGACCGTCACGGTAAATCGTCGCGGTCATACTTGCGGACAGGGCGTTCACAGCAGAAACGCCTACACCGTGAAGACCGCCGCTGACCTTGTAGGCTTCATTGTCAAATTTGCCGCCTGAGCCCACCTCGGTCATTACCAACTCTAGCGCGGATTTGCCGCTTTCGTGTTTATCCACCGGGATGCCGACGCCGTTGTCTTTGATCCTTGCCGACCCATCGTTGTGCAGAGTCACAGATATATTGTCGCAGCGCCCGGCCAGCGCTTCGTCAATCGAGTTGTCAACCACTTCGTAAATCAAGTGATGCAGCGCGCGCGCGTCCGTACCGCCGACATACATCCCCGGGCGCCGGCGGATATGTTCGCGCGGCTCCAGCTTCTGGATGCTGCTGGCGTTGTAATCGCTCTCCTGCTGGGCGATGGTTGTTTTGTCTTTTGCCATGTTGTCTCCTGAGAAACGCCTCTTTATGTTGAGCGACCTAGCAACCATATTAGCGCTTGCTAAGGGGTTGATTCGCCGCGCGCAAAAGCACACTGACTGGCATCTATTCTTATGCTAATTGTACTACAGGAAGGGTCTTTGGACAATCCGAAGCATTGGCAAAACCGGCGTTAAACTATTGACATCAAGCCGCGCCAAACCTATGATTTGCTTCGCTGCCTCTGTAGCTCAGCGGACAGAGCACCGGTCTTCTAAACCGTTGGTCGCAGGTTCGAGTCCTGCCAGGGGCGCCTAGGCCTCGTGCTGCGCCAGGTCTCTCGGCAACTTCAAGCGGTGATCTCGCTGAAAAGCTGCTGTGTTTCGACGCCAAGCTTGCGCTTGGTCGCCTTGGCCCACTTTTCCAACTCGCGAAAATGCGCGACAGCTTCGGCGCGGCGCCCGAGCCGCACGTAGAGCCGCAAGAGCTTCAGATGAATCGCCTCGACCGAGTAGTCGGCGTCAATAGCTTTGCCCAGGGTAAGTAGCGCCAGCTCATCGTTGCCGCGCGCTGACCAGATGTCCGCGATTTGCGTGAGCGCCTCGGTATTGGCGACGCTGTAGGCTTCGCGCCTTTCTTCAATCCAGCCTTCACTATGGCCTTGCAGGAAGGGGCCCCGATACAGTTTCGCGACAGTTTGCCAATAGTGGAAAGCGTCCGTCGGATTGCCATGCCGGCACACCAGCAGCGATTCTACAAACTCAAAGGCATCGAAATAAAATGGAATCTCAGGGTTTATACGATAGTAGGCGCCATCATGGGAAAGTATGTCTACGCCCAGGGCCTTGTGCAGGCGACGTTTTGTCACGTGGAATACGTTAACCGCCTGGTCAATATGCAGGTCGGGCCAAAACACATCGCAAATCTGATTTCGCGTGACCTCTGGCCGGTCCATGACAAAAAACAACAATAGCCGCGGCAGGTGCCCTTCCCAATTATCGACCAGACGATCGTCAAAAAATACATAACCCGGGCCCAGCGACAGCACCTTTAGACTGGCGTCGTCGACATTGCGTCTGCCATAGAAATCCTCGCTCAGCAGTTCGTCATCGCGCAAAATGACAGCATGTCGCTTGGCAATCATCGAAAGCCAGGGAAGGCGCGGCAAGGACCTGCCGTTGAGTACAATCGTGCAGCGTTCAGGCGTCAGGTGGGACAGGCGCTCCACGAATCGATGAATATCATCGGCCTGATCCGCCCGGTCAAACTCATCAAGAAGCAGAATGAAATCGCCGTCGCCGAAATCGGACAGTTCGTCCAGAAAGGTCTTCAGCACCAGGTCCAAGTGCTTGTACGGATCCTGCAGCACAGCGTGAGGCAACATATTCAAGTGGCGGCCAAAGCTCGCATGCTGCTTCGCCAGCCTGTTAATGAGCCCCGTCAGGAAATGGAACAGATTTATGTCGTCAATGTCCAGGGCGTAGTAAAAGGTCCTCTGCGCGCCGTCGCTCAACAAGCGAGCCGCAACCAGAGAACGAAATTGGCTGGCGGGGTGCAGAAGTATGATTTTAGACGACTCGACGAAGGACAGAAGATTCTCGTAGGCGGGCCGCATGCGAAGTTGAATACTCATGGAATCTACTTCTTATTGTTTATGTATTCAAGTTGACATTACAATTTTATCGCAAGTCCTAATACATTCATAGCTTTGCTGTATGTTCGACAGCGATCACAAAGCTATCTGACAATCCTGAATCATGTTGCGCGTGCTTACGGCGATTTCCGTCAGTCGTTTTCGGCGTCCAGTCGCGCCAACTCGCGCCGCAGCGTTTTCCCTACCGCAGTCTTTGGCAATTCGTCGATGAAGGCGATCCGCCGCGGAATTTCATATGGCGCCAGCTTTTCGCCCAGGAAAGCGATCAGATCGTCCCGGTCAATCTTGCGCCCCGGCTTGCAAACGATCCAGGCCTTCAGGGCTTCCTGGCCGGCCCGCTCCGGATGCGGGACCCCGGCGACGCCAACCTCAAGCACATCAGGATGGGCTGCGATGGCGTTTTCGACTGTCGTCGGGTAGACATTGTAGCCGCCTATGAGCGCCATGTCCTTTTTGCGGTCAACGATGTAAAAGTAGCCGTCTTCATCCATCCTGGCGATGTCGCCGGTATATAACCAGCGCTTGCCGTCCACCTCGCGCAGCACGTTCTGCGTTTCTTCCACCATGCCATGGTAGCCAACCATCACATTGGGCCCGGCCATGACCAGCTCGCCCACCTCGCCGACCGGCACGTCGGTTTCTCCGTCTTCGAGACTGACGATGCGCATGTCCATCTCCGGCAAGGGCAAGCCAATTGACCCGGGCCGATTCTCCTTGTAAATGGGATTGATATGTGAAGCGGTGGGCGCTTCGCTCATGCCAAAGCCTTCACGCACCGAGCCGCCGCTAAGCCGCTCGAACTCGGCCTTGGTCGCCTCGGGCAAGGGCGCCGACCCGCTCAAGCAAAGGTGCAACGAGCTCAAATCCACTTCGCCGCTTTGGACCGCGGGATGATTGTTGATGGCGTTATACAGCGCGGGCACACCCGGGAATAGCGTGGCGCGAAATGTCTCGATGTTGCCCAGCACATCGTCTATATCGCGCGGATTCGGCACAAGCACGATCTTGCAGCCGCGATAGACGCTGGTGCTGACGACAACGACCAGCCCGTAGACGTGGAAAAAGGGAATGGCGCCGAGGAAGATCTCGTCCTCAGCCGGCGTATCGAAAAGATCAAGGATGCCTTCGGCTTGCAGCATATTGGCCACCAGCGCGCGGTGCTTGGACATGGCCGCCTTGGCAACGCCCGTCGTGCCGCCGGTGTACTGGAAAATGGCCAGGTCGTCCGGCTTCACCGCCACGTTCGGCCGCTTTCCGTCAAAGCGCCCCAGCAGGTCTTGAAACCAATAGTCGCCCGCTTCAACATCCTGCAGGAAGTGGCCCTCTTTTTTCTCCTTGGCGATGGTGAACAGAAACTTGGCCAAACCAGGCAGGTACTCCTTGATATTGGCGACAATGACGGTCTTGACTTTTGTCTGCGGCTGGACGCGTTTGACGAGATCGTAAAAGAGCGTCATGGTCAGCACAAACTCGGCATCGCAGTCGTTGATTTGATGCGCCATCTTGTCCGCCGGGTATGTCGGGTTGGTGGCCGCAACCACGCCGCCGGCTTTGAGGATGGCGTAGAAACTGATGACGAAAGCAACGGAATTAGGCATGACGATGGCGACGCGTTCGCTCTTGTTCAGGCCAAGATCGACCAGTGCCGCCGCCAGGGCGTCCGACGCCCGATCCAACTCTTCGTAGGTTATCGAGCGGCTGATGCGCCCGACGAGCGGCAAGTTCGCCGGCGTGATGAGCGCTGTCTTGTGGGGTACGCGATTGCGCGTGTCCTTCAAGAGCTGATGAAGCGGAATCTCGGGAAACTCAATTGACGTGGGCATTCCCACATCGTAGCTTTTGGTCCACGGTCTCTCGGCGTAAGTCACCATCTAGCCCCACCTCATCAAATGCTCGCTTTCGACTTGGTACCAAGTATAGCCTATTTCTGATTCGCTCCTATACACATTGCCCGCTCTGTCGGCCCGCGCTTCGCTGTCGTCTGTCCATATGCAGCCTGGGCGCGCCCTGGTCCCTCAGGAATTGTTATTGGCCTCGGCACGCGCCTGTTAGCGGACAGACGAAGCAATAATGAATACAATCGTCCTGTACCCAATTGGCGCGCTGGTCTTCCTTTCGCGTCTGAGAATTCTGTGTCGAGAGACAGCCGCGGCGAGCGGTGAGCGCGTCAACCGTTCAGCCACCGCTTCCAGGCTGCAGGGAGCCGTGTGATTTGCCCTTGGCAGTCGACGCAGATCAGCTTGAGGGAAGCGCTGAAAGCAATCGCGCCCGAGCATGTGTCGATTATTTCGCAGCCGAAGGTGATTGCCCGGCTCTGAACCTCGTCAATCCAGGTCTTCACCGTCACTTCTTGATCGTAACGGGTGGCTCTCAAGTAGCGCGCCTGAAGGTCCGCCGCCACCAGGTAATAGCCCGAGTCTTCTATATCTGCGTAGCTCGCGCCTTGCTCGCGAATATAGTCGCTGCGGCCCTCCTCGAACCACACGAGGTACACCGCATGATGCACGACGCCCATGTTGTCAGTCTCCGCGTAGCGAACGCGAAATGTCGTTTGGCAGACTCCGCGATCGGGCTTCGACACCAATGCCTCCTGATCAACCTGGAATTGGCGTCAGTCTACCTTGCCGCGACAAGGCGCTACAAGCATTGAATCTTTCCGCATTTATGCCACACTAGGCCGCAACTGGGCCGACAGAGGGAAAACCATGACGCGACTAACTCGTTTTACTCTAATTGTTTTGCTTTTATTTATGCAATTATGGATTGTCCGCTCACAGGAGGCTGACGATCCCTATTCCGACCTGCCTAAATCGCGTACCGACGATGACGCCTTTGTGCTGGGAGCGGCGGACGCCGAGGTCAAGCTTATCGAGTTCTCCGATTTTCTCTGTACCAGCTGCCAAAATTACGAGCCCGTCATCAGCAGCTTTATTCGGGACTATGTTGTAACTGGCCAGGCCCTGTTTGAGTATCGCGTTTTTCCGGTCGTCGACCCCGAATTGTCGGTGCTCAGCGCGGGACTGGCGGAGTGCGCCGATACCCTGCGGCCAGGGCTGTTCTGGCGCGCTCACGATCAGATGTTTCAAATGGTCGGCAGCATCGGTTTCACGCCAGATTCTTACACAGATTTCGCTGATTCGCTGGGACTCGATCCAGAGGCGCTGCTGGCCTGCGCGACGGCGGCCGAACAGCACAGCGTTGACGCCGCTTACGGCATGAGCCTCGGTGTTAAAGGTACGCCGTCCTTGTTCGTTCAGTATGGGGATAGCGATCCGCTGCCCATCGCCCTTGCTCTGCCGGAACATTACCCGGCCCTTGTCAACGCCATTCGGCCGCCATCCACCGATCCCGTCACCATTCGCTTTGGCGACTACGCCGGTCTTTCCACACACCGTACAGGCGACGGAGCTTTCGTTCTGGGCGATCCGGACGCGCCGTTGACGATCGTCGTGTTTGAGGACTTTTTCTGCCCGCACTGCCAGGTCTATACGCAGACACTGCGTCAGTTCATCGACGCTTACCTGCGGGCGGGCAAGGCCAACCTCGAGATCAGGCTCTATCCGTTGGTCAATCCGCAATACTCAACGACTGCCGCCAAAGTGGCGGAATGTGTAGCCGTCCAGGATCTAGGGCAGTTTTGGGATGCGCATGACCTGCTCTTCGAGTTCGCCGCCACCAACAACGTTAGCGATATGGCGGGCAGCCTCGCCAATATTCTTGACCTGGATGGCGCCGCTCTGAACGACTGCCTCGACCGCGCGACGCAATTCCTGATCGATGTCCATGTGGGGCAGCAGACCGGCGTAAGCGGAACGCCGGCCATTCGCGCGCGAGACAGCGCAGGCGCTCTGCAGGTCGTCTACATCGGCGATCAGCCGCAGGCGCGCGGCGGCTTGCCGTTTGACCTACTCGCGGCCCTGGCGGAGGGAGTGCCCGATGTGACCATCGGCGCGCCTGAACGCAGCTTGCTGAACGACGGCTTCTTGCAAGAAAACAACTTGCTTGGCGAGAATTCCTGTGACCCGCCCTGCTGGAGAAATATCAGGCCCGGGCAGACCAGCATGGACGAAGCCATAGAGATAGTCTCGTCCATTGAGGACATGGACATCGCGCACTCCGGCGGCGGCGCCTTTGCCTTCCGCAGCGGCGACGGCGAACCCTGCTGCCAAATCTCCAGTCCCGATGGAGAGACGGTCGGCTCCATACTCCTGCAATTTGCCCCGTTCACGAGTATCGGACAAGTCATTGCAGCGCGCGGTGAACCGGCATACATACTTGGCCAGCCCTTCAGCGAGACCGAAGCGATCCTGATGCTCTATTATCCCGAACAAAATATGCTGCTAAGCGCGGTTGTCGCCGGTATAGATGGCAAACTCGAAGACTCGTCGCCGATTGTTGCAGCGGTATTCGCCACCGGTGACATGTTCTCGGCAGCCTTTGAATCGGCGCCGCTGCAAACCTGGCGCGGTTATCTTAGCTTCCGTGAATACATGGACAGCGACTCGTAGCGCTAATTCAGGCGCTAGCCCCGGGGTTGATGCCGCTCGCTCAGCCGCTGACGCAAATCGTCCAGCGAAATGCCCAGCTCGGACATCAGCACCAGGACATGATAGCTCAGGTCGGCCAGTTCGTTGAGTTGTTCATCACGCCCCTGGTTTAGCGCCGCTATCACGACCTCGACGGCTTCTTCGCCCACCTTTTGGGCAATTTTGGCCCGCCCGGCAATGAAGAGTTCGCAGGTATAACTGCCGGCTACCGGGTTACGCCGGCGTTCTGCGATGATGGCTTCCAATTCATCGAACATGTCTCGCATAGATCGCTCCAGACTAGTACGGCTTGGGATCGGTGTTGAACTCTTCCAGGCTGCGGAAAAAGCAACTGGTCCGCAGCGTATGGCAAGCAGGCCCCGCCGGGTCCACCAAGAGCAGCAGCGTGTCCGCGTCACAGTCTATAAGAATCTCAACGACCCGCTGCGTGTTGCCCGAGGTCGCGCCCTTATGCCACAATTCCTGACGGCTGCGGCTCCAAAAAACTGCCTCGCCCGATTCCAGCGTGCGGCGCAGCGATTGAGCGTTCATGTAGGCCAGCATCAGGATATCGCGCGTGTTGGCGTCCTGAACAATGGCCGGTATTAGTCCCTGGTTATTCCAACGTATATTGGCGAGCGCCTCTTTACTCAGCGTCATTGTAGTTCTCCCAGCCGCTGCGCCTTACCGGTACGCCGGCGCCATGCAGGTATTTTTTGAGATCGCCCATTCGCAGCTCATTGAAATGGAATAGACTCGCGGCCAAGGCGGCATCCGCCTTGCCTTCCTGCAGTACTTCACGGAAGTGCTCCTTGCTGCCCGCTCCGCCGGAAGCAATTACGGGAATCGAGACCGCATCCGCCACTGCCTGGGTCATTTCGATGTCATAGCCTGACCTGGTGCCGTCTTTGTCCATACTCGTCAGCACAATCTCGCCGGCGCCTCTGTCTTCGACTTCTTTGGCCCACGACGTCGCCTCTTTGTCAGTGGGAATGCGGCCGCCGTTGATGTGCACCACCCACTTGCCGTCAATACGGCGCGGGTCAATAGCGACCACAATGCACTGGCTGCCGAAACCCCAGGCGCCCGCCGTGATTACCTCGGGCGTCCTGACCGCCGCGCTGTTAATCGACACTTTATCCGCGCCCGCCAGCAGCGTATCGCGAATATCATCAATGGTGCGGATGCCACCGCCAACGCAATAGGGAATGAAGATGCTGTCCGCCACTCGCCGCACCATTTCCAGCCTGGTCGCGCGCGCTTCATGGGAAGCGGTGATATCCAGGAAGATCAGCTCGTCCGCGCCTTCGCGATCATAGACGATAGCTTGCTCGACCGGGTCGCCGGCATCGCGCAGATTGACAAAATTGACGCCCTTAACTACACGACCGTCCATAACGTCCAGACAGGGTATAATGCGCTTCGCCAACATGATCACCCTCCCCCGGCAGCGCTGAGCGCCTCTTCAAGCGTGAAGGTCTTCTGATACAGCGCCATGCCGATAATCGCGCCGGCAACGGCGCCGCTGCGAGCCAGCTCAATGATGTCAGCCAGCGCGCTAACCCCGCCGGAAGCGATCACCTGCAAGCCGGTCGCCTGCGCCAGGGCCACGGTATCGGCGATGTTGACGCCGGCCATTCCGCCGTCGCGACTGATATCCGTGTACAGCGCATGGACCGCGCCCAAAGCGCGCAGCCGCTTTCCCAGCTCAATGGGCGTCTGCCCCGAGAGCTCGGTCCAGCCATGCGTCGCCACTTTGCCATCCCTGGCGTCCAGAGCCATGGCCACGCTTTCCGCGCCAAAACGGGCGATGGCGTCAGCTGCCGCGGCCGGGTCGTTGACCGCCAAGGTGCCAATCACCATGCGGCTGGCGCCGGCGTCCCTGGCGGCTTGCAGCGCGTCCATATCGCGCAGGCCGCCAGTAAATTGCACCTGAACATCAAGCCTGGCGACTTCTTCCAGGATCGCCATATTCTGGTTGGCTGCGCCGAAAGTCCCGTCCAGGCTCACCATGTGCAGCCATTCCGCGCCACGGTCAATCCAGCGCCGCGCAGTCGCCACCGGGTCAGCGCTGAAGACCGAGCGCTGCCTGGGGTCGCCTTCACGCAGCCGCACTACCTTTCCTTCGAGTAAATCAATCGCTGGATATATCAGCATAGCCGCTCCTATAGACGCAGGAAGTTGGACAGGATGCGCAGGCCGGCGCCTTGGCTTTTTTCGGGGTGGAATTGAACGCCGTAGATATTGTCTTGTTGCACGATCGCGGCGAACTCGATGCCGTATTCCGTCAGACCTATGACCGTATCGTTATTCGCGGACGCGCAGTAATAGCTGTGTACGAAATAGACGTAGCTGCGCTCGTCCAAGCCCTCGAGCAAGCCCGACCCGTTCCGGATTTTCAACTGGTTCCAGCCCATATGCGGCACCTTGCGGTCGGGAAAATGCGGAAAGCGAATGACGCGCCCGCCCAGAATTCCCATCCCGTTGTGCTCGCCCATCTCCTCACCGACTTCGTAAAGCATTTGCATGCCAACGCAGATGCCGAGATAGGGAATGCCTGCATCCAGCGCCGCTTTCAAGGGCGCGACCAGCTTTTGCGCGCGCATCTGCGCCATGCAGGCGCCAAATGCGCCGACGCCCGGCAGTATGATTTTGCGCGCGCCATGCAGCTGCTCGGGATGTTGAACCAGCCGCATATCCTGCGCCCCGAGATGCTTGAGCGCATGCAATACGCTTCTCAGATTTCCAGCGCCATAGTCAATGACCGCCAGCATAAACTCTCCTCTCCCGCAAAGAAAAAGCCCCGCGGTTTAGCGAGGCAGCAACGTCTGAGTTGTAACGCAAATCACTAAGCGTCGCGCATCGCCTTTGACGGGACAGCCGGATGATCATGATGATGAATCTGCGCGTACGCCACGAAGCCTGCTCCTGCACGATTGCCACGAGTATATGCCGTCAGTCTCCGCCTGTCAACGGACGACTTGCCCGCCGGCCAACAAGATTGAATGCCCGCCGCAGTAGTGGTATAATCTCCGCAATCCGTAGCATGTGCCGCGCATTCGCGGCGTTCGGAGAAGTGTCGTGGATATCAATCAGATCGCCAGCATGATCGAGTGGCTGGACGAAGAACGCCGGCGCGACAAAGCGCTAATCGCCACTCTGGAAGGACGGCTGGCGCAGCAGACTGACTCGCTCGACGCCATGCAGCGCCGCGTCAACAGCGTGGAATCCGATCAAGTGATGATCAAGCAGGAGTCCATGCCCGCGACAAAAGAACAGGACATCCTCGAGAACATGCGCCAGGAAGCCGAGCAAATGCTGGAGAACGCCGAAGCGCGCCGACTCACCGCCGAGCGTGAAGCGGAACGCCGCATTGAGCTGCAGCGGGAGAATTTTCAGCGCGCTATTCGCGAATTGTCTGATAAAGCCGAACGCCTGGAGCGGCAACTGGCCAATTTCAGCGACTTGCAAACCGAAGGCGATCGCCTGACCAACGCCATGCGCCTGCTCAACCAGGAAATCGACGACCTGAGCAAAAAGCTCGAGGGCCCCGACCGGCGTCTGACCTTTCTCGAAGAGCAGCGCCGTTCAGACACGCGCCGCCTGGCGGAGATTGAGACCGAGCTGCCCGAATACAAGAAGTCTGTCGACGGCATTCAGCCTAAATTGGCCCTGCTTGAGGAACTGGCGGTTCGCAACGAGCGGCGTATCCAGGACTTCAATAATGTCGACCGAGAACGCCGTGAGCAGATTCAGCAATTTATCGACCAGCAGCAGCTGCTCGTCCAGCAGCGCGACCAACAGCTGCTGGAACTAACCAAACGTTTCAGCGTCCATGATGAGGAATTGCAGAAGAATATCGAGCGCTTTGAAGTGTGGGCGCAGGCCTATCGCGAGATGAAACGCATCATCGACGACTTCAATCGCATCGGCGATCGCCTGGAGCGCCGCATCAGCGAAGCCTCGGAAATGCAGCGCCTGAGCGAAGAACGCTTCCGCGAAGAATGGAACGACTGGCGCGACGACGATCAGAAGCGCTGGAAACAACTGACCCTGTCGAGCGACGAAGTCTGGCGCAACCACGACCGGGAATTCGAGATCTTTATCAAGCGGATAGACGATGTCGAAGGGGTAGTCCCCGCCTTGCAAAGCAATATCGAACGCCTGTGGCTGCTGGAGCGGGCCCGCGCCGAACTCTACCGCGAGCGCTATCAAGCCATGCTGCACGAATTCGATGTGGTAAACGCGGCCGACGAGGCGCTCGCCAATATCCGCCATCCGGCCGGGCGGCTGAGCAGCGGTTAGTTGATGCGCGTCATCGGGACCGCCGGCCACGTCGACCACGGCAAATCCACCCTGGTTGAAAAACTGAGCGGCATCAACCCGGACCGGCTCGCTGAAGAGCAAGCCCGCAGCATGACCATTGACCTGGGTTTCGCCTGGCTCGACCTGCCAAACGGCGAAACCCTTGGCATCGTGGATGTGCCCGGGCATCGCGACTTTATCGAGAATATGCTGGCGGGCGTGGGCGGGATCGACGCCGCCCTGCTCATCATCGCCGCGGACGAAGGCATCATGCCCCAGACCCGCGAGCACTTTGCCATCCTCCAGCTGCTCGACATCAAACGAATCATTATCGTCTTGACCAAGGTTGACTTGATTGACGACCCCGAATGGCTCGAATTGGTCGAGCTTGAAATCGGCGACCTGCTGGCTCAGTGGAACCTGGACGACTTGCCGCTGATTGCGGTCTCTGCGCAGACCGGCGCCGGTATGGATGAACTGGTCCTTTCCTTGCAATCAGTCCTGGCTGAGCTGCCGCAGCGCGCCGACTACGGACAGCCGCGCCTGCCTATTGACCGCGTATTCGTCGTCAGCGGCTTCGGCGCTGTGGTCACCGGCACGCTCTCCGGCGGCAGGCTGTCGGTCGGAGACAGCATTGAGATCCAGCCGTCGGGCCTCATGGGGCGCATTCGCGGCTTGCAGAGCTACCGGCGACAAATTGATGCGGTCGTCCCCGGCAGCCGGGTCGCGGTCAACGTCGCCGGCGTCAACAGCAGCGACCTCAAACGCGGCGATGTCTTGATCCATCCGGGGCAGGCGCAGCCAACCCTGCTGGCCGATGCCGTCTTCACGCAACTGGGCGATGTATCGCGGCCGCTGACGCACAATGCCGAAGTCAAGCTCTTCTGTGGCGCATCCGAGGCTCTTGCCAATGTACGCCTGCTCGATACCGACTCGCTGGCGCCCGGCGCGCGCGGCTGGCTACAGCTGCGCCTGCGGCAGCCCCTTCCCCTTTCGCGCGGGGATCGCTTCATCTTGCGCTACCCGTCGCCGGCTGAGACGATTGGCGGCGGCCTAATCATCAACGCCCAGCCCGGCCGCCGCCGCAAGCGCTTCCAGCCACATGTCATTGCAGAGCTCGAATTGCGCGCCAGCGGAACACCCGCTGAACGCCTGGCCCTGGCCGCCCGAACTGACGCGCCGCAGCGTGCGGGCGACTTGCAGAAGACGCTCGGTTTCTCAGACGAAGAATTGGCGGAAGCGCTGGACGAAGCCCTGCGCGAAGGCCTGATCAGACGTCTCGATGGACAACTTTATTGGGCGGCGGAGTCCTGGGCGCGGTTGGCGCATGCCGCGATGACCGAGTTGCAAATCTATCACAAGGAGAATCCGCTGCGGCTGGGCATGCTGCGGCCGCAATTGCAGAGCCGCCTCCAGGTGAAGCTGAACCTGCTCGACAGCCTGATCGAGAACGAAACGCAGCTAAAGCAGGACTCCGGCTTCGTCCGGCTGAAAGACCATGCCATCCATTTCTCGCCCGAACAAGGCGCGAAGGCCGAACGGGTCATTCAGGCGCTGCGGGCCGATCCCTTTTCGCCGCCCGGCATCACCGAGCTAAACAAGATCGCCGGCGAAAAAGTGGTGCGCGCGCTTGGCGACCTGCGCCGGCTGGTCAGAGTCAACGACAGCATCGCCTTCGCCGCCGACAGCTACGACCGGCTAGTCAGTGAAATCCGCCGCCACATCGGCGAGTTTGATGAAATTGACGCCAAGACGCTGCGCGACAAATTCGGCACATCGCGCAAATACGCCATCGCCGTCCTGGAACATCTGGATTCGCTGGGCGTCACGCAGCGAGTCGGCGATGTCCGCAAGCGAGGACGCAATCTCTAAAGAGTCGGCCGGCTAATCTAGCAGCGCCGGCAGAAACCCGCCGACGAAGGCATCGCCCAGACCGATGGTGGTGGCGTTCGCCTGCGACACATCCGCCACGGGTACGCAGACCGCGCCGTCGCCGGAAACAGCGTTGAAGGCATCGGCGAACTCGGCGCCAGCAGCATTGGGCGATCGCCCGGCGACTTCGATGTAGTTTGCGCGCGTAAAGTCGTCGCCGTAGCGAAAACGCGTCGTGGCCATCGTCACGCCGGCCCGCAGCGCGTCAGCATAGCGATGGGCGCCCTTCCCGTGCGCGAGCGCCCAGTGCCGCGTGTGCAAGACTATGGTCTCGGCCGGGATGACCTGGCGCAAATCCCGCAACGCCCGCCGCACCTGCCCAATATTGCTCAACACTATCTTGCGCCGCAAATGGGACTGCAGCTCGTCTTCGTTCATGCTGTATATGTCCGGCCTGCCTCCCAGCTGGCCATAGAGAAGCTGGCGACATGACGGATCGTAGTAGCCGCCATCCTCCAGATAGACGATGGCGTCCTTTGGCAAGCGCGCCAGCAATCGCCTGACCTCACGCAAGCGCTCAAGCAGTAGCGGCTTGCTCTGCATAGCGTTGAAGCCGGAGACCAACAGGACGCTCGCCGCGCCGATCAGGTCGGCGAAGTCAGGCGCTATCCGCATGGCGATGCGATCGGCATTACAGTGGTAGATGAGCCGGTTCGCCCGGCGCGCGCGGATATCAATATCGCCGGCTCTCACGCGGTCGCCCGCGCCGAATTGCACGATCAGGTGAGGATAAAGGCTGTCGCCATCATTGCTGCAGACGTAGGGGCTGTCCGTCGGGATGAGCCGGCGCACGTGATCGTTCTGCGTGATTAAGTGCAGCGCCGAGCGGTAACCGAGCTTGCGCATGGCGATAGCCGCGCGCGCCGATGTGCCGCCCAGGGTCACTCGCTTGTCGAAGCGAGCCGCAAAGCGTTCGAGCAGGTCGGAGGCCGCGACGAAGCGCTCCCCGCCTTGGGCGGTCCGCATGAAGCCAAGCATGGAAACGACCAGATCGCGCTCGGAACGTATCTCGAGCTGTGTATCTGGTTCGTCCGTCCCGATACGATAGCGGCTGACCAGTTCTTGCAGAACCTGAGCGTCCCAGACAATTTCATAATCGACGTTGTTGCAGAAGCCCAGGGCGATTCTCTCGCTCATGACCGCGTTCCCGTCAAGGCCGTATCGGTCATGACACAGGCAGCAGTTGATGAAAGATTCGGATCAATACAGGGCCGCCTTGCCGGTTGTACTGAACAGGTCGAATTTTTGGCGGCAGACGACCTTCATGGCGTCGATGCATTCGGGGTAAATGCTGCTCGGCTCGCGCAAGATCGGATTCTTCAGGACTTCACGGGCTTTGCGATAGAAAGCGCTCTTCATATCGGCAGAGATATTAATCTTGCAGATGCCCAAGTCGACCGCTTGCGCGATCTCCGCATCAGGATTGCCGGAGCCGCCATGCAGCACCAGCGGAATCTGGACTTTGGCGCTGATCTCCTTCAGCAGGTCAAGGCGGATTTCCGGCTTCATATCCTTGGGATACAAACCGTGCGAGGTCCCGATTGCCACAGCCAAGGTGTCCACATTGCTGGCGTCAACGAATTGCTTGACCTGGTCGGGATCAACGAAGATAACTTCGTCCGCGCCGGCCTCCGCTTCTTCATCGAGCTCGCCTATCGTGCCCAACTCGCCTTCAACCGATACGTTAACGGCATGCGCCAAGTCCGTGATTTCGCGGCAGGCGGCGATATTTTCCTCCAGCGGCAGCATGGATTTGTCCATCATAACGGAGGTGAATCCGCAGCGGATGGCGGTCATCACTTGCTCCAGCGACGAACCATGATCGAGGTGGATAACCACCGGAACGCTGGCGTCATGGGCCATTTCCAGCGCCATCGCCACGAAAGCCGCGCCAACGAAGGCCAGCTCGTCCGGGTGGATGGCGATGATTACCGGCGCTTCGGCCTCTTGCGCCGCTTCAATCGCGCCGGTGAGCAGCATATTGCTGCTGATATTGTAGGCGGGCACGGCAAAACGATTGGCGCGCGCGACCGCCAGCAAGTCTCGCATGTTTACTAACATAGTCGGCTTTTCATTTCGTATCAGTCGGATAGCTCAAGCAGGGCGTAGTTTACCCTTTAATCGACCCGGCTGACATACCGGCGATGAAGTAGCGCTGAAACAGGAGGAAGAGTATCAGCACCGGCAGCGAACCCAGGACGCTAAGCGCCAGCATCTGGTTCCACTCAAAGGAATGCTGGCCCATCAGCAGGTGGATGCCTATCGGCACCGTGCGCATATCATTGGTGCGCGTCAGGGTGAGAGCGAAGAGGAATTCATTCCATGCCAGCATAAAGGTATAAACGCCGACCGCGACAATCCCGGGCAGCGAGATCGGCACCAGAATCCGCCACAGCGTGACAAAGCTGCCGCCGCCGTCAATCATGACCGCCTCGTCCAAATCGCGCGGCAACGTATATGTCTCGCTGTCTTTCGTTACCCTCTTCGCA
>CAZWCV010000027.1:0-33012 GCA_964632725.1 uncultured Anaerolineaceae bacterium
GAAAAGCCGTATCGAGATTGGGCAGCAGCGGCGTCAGAAACGCCACGATGACCGTCAAAGAGACGAAGGCGAACTTGGGCATATTCAAGATCCGGTGATGATATTCGTAGATTGACTTGCCCACATAGGACAATAGCGCGGCCCCGAAAATCAGCGACACGAGCACAAAGAACCAGGGGTTCTCCGGCTGTTGAAACAAGTCCGGGATGGCCTCGCCCAAGTCATTCTGGCCGATTTCAAAGGTCCCCTGGCTGATCTTCCACATGGCTATGGGGAAAAGGCTGGTCAAGACAATCGCGTAGTCCGTCATTCTGGAGAATGCGCTAAGCGAACTGCGGCGCACGAACTTCGCTTCTTTATGGTTGTAAAGCTCTACGATGTACGTGACCTGGTGCAGGACGTGCAGCGAGGCCCAGAAAAAGAAAAATGTCAGCATCAGGCTCAGATTCAAAAAGGCCAGTGAAATCACGATGACGGGAATGATGATCGACGAGCGTATCAGCGTCGGGTAACGTTCTTTGAAGCGCTCGTCCAAACCTGTCCGCAAGAATGTCGACATCATGTGCGGGCCGCCGATGGCCACCGCCACAAAGGCATTGACCATATTGCGGCTGGCGTCATCATCGACGCCTAGGTGTACGCCCAGCAAATACAGCAGGTAAGGCAGCGGCACAACCACTACGCTCAGCGTGATGAAGAAGAGATCCCAGCGCTTGTTGCGCAGCCACAAACTGCCTTTGTCGATGTCGTCATACGCTTTGGAATGCGAAAGCGGGAATGCGGCGCCTGCCATGCCGGGTCTCCAAGCTGTCCTGCGTCCTCTATTCTACCGGAATTTGTTTAGCGACGCAAAGTAAATTTTGCGGCTGGATTCGCGGGCCGAACTTAAGGCAGGAAACCAAACCAGCGGCAGAAGTTGGTCGGATGCTCGGCGCAGGCTCCCGGGGCATTAAGCACAAGCAGGACGGCGCCCGCCGCAGCCGCCAAGCCGACGAGCAAGACCAGGCAGCCGCACCAGGCGACCGGCCCCCCTTGCAGCATGTCAACGACAATCTCAATCAAGCCGAATAATACATCAAAGATGCCGCTAAGCGCCTGCAGCAAGAAGCCGATGACCAATGCCGCCAGGCAGAGCAGCGCGCAGCCCACGGCAAGATAGGGCAAATGCGTTGGATCAATGCTTGGCAAAATCTCCATTGCAGCGCTCCCGGTGGCGGCTAGCCCCTATCCCGGCAGGCGGCGCCGAAAGTTGATTCCAGGCGCCAGGCTGAATCCACATCCGCGCGCAGGTAACAGTCGCAGAAATGAACGTCCTGGTTGCCGCCGCTGGACTCCCAGAGCAAGAATGTCACCGCGGTCTCCACGCAGAGTTGAGTATCGTCCTGAGCAATCTTAAGCGTCGAGCGTTCAATGCGCAGGCCGCGACTTTCGCTTTCGCTGATCAACGAGACAAGCAGGCGCGGGTGCGCGTGAGCGTCGGGAATCTCGCTGTGATCCAGGCGAATCTCGCCGTTGGCGGCCAGATAAAACAGGCCGCAAGGCGTCAATAGAAACAGGAACCAGATGACGATCAGCAGCCAGCAGCCCAAACGCCGCGGCAGGCTCTTCTTCGGCGCCGCGACAAGATCGGCAGGCGTTTGAGACTGAACTTGAGTCGATTGGTCTGGCTCAGACATTTAGCGCCCAATCATAATGCTGATAACCCACGCGCAGCCTGTCCGCGTGGGACTGGACATAGTCTCGTTCTTCGTCGTCCGCGAGAAACCTGGCGAGGTAGCGCAATACCGGCGTCTGCTTGCCCAGGCCCATCCAGCGCCCGCCGAAGTCGGGACTATACCACTGGAAGATGCGTGATAGCGCGATCGCACCCTCGTCGCGATAAAGTTCGACGCCGCCGTTCTGGATGAAATTGCCCGCCGCCAGATCGAGTTGATCATCGAGACGCTCCGCCTGATAAATGCCGATGGGCGGGCAGGAACTGGCGCCGCAGACGAGCGCGAAGTGAATGCGGGGGTCAACTTGCTTCAGCGCGTGTTGGCGGCGCGGATCCCGGCGCGAGAAGCGGACGCCGGGAATCAAGAAATGCGCCCGGTTCCCGCGCAGAATTCCGTGCTCGATATCGTCCAGGCTGTAGCGGTGGCCGCCGATTACGTAGGCGATGCGCTCAAAGGCGCCGCGGATTTTCAAGAGCGATTTAGTCTCACGATATGCCAAGACGCCGTGGATCAGCAGCGCGTTATAAATGTTGATCCAGAAGGCCGCGCGTTCGGCGATGCTAGCGAGATCGCCCGGATCAAAGTCACGCAGCGCGGCCGCCAGCGGGCGATAATGCTTGATGACGCGGCTGCGCGCCAAGCGCTCATAGTCGACGCGCCCGGTTTCTATGTTGAGTCCGTCTGCTCGCCAGCGACTCATAGTCGATTTCAGCGCAGCAGCAATGTCGCCGCCGGCGATGACCGCAGGCATGCAATTGCAATTCAGCGCTTCGTCGCGCCTCACTTTGCCGGCGCGCATGTAGAGCCGCATGGGCAGGCGAATCGGACTCGGCCGCAACTCGGAGTCAGCGCAGGAGAATTGCTGAGTCATATCAGGCATCGCCGCGGAAACGCAGACGGATGCGGTCAGCATGGTCGTAGCTAAGGTGCGCATTCATCGGCGGCTGGTCATCGTCCATTTGCAGAATTCTAGGCAAGAGTTGGGGCAGATCTTCCACCAAATCAAGTTCGCCAAGCTTGTCCATTTCGATCCATTCCAATGTACCTTCGGGACTCTGGCGCGGGATGACCCGGCTGTCGCTAATGGCAGTATATACAAAAAGGAGGATTCCAGTCCGTCCGCCGGCGTCGATATTATGTACGCTGCGCAGACGGAGCGAATGCACTTGCAGGCCGCTCTCCTCTTCGATCTCGCGCAGAGCCCCGCTGGCTGGATCTTCATCCCGTTCGATATGCCCGCCCAGGCCGTTGTATTGGTTGGGAAATACCCGTCGCTGCGGCGCGCGTTTCATCAAGAGCACCGCGTCGCCATTGAGGACAAATGACAAGGTGCGCGGCATCACCAGCCAACGATCCTGAGTTGCGTCCGCTCCCTGCTGGTCTGCGCCCATCGCTCAACTCCCCTATATGCCGAATCGCGCGGCGCAATTGCCGCCTGCCCCAGTTCGTGATACGCTATGCGCGATTACTAGAGCATTCTACTTGCAATGTCAATGTTTTCGAATCCAGTAAGCGCGCCCCCGCCAACGCTCCGTATCGTTCATGTAAACGACATTCTGCCGCATGAGAAGAGCGATGCGCAGCGCTCGCAGCCGCTGATGGACAGGATCAGGCGGGCCGAGTACTTCACTAATCCGCCCCTGGTAGGCGAGTTGGCGGACGGCAGATATGTACTCATGGACGGCTCCAATCGGCATGTCTCGATGAGTTTGCTGGGTTTTGAGCATATTTTGGCGCAAGTCGTCGATTACGAAAGCGACTTCGTCGAGCTGGGCGTGTGGCAGCACGTTGTCGCTGACTGGGACTCGCAAGCGCTGCTGGCAAAGCTGGAAGCGATCAACCGGGTCGAAATCCGCGACGGCTGGGACGGCACGGCCGTGGCGCAAATCTTGCTGCACGATGGTCCGGTAATCTCGATCCATGCGGGCGCCGGCGGCTTGGCGGAGCGAAACGCGACCCTGCGCCATGTCGTGGCCAATTATCATAACCATGCCACCTTGTACCGTACGCCGCTAACTGACCCGGGCCAGATCTGGTCGCTTTTCCCGACTGGATTCGCCCTGGTAATGTTCCCGTCGTATCAGCCGCAAGACATCATCGAAGCGGCCCTGCGGCGGGCATATCTTCCGCCCGGCGTCAGTCGGCATATCATTCACGGACGAGCGCTCAATGTCAATTATCCCATGGAACGGTTGCGCGCCCGCCTGCCGCTGGAGGAAAAGAATGAGCTGTTCCAGGAATGGATGCGGCAGCAGTACGCCAGGCGGAGCATACGCTTCTATGCCGAATCCACTTTTCAGTTTGCCGAGTAAGCACACGTGACGCAGACGCTTGAGCAGGCGCTGGCCAACACCGGAATCAGCAGCGACGGGCATGACTATCGCCTGCTGCGTTTACCGGCCAGCGCCATCACTTTGGCCGCAGGAATCATGGCGGAGAGCGGGATCCCGTTCTGCGCCGCTATCGCCGATAAAGACGAAATGTCGCTGCTATTGCGCGACGATGTTGTGCAGGAATTTGCCAGGCGGCTGCGCTCGGCGGAAATCAGCGAACAGTTCTATCGCCAGATTACGTTCGAGGCGCAGCTGGAGCCGACGCTGGTGGGTTTCATCGCCAGGATCAGCAAGTCGCTGGCGCAAGCCGACATCCCGATTCTGGCTTACGCGGCCTATTCTCGCGATCATATATTTGTGCCCGGCGAGCAATTTGACGCGGCGCTGCAAGTGCTGTCCGCCCTGCAAGCAAGCTATTCGGAAGGAAGCGCTCCGGTGGAAATCAATCTGTTTAACGACGCCAACTCGGTTCCGCAGCCGAAGCATAAAGTCAGAATCGAGGAATTCGCCGCGGCGCCCTACAGCGACCGGTTTCGCGTCAAGGTCAATCTGAAGCTGACGCCCTTTCAAGAGCGGCCAAATCTGCTGATTGTCGCGCGCCGCAGCGACGGCCTGCCAGTCAGCGATCTCGATGTCATCGCCACCATGCACTTTGAGAATGAGTTCACGATGCATATACGCGGCCTGGATGACCCCACGGGCGATTACAAACTAACCGCTGAGCTCTATTATGAAACCCGCGATCCGCCGCAAGACCGGGTCGAAATCGACTTCTGTATTCCGCCGCTGGTAGACCGCTGATGGCTGTCAGCATCACGTATGCGGCCGCGCGTCAGATTGTCGATCACGCGCTGTCGGCCGCGCCGAACGAAGCTTGCGGCATTCTGGCCGGCACGCCTGAGCTGATCAGCCGCGCCATACCGCTGGATAACGCGGCGGACAAGCCCGACCGGCATTTTCGCGTTAACCCAAACGAACAGCTCGCGGCGCTAAAGGCGGTTGATGCCGCCGGTCTGGGCTGGATCGGCGTCTACCATTCTCATCCCAGGAGGGCGCCGATCCCGTCGTCAGAGGACGTCGAAGCGGTGGTGGACAGTGGCCTGCTGCAGCTGATTGTCTCGCTGGAAAGCGCCAAGCCCAAGTTAAAGTTGTGGCAAATGGAGGGATCATCTGTGACGCCGATTGCGCTGGTGTTTGATACTGACAGCGACGCCGCAGCCGACGATGGCTTGAGCCGGCAGCAACAGATCGCGATTGTCATCGCCGCTATCGCCAGCGTACTGCTCTTGCTGGCAATTTCGCTGATGCTGCTGCCGCCGGCCCCGGAAATCACGCCTGTGCCCTAGCGCTGCGGGAAGGTGTCGGTGGACATTGCGATTCATTTTCTGGCTGGCGTCATCTTGGGCGCCTTGGTCAACGCGCTGGCGGACAGCCTGCCGCAGGGACTGAAGCTGGCGCGGCCGCGCTACCGCGATGGCGCAGCCAGACCGCCGCTGGCCTGGCTGGGGCTGGGCGCGTTTCTCCTTAATCGGCGGCAGTCGCCAAACCAGGCTGGGCAGGCAAACGGGCACGCACTGAGCTGGCGCTATCCGCTGACAGAGCTGGCGCTGGCTGGTTTGCTGCTGGCCACAGATTACGTCGCCGGAGCGAATGCGCAAGTAGCGTTCGGGCAGCAACTGCTGTGGCAGCTTTATGCGATAATTTTCCTGTTGCTGGCCGTCGTCGACATTGAACACAAGCGGATACTCATTCTGCCAGTCATGGTTGCGTGCGTGCTGGCGGTATTCGACGCCGCGGCGTTCCCGCAGCAGGGGCCGGATTTGGCAGGCAGCCTGGCCGGCGGAGTCGTCGGCGGCATGGTGTTTTCATTCGTTTACGCCGGCGGTCAGTTTTATGGCAGAATCCTCAAGGATGGGCGTGATACACCGACGGCATTTGGCAAAGGCGATGTCTACTTGATGGCTATGGGCGGCCTGGTTGTTGGTTATCCCGATGCGCTCGCCGCTATGGTCGCGGCGGTGTTCCTGGGTGGCGCAGGCGCATTGGTTTGGCTGCTGGGCAGTCGCCTGCGCGGCCGGCGCTACCAGCGGTTTACGGCGCTGCCATACGGACCGTATATCCTGGCGGCAACTTACTTCGTCATGCTGTTCCCTGGCGCGGCCAGCCTGTAGCGCCTTGCGACGCGAGGGACTAGAGCGTGGCCAGGGATTCGCGATCAGCGTTGAATTCGGCTTCGGCGAACCTGGCGATGACGCCGCCGCCGAGGCAGCTGTCGCCCTGGTAGATGACTGCCGCTTGACCGGGCGTGATATCGCGCTGCGGCTGGTCGAATTTGACGCTGAAGGTATGGCTGTCGCCGACCTCAATCGACGCCGGCTGCGCCCGGGCGCGGTAACGAATCTTGACGTCGGCGCGGAAATTATTCGCGGGGGGCGCGCCGCTCACCCAATTGACCGATTCCGCGATCAGACGATCACGGCCCAACTGGTCGCGAGCGCCGACGACGAGCGCATTCTTGTAGGGGTTCATGGCCAGCACATAGAGCGGCGCGCTTGAGGATATGCCCAGTCCCTTGCGCTGCCCGATGGTGTAATTGGCCAGGCCCCGGTGTTCGCCCAGCTGTTCTCCCTTCGCATTTACGATGGGTCCCGGCGCCATGACATCAGGCGCGTGCAGACGCAGGAAGTCGCGATAGTCGCCATTGCCCAGGAAGCAGAGATCCTGACTGTCTTTCTTGCCGGCGACGTTCAGTCCCAGCTTGTCGGCAAGCGCGCGCACCTCATGTTTATGGTACTCGCCGACGGGAAACTTCGTCCGCGCCAACTGCGACTGCCGCATTACGCTGAGGACGTAGCTCTGGTCTTTATCGGCGTCCAGGCCGCGGCGCAAGCGCCAACCGCCGTCCGCATTTCGTGTAATCCGCGCATAGTGGCCCGTGGCCAGGTAGTCGGCGTCCAGCGCCAGGGCGTTGTTGAGCAGCCAGTCGAAACGGATGTGGCGGTTGCACTCGAGGCAGGGGTTGGGCGTATAGCCGTCGCGGTGCTGGTCGATGAAATACTGCACGACGGTGCTGCGGAAAATGTCTTTCGTATCCAGCACGTAGAAAGGGATGCCCAGTTTGTCGGCGATGCGGCGGGCGTCGCTCATCTGCTCGGGCGTGCAACAGCGGTTGTGTTCCGCGCCGCCCAGGGCGTCATCGGTCCACAGGCGCATCATCATACCGACGACATCGTAGCCGGCCTCGACCATCAGCGCGGCCGCCACCGAGCTGTCGACGCCGCCGCTCATGGCCACGACCACGCGGGTGTCCCCAGGGCTCATGTCGCGAGCGCCCCTTTCAAGCGGCTTAACTTGCCGACCGCATCCACCAGCACATCCAGGGCATAGTCGATATCGGCTTCGGTGCTGCCCAGGCCGACCGAGAGGCGCAGTCCGCTTTTGGCCTGCTCGGCAGAATATCCGGCCGCCAACAGGACTTCCGCCGGCTCGGGATTGCCGGTCATGCAAGCGGAGCCGCTGCTGAGGGCCACGCCCTTCAAATCCATGTGCATTAGCAGCGCATTGGCTTCGATGCCATTGAGCACAAAACTGGCGTGTGAGGGCAGCCGCCGTTGCGGATGGCCGCTGAGTTCGGCAGCCGGCAATCGCCGCAAAACGGCGTCAATGATGCGGTCGCGCAGGCGCCGGAAGCGGGCGTTGCGAGCTTCGCGCTCGGCGTAAGCCAGCTCCAGCGCTTTGGCCAAACCGACGATAAAGGGTGTATTGTGAGTTCCCGCGCGGCGGCCGGCTTCGTGGCCACCGCCGGTTTGGGCCGGGGCCAGGTCAACGCCGTCTCTCACGTAGAGAATGCCTGCGCCTTTGGGGCCATAGAATTTATGCGCCGACAAGCTGAGCATGTCGACGCCGAGTTCTTGCACATCAAGAGTCAGTTGCCCTCCAGCTTGCACAGCGTCCGTATGCAGCAGGATGTCGTTAGAGCGGGCGATGGCGGAAAGCGCCGGCAAGTCGTTGATACTGCCCAGCTCGTTGTTGGCGTAGATCAGGCTGGCGAGGGCGCCGCCGCTCTGGCAAGCCGCGCCAAAAGCGGCCCGGTCAACCAAGCCGTAGCGGTCGACCGGTACGATAACCGTTTCAAAGTCCATCAAAGCGCCCATCTGCTGAACGGTGCTGATGACCGCGCTGTGTTCAACGGGCGAGGTAATCAGCCGGGCCGGCCGGCCCTGCTCTCGCGCTCGCCAGGCGGCGCCGCGCAGCGCCAGATTGTCGCTCTCCGAGCCGCCGCTGGTGAAGATGATTTCGCCGGGCCGGCAATTTAATACGGCTGCCACGGTCTCGCGCGAGTCCTGGATAGCGCGATCGGCCGCTCGGCCAAAGCGATGGGTCGATGAGGGATTGCCATAGACTTGGCTGAAGTAGGGCAGCATGGCGTCCAGCACGCGCGGGTCGACAGGCGTGGAGGCGGAGTAGTCAAGGTAGACGTCGCGTTTATTGCGCATGACTTGGGGTTAACTCGCATCTTGTCTTTCGCTGTGATTGTAGACCATTGAGCGTATATCGGGCAATGCGGAAGCTGTACAGGGAGTGGTAGAGATCAAGCATTCGTTGCTATCTGCGAAGTCCACCCGGAGCCATTCACCACAGAGGCACAGAAGCAAGTGCAAGTAAGTCATGCGAATATCAGAAGGCTGACTGTAGGGGTGACCTGTCAGGTTGCCCGCTCTTTCAGGCCGAGATTTCGGGCGACTTAGTTAGTCGCCCTTACAATCGACTTGATTCCGGTTTCTCATTACTTTGTTGGTTTTGCTGAGCGCACAGAGGTATCGCCCTGCCGGGCGAAGCCGGCGTATTGGGCAGACTTGCGGCTCGCGTATGCGAAAAATTGCGAGAGTTGCGGGAAATCGGAATGGATGAAAGTGTTATAAACGGCATGGTCGTGCGTGTCTGTTCCGGCGCACAGGCGCAGCGCGAATCGGACGCCGCGATGTGGCGCGCTCAAAAGGCAGGAGCGAGCCACCGTTGTGACCGTGCGCACAGAGCGCAGCTTGTGGGCGAGCCAAGGCTGGCCTCTACAGCGTTTCGACAGGTTTGAACAGATCAATCACAGCGCGCGCGGAATCGCATTTCGTCTGGAATCGCAATTGCGCCTTGGCGAGTCGCGATTGCTGGGGGGCGCAGCGTGATTGCCTGTGTAATTGCGGCGGATGGTATACTATCATGTCTGGCTGAATCAGTACGCTGTCTGGGAATGCCATCCTGCAGTCGGCCACATACGGAGACCCAATTGATGCCAACAATCAGCAATGTATTCGCGCGCGAGGTCCTGGACTCCCGCGGCAACCCGACGGTCGAGGTGGAAGCGCGGCTATCTGACAACACATCGGGGCGCGCCATCGTGCCCAGCGGCGCGTCGACCGGCGAGCACGAAGCGCTGGAAATGCGCGATGGCGACAAAGCGCGTTATCTGGGCAAGGGTGTGCTGCGCGCGGTGGCGTCTGTCAATGATGTTATCGCTCCGGAAATGCTGGGGCTGGCGCCCTACAACCAGAAGGCGCTGGACGACATAATGCTGCAAATGGACGGCACGCCGACGAAGCGCAAGCTGGGCGCCAACGCCATTTTGGGTGTGTCTATGGCGCTGGCGCGGGCGGCGGCCAACAGCTTGCGGCTGCCGCTATACGCTTATCTGGGCGGTGTACACGCCCACGTCCTGCCCACGCCGATGATGAATATCATGAACGGCGGCAAACATGCGCTTGGCAGCACCGACTTCCAGGAGTTCATGGTGATGCCGGTGGGAGCGCCGACCTTCCGCGAGGCGCTGCGCTGGGGCGCCGAGATTTATCATCATCTGGGCGGCATCCTGCATGAGCGAGGGTATCAGACGACGGTCGGCGACGAAGGCGGTTTCGCGCCCAGCCTGGGCAGCAACCAGGCGGCGCTGGATGTGATTATGGCGGCCATCGACAAGGCGGGCTATCGCGCCGGAGAAGAGGTCTTCATCGCGCTGGATCCGGCGATGTCGGAGCTGTATGAGAATGGCAAGTACAAACTTGAGATTGAAGGGCGCGAGCTCAGCGGCGAAGACATGGTCGAATTCTGGAGCGACTGGAGCCAGCGCTACCCGATCATTTCAATCGAAGACGGACTGGACGAAAACGATTGGGAGAATTGGTCGCGTCTGACAGCCAAACTTGGCCAGCGCGTGCAGGTGGTTGGCGATGACCTGCTGGTTACCAATGTCGACAAGGTACGACGCGCCATAAACGAAGGGGCCGCCAACGCCCTGCTCTTGAAGGTGAACCAGATCGGTACGCTGACCGAAGCCTTCGCCGCCGGCCAGCTGGCGCAGCGCCATAATATGACGGTGGTGACCAGCCACCGCAGCGGCGAAACCGAGGACAATACCATCGCGGATATCGCCGTGGCCATGAACAGCGGCCAGATAAAGACCGGCGCGCCGGCGCGCACGGACCGGATCGCCAAGTATAATCAGCTGCTGCGGATTGAGGAGCAGCTGGGCGACGCCGCGGTTTATGCGGGCAAGGCAGCGTTCGCCAACTTGAATGCCGATGTAAAATAGACATTGACATTCAGGCGCGCCCAAGACGAGGGAGAAAAGCGTGCGACCCGGCTTGCACAGCAAACACACCAAGATCGTAGCCACCATCGGTCCCGCGTCTCGTGATACCGACACATTGCGGCAGATGATCCGCGCGGGCATGAATGTCGCCCGCATCAACTTCTCGCATGGCGACCACCCGACGCACGGCGAGACCATTGACCGCATTCGGCGCATCGCCGACGAAGAAGACAGCGTGGTCGCGATTCTGTGCGATATCCAGGGTCCCAAGATTCGTATCGGACCTTTGCAGGCTGAGCCGCTAATGCTGGACATCGGCGACTCGATTACCCTGACGACGGATGCTGTGATTGGCGCCAATGGCCTGGTCTCCCTGCCCCACCCGGAATTTGTGCAAGATATACAGGCCGGCGCGACGCTGCTGCTGGACGACGGGAATCTGCAATTTCACGTCAGGGCGGCCGATGGCAACAAGCTCGATTGCGAAGTGGTGGTCGGCGGCGGGCTGAAGTCGCGCAAGGGCGTCTCGGCGCCGAATGCGCGGCTGACGCTGTCCGCCATTACCGAGAAGGACCGCGCGGATATTGAATTCGCGCTGGCCAAGCGCTGCGACTACCTGGCGATGTCCTTTGTGCGCTCCGCCAACGATATCCGCGAGTTGAAGGCGCTGATGTCACGGCTGGGCCAGGAAGCCGCGATTATCGCCAAGATAGAGATGGGCGAGGCGCTGGAGAATATCGAGGACATCATCAAGGTCTGCGATGGCATCATGGTGGCGCGCGGCGACCTGGGATTAGAGACGCCGGCCGAAGAAGTGCCCTTCCATCAGAAGCGCATCATCAAGCTCTGCAACGCCGCGGCCAAGCCGGTCATCACGGCGACGCAGATGCTGGAATCGATGACGGACAATCCGCGCCCTACGCGGGCCGAAGCCAGCGATGTCTACAACGCGATTCTCGACGGCACGGACGCGATCATGCTTAGCGCCGAAAGCGCCAGCGGCAGTTACCCGGTGCGCTCAGTGGAAGTCATGAGCGAGATCGCCTCCATCGCCGAGCGCAATCTGGAAAATTTCGGCGCGCCCGGCCACCGCGATGACCCGGATGAGACCACCGGGCGCAGCGACCTGGAAGATATTTCCATCGCCATCAGCAAGGCCACTTCAGATATTTCGCAGGTCATCAAGCCGAAGGCCATTGTGACCACCAGCATGTCCGGATACACCACACGGCGAGTCGCCAAGGAACGTCCCAACACGGCCATCTTGTGCATGACGCCAAACACCACGACGCAACGGCGAATGGCGCTGGTTTGGGGCGTAGTGCCGCTGCATGTCGACGAATTCAGCACGATCGACGAAATGGTCAGCATCACGGTTCGGGCCGCGCACGACAAGGGTCTGGCGCAAAGGGGGGATCGTCTGGTGATAATCGCCGGCGTGCCCTTCGGCATCGACGGCCAAACCAATCTCATCAAAATACACACTGTAGGCGAAGAAGGCGAAATCTAGCCGACAGACCTCGCCGATAGCCGCGCCCGCATAACGCTATTCGACATGCTGTGACGCGACCCATTTGGCGTCGATGGGGTCTGGCTGCGAAGGCTGGACATGGCGCGAATTGGTGGCGATGACGCCGTCCGATGTGTAACTCACCTGGCTGACGGTGCAGCGCGGGCAGATATTCCAGGGCAGCTCCAACAGGTAGTCGCAGTTGACGCAGGCTTTCTTCAGCCGGTGATGACAGTGCGGGCACGCTTGCCAATTGTGCTGGACGCGCTGCCCGCAGCCGGGGCAACTGGGCCGTTCTTCGATCTCCTGCAAGAGCGCTTCTTCTTCCAGCGAGCGCTCGTAAGCGGCGGCGAGCGTCTCGCGCGGGCGCAACAAGATATAGATGGCCAACCCCGGCGCGTTGAGCAAGAATACCAGAACGGCAACCAGAAAGTGCGCCAAGGGATCACGCGAGCGCGAGCGCATATCGCGATAGGCCCAGATCACAATCGCCAGCCAGAAGGATGCGACGACCACAGCCGCAAATACTGTCGCGACTAGAAAAATATCGTTCAGACTATCGGACATGCGTCAAACTCCTGCGAAAATCGTGTTTCCCATTACTCCAGGCCTCAGCCGGCGGAGGTATTGCTTAACAGCAAGGCCATCTCGCTGACCAGCGTGTCAAACTGATGGCCGGAGGCATAAAATGACAGAGACGTGATTCTGTCCGGGCGCTCTTCTTCGGCGATCAGATTCAGGAGATTATCCGAATCGAAAGTGTACCAAACGGCCTGATTGATATCGACGTGATCCTGAATACAGGTGTCGCAGCGCTTGCGGGCGGCGCCGGAAATATCGGGGGCGTAATAGAAGCCGCGATACCATTGGGCGTCCCGGCTGCGGCCGGCGCTGTCGACGTAACTGTAATTGACCTGCAGCATCAGGGGGCATTCGCTGGCCGCGCGCCCGCAGACGCTAAGGTTTTGGTAATTTGGCATGAATGTGGTTAATACGCGCACGGTATCGTAGTCCTGGACATCCAGGCCGTCGCCGGCAAGGGTCTGGGTACAGCGCACCTCGCCATTGGACTGGGCGTTATTGAGACGGAGCAAACGCAGGCTGACGCGCCCGTCAAAGCGCAGAAGGGAAAAGTCGCCCGGAGGCGCCTGCTCTTGCCGGATGCTGCAGCGCCAGTCGTCCAGCGCGCGCGTCATATCACTGCGCGCCAGCAGGCTGATGTCGCCGTTCTTCAGTACGTTGGTCCGCGACGGGAATTGCGTCATGCTGCGCGCGCCGATGCGCACGACCAACTCATGGCCGCTGCGCGCCAACTCGCGGCGGCTTGGCTCATCGCGGAAGTACACCGTCGCTTCGCCGACAAGATTCAACAGACGGACTTCATCTTCGGACACGCTGAGGCGGTAGCGGCCCTTGTCGTTGAATTCCACATGCACGCCTTTGTCGCTGCTGAGGCTGTCGCTGTAGAAGTCCATTAGAAAAGGCCGCTCGCTGACGCCGGCGATCAAGACGTCGATCATGCCGTTCAGACGAGAAAATTGTATGCGCTGCGGGTTTTGGCTCCACTCGAAGCGCGGACGGTTGGCGTGATTAAAGGTAACCAGCGTATTGCCCTGGAGCGTCACCGCGGCCAGCAAGTCAGCAGAGTCCGCGCCGGCTTCGCCGAGGTCTTTGATCTGGATGGTGGCCTGGGACAGCGAGTCGGTGCTGACGCTCGTGACCGAATTGGTCAAGTCGTCGCGCTCGCGCTCGGCGGCCACAATCAGATCGGGCCCGGTGATGCCGACAGTGCCCTTGGAGACTTGCAGTACCGCAGACATGGCGACGGTCGAGCGAAAGAGGTAATGCCAAACACCGAATATCGTGGTCAGCGTGACGGTGCAGAAGAGCAGAAAGGCGCCCAGCAAGACTATCCAGGCGATGCGTTCCGGCGGGACCCGGCCCTGGTATGAGAATTGGGATTCTTCGCTGGCTGCCTCAATGATATCCTCAGCCTGCTGCATTACATCCATCAAAGCGCAACTTTGGTATACTATGCAGGAGTACGCCTAGATATTATAGCACTGTGTTTTGCATTGCAGCGGGCGGAACAGGCGAAATCGTCATACTCAAAGGTAGCAATACTCGCCGGGAAAGGGATGCAACGATGTCCGGTCATAGCAAGTGGTCGACCATCAAGCGGAAGAAGGGCGCGGAAGACGCGAAGCGCGCCAAGATCTTCACGCGTTTGGGGCGCGACATTATGGTGGCCGCGCGCGAGGGCGGCGGAGACGAGAGCGCCAACCCCAGGCTAAAGCTGGGCATCGCCAAAGCCCGCGCCGCCAATATGCCCAAGGAGAATATCGAACGCGCCATCAAAAAGGGCACGGGCGAAATCGCCGGCGGCGAAGTCGTGGAGATCCTTTACGAGGGTTACGGGCCCGAGGGCGTGGCCTATATCGTCGAGATTCTCACGGACAACAGGAACCGGGCCCTGGCCGAAATCAAGCATGCCTTCAGCAAGCATGAAGGCAGCCTGGCCACCAATGGCGCTGTGATGTGGCAGTTCGACCAAAAGGGTTATATCACAGTCAAAGGCGAGAGCGACTTCGACGAGCTGTTTCTGGAGGCGGCGGAGGCGGGCGCGGAAGATGTCGTTGATGAAGAGGGCATCGTCACGGTCTATACCCCGCGTGATGAGTTCGCGGCGGTGGAGCAGGCGCTGTCGCAAGCCGGCTATCAATTCGACGACTGCGAGCTGCGCTGGTTCCCGCAGAACGAGCTGGACATTCCCAAGAGCAAGGCGCTGCAGAATATGCGGCTGATGGAGCAGTTGGAAGAATCGGATGATGTGCAAAGCGTCGCCTCGAATCTGAGCATCACTGACGAAGTCCTGGCCGCCTACGAGTCCTAGCATGATCTCGCTTGGCATTGACCCCGGCACCGCCACGCTGGGCTACGGTTTCGTGCGCGAGCGCGGCGATGGCAGTTTGGAAGCGCTGGCGTATGACGTGATTCGCACCAAAGCGGGTACGCCGATGCCGGAGCGCTTGCGTCAAATTCATGATGAATTAAAGGTGCTGATCGCCGAATTCCGCCCGGACCGCGCTGGCGTCGAGGAGTTGTTTTTCTCGCGCAATGTCACCACTGCGATCACGGTAGCGCAGGCGCGCGGCGTCGTCTTGCTGACGCTGAGCCGGGCGGATTTAGTTATCGCCGAGTACAAACCCAATGCCGTCAAGCAGGCGGTCTGCGGTTACGGCGGCGCTGACAAGAGCCAGATGAAGGAGATGACGCGCCTGCTGCTGGGGCTTGACGCCGCGCCCAGCCCGGATGACGCGGCGGACGCGCTGGCGGTCGCCATCACCGACTTGCACAGCTATCGTCTGCAAGATATCGACTTCGCCTAGGGGCCGCTGCCAGATATGATCACGACGCTGGAAGGCAAACTGGTCTCGAAAGCGGCCGACCACGTCGTGCTGACGCTGGGCGGCGTCGGGATAGAAGTTCTCGCGCCCTTCACCACGATTGAAAAGCTGCAAAGCGAGCGGGTCTTTTTGTACACGCGGCTGGTCGTGCGCGAGGAGTCCCTGACCTTGTACGGCTTTGCGAGCGCCGGCGAACGCGAAATCTTCGACGCCGCGCTTAAGATCAGCGGCATCGGGCCCAAGCTGGCAATCGCCATTTTGAGTACACTGAGCGTAGACAATCTGCGCAGCGCCGTCGTCAACGACCGGCCGGAGATTATCAGTCGCGTGCCGGGCATCGGCAAGAAGACGGCGCAGAAAATTGTACTTGAGCTGCAAGACAAGATCGCGGCCGGTCTGGACAGCCTGCCACTGGCCGCGGAAGACGAAGACAGCGGCGTCTTGCTGGACGCGCTGACCGCGCTTGGCTACAGTGTGGTGGAAGCGCAAGCGGCTATCCAATCGATTCCGCTGGACGCTCCCGAAGACATTGAAGAGCGCATCCGCATCGCGCTGCAAAGTTTGGGCGCTTGACTCGGGTGCGTCGAAAGCGCCACAATACACCGGTATCGGAAACCTTTCGCGGGAGTCCCGCATGGCGGATCAGTTAATCGGCAAGCGCGTGCCAGTGCTCGACAAAGGCTGGATTGAGCTGGTCGACTTGATGCCGCATCCGGAGTCAAAAGTTAGCGGCGACCTGGCGATTGTCAATGCCGCGCGCGTCAGTTTTCTGGGCGATAGCAAGGGGCCGGAGCGCGACAAGAAACTGCTCTTCTACCTGCTGCGCCACCGTCATACCTCGCCCTTTGAGATGGTGGAGTTCAAGTTCCGCGTGCGGGCGCCGCTAGTGACATGGTGGCAATGGGTGCGCCACCGCACCTGGAATATGAATGCGCAATCGGGCCGCTACACGCCATTTCAAGAGAGCGACTTCTACGTGCCCGAGGTTTGGCGGCGGCAGAGCAGAGACAACAAGCAGGCCAGCGAGGGTACGCTGGCGGCGGGCGAGAATGACGCGCTGACGCGGCAACTGCTGCGACATTACGACGAGGGCTTTCGCTTGTATTCGCAGGCGCTGGCGCAAGGCGTATCTAAAGAGATGGCGCGCTTGTTCCTGCCCGGATTCAGCGTCTATTACACCTGGGTGACCAAGATCGACGCGCACAATCTAATGCATTTTCTGCGCTTGCGCATGGCCAGCGACGCTCAATTCGAGATTCGTGTATACGCCGAAGCTATCAACGAGCGCTTCTTCAAACCGGCCCTGCCCTGGACCGCCGAGGCATTTGACCGCTACATCCTCAAAGGCGGCTAGCGTCGATATCGCTATTGCGATTGATGAGGAAAGTCGACGAGCGGTCGAAGTATTCGCGCATGCGCGAGCGGGCCGGTTCTTGAATGCCGGCGTGATCGACAGCGTTTAGCATGTGTTCCAGCCAGTGGTCGCGCGCTTGCTGGTCGATGGCGAAGGGAAAATGGCGCATACGCAAGCGTGGGTGGCCGCGCTCTTCCAGGTAGGTGCGCGGTCCGCCGAAGAATTGCAAGAGGAAGAGATACAAGTGACGCTTGGGGGCTTCGAGGCTTTCGGGATACATGGGGCGCAGAAGCGGGTCCTCCTCGACGGCGTCGTAAAAAGCGTCGACGATAGCGGCAACGGCTTCTTGTCCGCCGATCAATTCATAGATACTCTGCGGCGTGTAGCCCAAGCTGCTCTCCCGCGCGCTGCTGATTTTCCCAAGTTGCGCTGCGTCCGGATGGACGCGACAGCGCGCGAGCGTCGATCTTAGCAGAAAAGTATGGCTTTACAATCGTAGCGCTGACGGTACAATCCGTTGGTTAAGTCTGGCTCAGGTAAGGATACGTCCATACATGGCGAAGTTTAGAAGGTGTCACCGCGCGCTCGCGCTGATTCTGCTTGTGGCGAGTACCGGATGGGGGCTGGCGCAGCAGCCGGCCGATATCACGCTCGTCGGCTCCGCAATCGGCAATGCGCTGATCGAGCGCCTGGCGGAGGCCGGCGGAGCGACATCGCTTGCGATCACAACCAGCGGGACAGCCGCGGGCATCGACCAGTTCTGCGACGGCGAGACGGATTTTGCCACGGCGACGCGGGAAATGACCGGCGCCGAGCGCGCCATCTGCGATGCAAACGAGGTCGTATACAGCGAGTTGCTCATCGGCCATCATGTGGCTGCATTTGTAACGGGCGCCGATAGCGAAATCGAGTGTCTTGATGAAACGCAAGTGCGCGAGGCGCTAAAGCCAAGCAGCAGCAATGTCTTGACTGATTGGTCATTCGCTCGCGAAGCGCTGGCCGAGCTGCCTTTGACGCTATTGCTGCCCGGTGACGATAAGATCGCGTATTACATTGCCGATGCTCTTGTCGCCGGCGATGGCTTGCGGCTGGATGCGGAGACGCTGGCTAACGGCGTCGACGCGGCCGGGCGCGTTAATGAAAGCGAAGGCGCGCTTGCCCTTGTGGCCGCGAGTGACGTGAAGGCGAGCGCGGAATCCGTCACCATATTGCAAATCGCCAGCGCCGACACAGGCGACTGTATTGCGCCCTCGGCTGAGGACGTTGAAGGCGGCGACTACGATTTCGCGCTTTCGCTCTACGTTGTTGTCAATCGCGCGCGTCTGAACGCCAGCGAGGGCCTCGCGGAGTTTATACAGTTCATCATGAGCGAAGCGGGCGCAGCGGTCATGCGCGGGGCCGGCGTAACGCCGCCGACTGCCGCCACATCCGAGTTGAACACGCTCATTCTCTCTGGCCAGGACGCCGCGATTGGCGCGGGCGCCGGCGACTATCAGATTCCTCCGGACCTGAGCGGCGAGGTCAGGCTGGTCGGCGCCGCCAATGCCTACCAGGCGCTGAGCCGCGTCGGCGAGCAACTTACCGAGTCCTACCAGTTTTTCTCATACACTTTCGAGGCGACAGGGTCGCGCGCGGGCATTAAACGCTTATGCGATGGCGAGGCCGACATTGCCCTGCTCGACGCGGCGCTTGCCGTCGATGCGCTGGAAGCATGCGCGGCCAATGATTTGGTCACCAAACCGCTGGCTTTGGGCGCGCAAGCCACGGTGCTGGTCAGCAACGCCGGTGATGAGTTCAGCGCCTGTCTGACCGCGGAGCAGGTAAATGCAATCTGGAGCGGCGACGCCGAGAATTGGTCGGCAATTGACGCCGCCTTTCCTGATCAGCAGATGACGCTATTTGGCCCTTCCTTTACCGACCAGTACACCGACATACTGCTCCAGACGGCTGACGGGATTATCCCGCCGGTTCGGCGCGATACGGAGATGAACTTCGACCCCTTGTATCGCGCTGCCGCCGTAGGCAATGTCGTGGGCGCGCTGACCTATATGAGCTGGCCGGAGTATCAGAGGGTGATCGACAACGAACAGGCAAACATCCAGTTGGTCTCCATCAATGAGGGCGCCGGCTGCGTTGAAGCCAATGTCGGCTCGATTGAGAACAGCACCTATCCCCTGTCCAGGCGAGCCAGCATGCTCATCAGCGAGGAGTCGTTGGCAAAGGCGCAGGCGCAGTCGTTCCTGTGGCGCCTGACCGATGACGACAACTGGGCGCTCCTGGAGCGGAACGGATTCGTGGGCGCGTCGACTTTGGACTTGCCCATTATACGCCGCAACTTTTCGAGCTGGTTCGCCGAAGCCGAAGCGCTGTATCAACAGGCTGGGGGCGCCGCTGTCGCCGGTAATGAAAGCAGCGAAGACTCCTCCGAGTGATTGTTCGCAGGATACGCGCATGCTTTGGTCTGGCTTGCCCGCGAGCGCGTGAGCTTGTCGCGCGGCGCGCGCTTCCGCGCCACCCGAGCGGGAGGCCACGATGCAGGGCGATCTGATTGCATTTGACCTCGAAACCACCGGGTTGAACCCATCCAGCGATGAGATTATCGAAGTGGGACTGGCGCGCTTTCGCGACGGTCAAGTGGTGGAATCTTATCAGTCGCTGGTCAAGCCGTCGCAGCCGATTCCCGAAGACATCACCCATTTGACTCATATTCATCAAGAAGACGTCGAGGACGCGCCCGGCATCGAAGTCATCCTCGCCGACTTGCGCGAGTTCTTCGCGGATACACCTGTCATCGCGCACAACGTCGGTTTTGATCGGGCCTTCCTGCGCAAATATGACCTGCTGGAGCGGAACGACGCCATCGATACCTTTGAGCTGGCGTCAATCGTCATGCCATCGGCGCCGCGCTACAGCCTGGGCAACCTGGCGGCGCAAATTGGCGTCAAGCTCGAGCGGGCGCATCGCGCGCTGGACGATGCGGTGGCAACCGGTCAGCTGTATTGGCATCTTTGGCGGCGGCTTTGCGGCATGCCGTCGGCGCTGCTGGCGGAAATCATCCGCGCAGGCGACGAGCTGGATTGGGGCTTGCGCGCCGTGTTTCAGTCAGCGCTGGACCAGAGCTTGCGCGAATTCATACCTCCGCGCCCGGCCCTGCCCTTTCGTAAAGAGCGTTTGGATACGCCGCCGCTCGACAGCGACAAGGCGCGGTATGATCCGCTGGAGCCGGCCGCTATCCGCGCGGTATTCGGCGTCGATGGCAAATTGGCCGCCGGTTTCGGCGACTACGAAGTCCGCGACGAGCAACTGCGGATGGCGCAGGAGGTAACCGCGGCGCTGAATCAGGGCGAGCATCTGCTGATTGAAGCGGGCACGGGCACCGGCAAGTCGCTGGCGTATCTGGTTCCTGCGGCGATGTGGGCGACCAAAAACGATCAGCGCGTGACGGTGTCGACCAATACCATCAACTTGCAAGAGCAACTCCTGTGCAAAGATATCCCGCAAGTTCGCGCCATCGTCGGCGCCCCGCTGCGGGCCGCGCTGATGAAGGGGCGCGGCAATTATTTGTGCCCGCGCCGCCTGCAGACCTTGCGCCGGCGCAAGCCCGCCAATCTCGATGAATTGCGGACGCTGGCCAAGATTCTCGTTTGGCTGCAGGAGAGCGATTCAGGCGACCGCGGCGAGATTACGCTGCGGGCGGGCGAGTGGGCGGTTTGGTCGCGGCTGAGCGCGCAAGACGAGGGCTGCTCCAGCACACGCTGCATCAGCGAGATGGACGGGGTCTGTCCCTATTATCGCGCGCGTCAACGCGCCGAGCGCGCGCATATCGTCATCACCAATCACGCCCTGCTGATCGCCGACGCGCGCATAGAGAACCGCGCCTTGCCCGACTATAACAACCTCATCGTCGACGAAGCGCACCACCTGGAGGACGCCATCACTGATGGTTTGACGCGCCATATTGACCAGGGGCAGATATTCACGCGGCTGCGCGACCTGGGCAACGGGCGCGGCGGCATTCTGGGCGAGTTGCTGGGATACGGGCGCGACTATTTTCCGGCCGAAGAAACCAGGCGGCTGTCGGCCTTCATCAACACAATTGACGACACCGTCGAATTGATGAGGCGATTCATTCGTCAGTACTTCCGGGCGCTGCACAAGTTCGCCTCCGGGCAAAGGGCTGACAATCGCTACGCCAGGCGGCTGCTGGAATCGCATCGCGACGCCGGCGATTTTGCGGCTGTCCTGGCGGCCTGGAAACACCTGGGCGCCTATTTGCTGGCGCTGAGCGATGCAGTCGAGCGACTGTGCAGCGCCTTGCCGCGTTATGCCGAGTACGACATGCCGGACTTTGGCGACATCAGCAGCGAAATCAACGGGCACAAGCGTTATCTGGCTGATTTGCACGAACAGCTGGAGGGCTTTACGCAGGCGCCGGACGCCGGGCTGGTCTACTCGATCACTGCCGGAGACAAGGTCGAGCGCCTTGAGCTGCAGATTGCGCCGCTGCATGTCGGGCCGATGATGGAAGAATATCTGAATCAGCGCATGGAGAGCATCATCCTCACCAGCGCCACGCTGCAGACGCAGGACAACTTTGATCATATCAAGGAACGGCTGTATACCGATAGCTACAAGGCGGTCGCGGTCGGCTCGCCCTTCGACTACAAGAGGTCGACGCTGGTATACATCCCGCAAGACATACCCGAGCCCAAGCAACACTTCGACTATCAGCGCATGGTTGGGCGCGGCGTGGTTGAGCTGGCGGCGGCGCTGGACGGGCGGACGCTGGTGCTGTTTACCAGTTACGCGCAACTGCGCGAGGTCTCGAAGGCGATTACGCCGCTGCTGACATTGGGCGATATCAGTGTTTACGATCAGAGCTTCGGCGGCAGCCGCGAGGCGCTGCTCTCCAGCTTCTTGAAAGCGGAGAAGGCGGTGCTCATGGGCACGCGCAGTTTCTGGGAGGGCATTGATATTCCCGGCGACGACCTGAGCGCGGTGGTGATCGCCAAGCTGCCCTTTGCCGTGCCCAGCGACCCCGTTTTCGCGGCGCGCAGCGAGACTTATGCCCGTTCATTTCAGCAATACGCCGTGCCGGACGCCATCTTGCGCTTCCGGCAGGGTTTCGGGCGTTTAATCCGCCGGCGCAGGGACCGCGGGGTGGTCGCCATTTTCGACAGTCGCATCGTCAGAAAGTCCTATGGCGCCAGCTTCCTTGAATCTTTGCCGGATTGCACAGTAGAATACGGCAGTCTGGACAAGCTTCCGGCTGTCGCGTCGCACTGGATCAAGCAGGGATAGGCCAAGCTGATGAAAACGCCCGCCGGGCGGGAGTGCCCCCATTATTACGCCGACTTCAACCGGCATACGCGCGATGTCGAAGAATGTCGGCTGGCGAAGGAAAACCCGGCATCAGAAAGCTGGCATCCCAAGGATTGCGTCAGGTGCCCGGTTCCCGATATCGTTTTGGCGAACGCCAGCCCGGATACGCAGCTGGTGCTCACCATCAAGGCCGGCTTTCTGGGGCTGATGCGGCGCGTCGAAATCGAGGCGATTTGCCTGAAGAACGGCCAAAAGGTCGATCCCTACGTTGGCTGCCCGGACGATCACCCCGGGCTGGATATTTTTCGGCAAGCCATGGAAGCGGGCGATGATTAAGGCGGTGCTGCTCGATCTCAATAACACGCTGCTGCGCAACCCCGACCGGCAGTGGGTGCAGACTTTCCGGCAGGGCTGGGACCGGCATTTCGAAGAACAGTACGGCATCAGCCGCGCATCCGACGCGCTTCGCAGCGCCATTGGCCGCCTCAACAAAACCAGCGAAAGTTGTCGCAGCAACGCCCATCTGATTCGGGACGGGCTATGCAGCAGACTGTCGCTCTCCTGTGACGAGTTGTCGCGCGCGCTGGACGAATTCTACGCGGGACCATATCACAGCTTTCGAGAAACCACGGCGCCTGTCGCGGGCGCGCTGGCGCTCGCGCAAGAATTACTTAATCAGGGTCTGCTGGTGGCTATCGCAACCAACCCGCTCTTCCCGGAGTCTGCGACCCTGGCGCGCATCGCCTGGGCGGGCCTGGGCGATTGCATCGGCGAGTTTGCCTTTATCACCAACAGCGAGAACATGCACTTCGCCAAGCCGCATCCGGCTTACTTCGCCGAGACCATAGCGCGGGTGGGCGTGGAACCGGACGAGGCGCTGGTCATCGGCGACAGTTTGGTCAACGATATTGAAGCGGCGCAAGCCTTGGGGATTCACGCCTGGCAGGTCAGCGAGGACACGACGCTCGGCGCAGTCCTGGAACGCGTGCGCCGACCGAATTGGGCGACCGACTTCCAAGGGGTCGCGATGGCGCCGCAGACGCTGCCGTTGCAATTCAAGGGCAACCTGGCGGCTCTGTGCGGCCTGCTGGCGGAAGTGAAAGACCATCAGTGGCTGCAGCGCCCGGACCCGGCCGAGTGGTCGATTTTGCAGATTCTCTGTCACTTGTGGCGCGCCGAAACCGAAGTGCATCAGCAGCGGCTGCGGACGATTTTGCAAGCAGACAATCCCTTTATTCCGTCTTTGCCGCCGCCGGGACCGGACATCCCCGAATGCCATGACGACGGCATGGAAGTTTTCGCGAGATTTCGCGAGCAGCGTAAGCGAACCATGTTGATGCTGGCGGAGCTTGGCGAGCAGGACTGGCGGCGCCCGGCCCGACACAGCATCTTTGGCTTGACCGATTTGCTGGAGATGGCGTACTTCACAGCGCAGCATGATCGCCTGCATATCACGCAGCTGTGTCAGACTCTGGGCAAATGCGCCGATTAGCTCAGGCTGTCAACTTGCGGCGCGGGACGACGGTCGAACTCAGTTGACGATTGTCGTACTTACAGTACAATACATTTAGATAGTTCTGAACTTCACAATTTTAGAACTGGAGTGGCGCATGACAGGCGAAATAGCTGGTACGGCAAGGCTTCCGGAGCGCCTGGACGATGGGCTGGCGGCGGTTGAGCGCGCCATGCTTGACGTGACCAACAGCCAGGTCGCTGTCTTGCGAGACGCCAGCCGTCACATCCTGAGCGCCGGCGGCAAACGCATTCGTCCGCGCCTGCTGTTGCTGGCGTATGCGGCGCTGGGCGGATACGATCTGGAGCGCGCCGCCGGGCCGGCCGCGGCGATTGAACTGATGCACACCGCGAGCGTGGTGCACGACGACATCAATGATCACGGCATCATGCGCCGCGGGCGGCCGTCCGTGAACGCCACCTGGGGCCGCACCTTCGCCCTGCTGACTGGCGACTTTCTGTTCACAGCAGTGTACGAATTGATGGCGCCTTACGGCGATTTGAACGTAGACCTGGCGCGGGCCGCTACCGCCCTGGTCGAGGGCGAGACCTTGCAGGCGGCGGCCGTCAAAGACAAGGACTTTTCGCGCGAAGTTTATATGCGCGTCATCGCGCTGAAAACTGCGGCGCTTTTTCGCGCGGCGGGCGCAATCGGCGCCAGGCTGGCGGATGCGGGCCCGCGCGAAGTCGGGGCGCTGGCCGATTATGGATTCAACCTGGGCCTGGCCTTTCAGATGGTGGACGACATCCTCGATCTGGTAGCCGACGAAGAGCGCCTGGGCAAGACCGCGGGCATTGACTTGGATCAGGGGCGCGGCGTGGCCGTTGCGCTGGGCGCTGACAATGGCAACGGCAGCGCGCTTGCCGGCGACCGGCTGGACGCCGTCAAACGCAAGATGCTGGAAGGCGACGCCATCGACAAGGCCCGCGAACACGCCAATCTGCTGGTCAACAACGCCATCGACAGTTTGCGCGTTCTGGATGCGTCGCCGGCTAAACTGGCGCTGGTCGAGTTGGCGCGTGTCGTGGTCGAGCGCGACCGCTAAGCTGCTTTCGTAGATATTCAGCGAGACGTGTATCATTAGGGTGCATGTCGCTTGGTTCGGCTGCGGCGCAGGGGCGTCTGTGATCAAGGTAGCGTCAGTACGCGAGATACGCGAGATTGAAGCCGCGGCTGACCGCTCGGCCGTGAGCTACGCGCAGATGATGGTCAATGCCGGCGTGGAAGCCAGCGCCTGCTTGCAGAGCCGCGTCGACATCAGCGCGAGGACGCGGATACTTTTCCTGATCGGGAAAGGCAATAATGGCGGCGATGGCTTGGTCATGGCGCATGACCTGGCTATGAATACAGCGGCGGATATTCGCCTGTATTTGATCGAGGCGCGTGACCTCGATGCTGTGCCGGCGCAAGATTCAGCGCAAAGGGACCTGCCGACAATCACACATGATGAAGACCGCTACAAGAGCCGGCTGAAACAGTGGGCGCGTGAAGCGGACATCATAGTTGACGCGATCTTCGGCATCGGCGCGCGCTTGCCGCTTGGCGGCGATGCGGTCGAAATCCTGCGCTGCGTTGGCGACTGTCTGGAAGCGATGGCGGCGGACAAGCCGGCCGGCGCCCTCAGCCCGACGCGACCGGAGTCGGGAATTCGCGGACGCGGGCCCTTTGTTTTCGCCATGGATTGTCCCAGCGGCGTCGACTGCGGCAGCGGCAGCGCCGACCCCTCCGCCCTGGCCGCGGACCTCTCGCTGACATTTATCGCGGCCAAGCCGGGTTTATTCATCTTTCCCGCGGCCGGCCTGGCAGGCGAGCTCGCCATATCAGACATTGGCATCCCGCAAGACTTGCCCGAGCTGGGGCGGCTCTCGGCGACGGTAGTCGACGGCGCGCTGGCCGCCTCGCTGTTGCCGCAGCGCCCCCTGGACGGGCATAAAGGCACGTTTGGAAAAGTAATGCTGGCGGTTGGTTCAGCCAATTACATCGGGGCGGCGGCGCTGGCGGGAGAAGCCGCCGGCCGCTCTGGCGCCGGGCTGGTCACAATCGCCGCGTCCGAGCGGAACATCGGCATCGTGGCGAGCGGGCTGCGCGAGCCGACCTGGCTGCCGCTGGCAGATACGCTGGGCGCGATCGACGAATCCGCCAGCGACGCGCTGGCCGCGGCGGCAAGAGGTTACCAGGCTTTGCTGATTGGCTGCGGCCTGGGCTTGCACGAGTCGACGCGTGCCTTCGTGTGGCGACTGCTGCAGGCCGCTGCGCTGCCGCCGCTGGTCATCGACGCCGATGCGTTAAATGCGCTCAGCGAGCGGCCGGAATGGTGGCGGCCCCTTCACGACGATACCATCATCACACCGCATAGCGGCGAGATGGCGCGCTTGACCGGGCTGGCGATGGCGAAGATACAAGCCGATCGCTGGCGGGTCGCGCGCCATTACGCGGCAGCCTGGGGCCTGGTCGTGGCGCTGAAAGGCGCTCACACGATAATCGCCGCGCCGGATGGCCGGGCGAGCGTCATTCCCTTCAAGAGCGATGCGCTGGCGACGGCGGGTACGGGCGATGTGCTGGCGGGCTTGATCGCGGGGTTACGCGCGCAAGGCGCCACGGCCTACGACAGCGCGCGACTCGGCGCCTACGTTCATGGGCTGGCCGGCGTCATCGCCGCCGAGCGCGTCAAGAGCAGCCGCAGTGTAATCGCCGGGGACTTGCTCGCCGCCCTGGGCCGCGCCTTTGACAGGATTGAGCGCGGCTAGGGCTGTTCTTCCAGCCTGGCTTTGGCTTTCTGCTTGGCGTCGTTGATGGCGGCCTCCGACTCGAGCTCGGCGGAAGCCGCGCCAAATTGCGTCAGATCGCGCCTCCGCACCGCTCCGCGTTTGGTGATATGCAGCAAGGTATAAAGCGCGCCGAGAATCGTCCCCAGCACGATGCCGGCGAAGGTCGCGTTTTCGTTAAGCCTGGGCGGATTCATCGGGTTCGGGCGGCTTGGCGTCGGGCGCGTCCGGCATGACAATCCCGCGCAGCAAGATCAGTTCGCGCAGAAAGGCCAGGAGGCCGGCCAGGAAACTCTTGATTTGGATCAGGGGATCCACGGCATTGGTGTTGACAAATTGCGCGGTCGCCTTGCCAAGGCGAGTCGTTTCGCGGGCGTTGTCCAGGATGGGTTTGACTTCCGAACGCAGCATGATGAAAAAGCCGGCCACTTGCAGCAGCAAGACCGAGACAGCCGCGATAATCAAAAGCGATTCCAGCAACAGGACGACCAGCAATACATCGCGGAATATCTGTATAACCGGCGCCCAGGCCGCCGCGTCAGTCAAGGCCGCGACCAGCGCGCCCAGCAACAGCAGTACGATGAACAGCAGGCCGACAACCGCCGTGAATTTGATCAGCCGGCCGATTCTGATGCCGCTCGGCTGGCGTTCCGGCGCGGGAGCGGGTTGGCTGTCGCCAGGCTCGCTATCGGACATGGTCTAGCGCCGCGAAACCGGCGTGGTCGGCTCGGCGGTCAAAACGTGGGCGAAAATCAGCAGCCCGATGGCGCAGACCAAGGCCGGCAAGAGATGCACGACGCCGATCTTGAGCAGGGTTACATCCAGGTATGCGCCGATGTATTGACCCAGCAGGAAACCGAGCCAGCTGGTGACAATGAATAGCACCATACGCCGCGCGGCGCCGCCCATGAGCGCGTGGAAAGCCAAGCCAACCATGGTGGCGATGACGAAGGCGAATATGAATATGGGGTTCGACATGATAGTTGCGATTCGCTTGTCCAGTGGTAGAATCCAAGGTTAGTGTATCATAAAGCGTGAATCTCGTCACGCTACAGCGGCAAAAGCCATGAACGTCATTGACCTCGAAATCCTGATTCCAGCGTCGCCGGAATTCATTTGGCGTTTTCTGGGCGATCCTTCCGCGCTGCCGCGCTGGCAAGAAGATGTGACATCGGTGTCTTTCCTCTCAACCCAGCGCGAGGGGCAAGGCACGCGTTGGCGCGCGTCGTCGGACAAGTCTAACGATGTCGTGGTCGAGGTCAGCGCCTGGTACGACACGCTGGGCTATGAGTATCGGCTGATGGACGGGACCAAATTTGCGGACAATCAGGGCCGCGTTCGCTTGCATGAAGTGACCGACGGCACCTTGGTTCGCTGGACTTTTCAATACGAGCTGGGCGGCGTATTGGGCGGCTTGCGCAATGCCATGCGCATGAAACGCAGCACGACCAATCAACTGCAAGCCAGCCTGCGCAATCTGCATCAGTTGATCATGCAAGAATCGGGCGGCATTTCGACTCACGAAGCCAAAGCCAGCGTCCGCGACGCGCCGGATGTCGACGAGCGGCTCAGCTATCAACCGCGCCATCCATCGGCGTTTCACGAACTGTCGCCCGACCAGCTCCCGGAAGACGGCGCGGATACAGCCACGGACAGGCAGCCGGTCGCCTACGACGAGTTCGAGGCGGAGCCGCTGACCTTCGTGGCCGATACCGACACAAAGCCCAACCCGGTAGTGCTGTCGACGGCGGATGATGAACAGCTGCCGGCAGCGCCCGAGCCCGCGCCTGATGACACCAAGCCGATACAAATCAGCCGGCCGATCGTTGAGGCGCCGGTGACGCCCGAGCCGCGCTTTCCGGCGCCGGCGCTGGTACCGGAAGCGCGCGCGGAATGGCCCGCGCCCGAGCCCATCACCAGACCAGTTGCGCCGCCGCCGCGGGATTCGGCTCATCTCAGTGTTTTCGAAGTCTTTGGCTTAAGGAAGCCCAGCGAAGCGAACGCCCCGCCGCCGCCAGCCGAAACTGCGCCAAGCGCCGACCGGGATGGGGCAGCGCCGGTGCTCTACCCGCGCCAGGATGATCCGGTATCTACGCCGCGACAGGCGTACCCGCCACAGGAGTCGGCGCCAGAGCCAGCGGCGCCGGCTGGAGGATACAGGAGCGTCACAGGCTGGCGGCGCCAATCACGCCGACGCAAGACCGTAGTACGGTCGCGCAATTAGACGCCAGTCTTGTCAGAAGCCAATTCGAGAAGAGTCGGATCAGAAAAGGAAAAGCCGCCTGAGCGACCCGGGCGACTTCAATTCTCAATGCTTGGGTGGACGAAGGGGCTCGAACCCTCAACCGCCTGAACCACAATCAGGTGCTCTGCCATTGAGCTACGCCCACCACGGTCAAGCGAATATCATATCATATAGCGTTCACGCTTTCCAGACTGACGTCAGGACTTGATTTTTCGTCTGAGGCGACCCGGGTCAGCATCAGCAGCTGAACAGCGCTGCCCGGCAGCGTGACAATCACTGACTCAACCTGGAAGGCGTCGGGGGCGATCAAGTCGACGATAGCGCGCTGGCTGAGGAAGCTGTCGCTCTGGCCCGACAGGCGGTACAGCCGACTGATCAGCGCCGGCAGCAAGCGGCCGCTGCGAAGTTGGCCGACCAGGACGATGATGACACATCCGGACGGTCGCAGCACGCGCGCCATTTCCGCCAGGGCCGGCTCGCTGTAGATAAAGGGCGTTGGGAAGGTGCAGACGATCGCTGAAACGGAATTGGACTTGCAGGGCAGCTTCAGGGCATCGCCGCGCACGAGATCAGCGGGCAAGCGAGCGCGGCGCAATTTTCGCCTGGCCAGCCGGCCCATTTGGGCGGAAAGATCAAGCGCGACCGTCTGGTATCCCGCGCGAATAAGGTCGACTTGAAGATGCCCGGTTCCATGAGCCAGTTCGAGGACTAGCCCGTCGTCAGCGGGCGGTAAATGACGCAGCGCTGTTCGCCTCCAAGCGCTCCATTGCCCGAGCGAGACGGAATAACTGACAAGATCGTAGGCGAAGGCGAATTCGTTGTAGAGCAGGCGGAAGAGAAACCGCCAAAGCCTGTTCAGCATTGGCTTAGCGCGCGAATGGCGTCAGCGGGACTGTCGGTGATTATGCCGTTGACGCCCAACTTCCCTAGCTCGCAGACGCGCTTGAAGTCGTTGACTGTCCAGGCGTTTACCAGGTAGCCGGCCTCGCGCGACCAGCGCATGTAGGCTGCGTCAATGAATTCATGCCGGGGATGGCGAGCTTCGTGCGGCTCATCGTCGATAGCCGCCGAGACCTCCGAGCCATACAGAAATCCGGTCATCACATCCGGGCGGATCGCGCGGAACCGTTGCAAGATTTGCGCGTCAAAGGACGACACAATGGTCTGCTCGGTCATGCCGTGACGGCTGATGCAGTCGGCCACAGCTGATACGAGATTGCGCCTGTCGGCCGGGCGCGACTTCAACTCGACATTGAAATAGAGCTTGCCGGCGAAGTCGGCGAAAACTTCGCCCAGCGTGGGGATGCGCTCGCCGGCGAATTCATCAGCGAACCAGCCGCCCGCGTCCAGTCGCTTTAGCTGCGCAAATGTAAGGTTCATCACGTCGCCACGGCCGTCAGTCGTTTCATCGACGGTGAAGTCGTGTACGACGACGATACGCTCGTCTCGGGACAGGTGTACATCCAGCTCAATGCCGTCCGCGCCTTGTTCAAGGGCTAGCTGAAACGCGGCCGGGGTATTCATCGGCGCGTGAGCCATGGCGCCGCGATGCCCAAAGATCAGCGTTCGTCCGGATGCGAATGCTTCGCGGATGGTTAGACGCTCTGCAAACGGCAAGGAACCGTTACTCCTGGAGCAGCACCTGCACGTTGCCGCCGTCAATGCGCGCCTCGAACCAGGGCACGTCAACTTCAGCGGGACGGCGCGTTACGCTGCCATCGCGGATATCAAAGCGGGCGCCGTGACGCGGGCACTCGACTTCAAATCCGACCAGTTTGCTGGGCTGATCGCGCTCGTCGAAAGCCAGCACATTGCCGTCGTGGGTGCACAGATCTTCGATAGCATAGATCTTGCCATACACGTTGAAAACCGCGATCCAGCGCCCGTCCACGCCGAAGACTTCCCGCTGCCCGGGCGGCAACTCAGATTCGCGGCATAGCGTAAGCCACTTAGACATAAGCGTCGCCACCTTCTTCGACCAAGGTCCAGCGCTCCTGCCCGACCTGCCCGTAGGCGCCGACGACTAGCACCTTCAGCGGCAGCAGCGCGCATTTGACGCGATTGATGCTCAGCGTGAGACCGATGTTGTCGAGCAGCTCTTGCTTGTTAATCTGTCGCGCTTCCTCCAGGGTCAATCCGAGCAATTGCTCTCCGAACATCGACGCCGAGGCCAGACAGATGGCGCAGCCCTCGCCGTCCCAGCCGACATCGGCGATGACGCCGTCTGCGCCCAGTCGCAGCGTTAGCCGCAGCCGATCGCCGCAGAGGGGATTGGATTCTTCGTGGTCAAAGTCATTGGGCGCGAGCAGCCTCCAATTGCGCAGGTTGCGCGCGTGATCCAGGATGAGCTCGCGGAACATCTCTTCCATAGGCATTCTTTGGCCAGCGTCAGCTAAACGTAAAGGCGCAAGGTTTCGACGCGCCTTGCATTCTAGCATTTACGGGGCTGACGCCGCAATCCATGCGCAGGCCATTTGCTCAGGCGATGATCTTGGCTTCGATCTCATCCATCAGGCGCTGCCGCACGCGCTCAAAGGGGATGCGCTGCAGCAGTTCGTCGAAAAAGCCTTCAATAATCATCAGCTGCGCTTGTGGCCGCGTGATGCCGCGGCTCATCAGATAGTAGATGGGCTCTTCTTCGAGAGTGCCGAAGGTGGCGGCATGCGAGCAGGCGACATCGTCGGCCTCGATTTCCAGGCCCGGGATGCTGTCCATGCGCGCTTGATCGCTGAGCATCAAATTGCGGCAAACCTGGTAGCCGTCAATCTGCTGCATCTTGGGCAAGGACTTGATCATACCCTGCCAGAGCGTGCGGGCGTTGTCGCGCGCGGCGCCTTTGAAGAGCAGGTCGGTATTGGTCAGCGGCGCGTTGTGATTCTGCTGGGTGTCAAGATCGAAGAACTGGCCGCGGTCGGCGAAGAAGAAGCCGCTGACGCGGGCATTGGCGCCGGCGCCGACGGTATCGACTTCGATGAAGGCTTTGGTTAGACGGCTGCCCATGACGCCGTTGACCCAGTCCAGCTGCGCGTCGCGGCCGACGACTCCGCGCTGATGGCTGAATTCGAAAGTCTCGCGATTCCAGTCTTGCAGCGAAACGTAGCGCAGGTTGCCGGCGTCGCCGACGATGAGCTCGGTGGCGCCAATGAAGGCCGATTGCTGCGCGCGCTCCTGGGAGGCGTATTCGACTTGCATGGTCGCCTGGGCGTTTTCATCGAGCACGACCAGGACGTGGCCCAGCCCGGCGCCGGCGCTTGTGTTGTAACAGACGACATGCAGCGGCAGTTCGGCGGCAATGTTGCGCGGCGCGTGGACGAAGACGCCGTAGTCCCAGAGCGCGGCGTGCAGCGCGGCGAATTTGCCGTCGGCGGGCGTCACGGCGCGGGTCATGAAGTGCGCCCTGACCAGGTCTTCGTGTTCACGCACGGCGGTGCGCAAATCGGTGAAGATCACGCCCTGGCGCGCCAGCTGATCGGCCAGCTCATGGCTGACGACTTTGCCGTCGACGAAGACTAGCAGGCCGCCCTGCTCGTCGCCGGTCAGCGGCTCCAGGTTTTTCGCGGGCACGGAGCGAGCGTCGACGCCGTTGGCATTGATCAGCTGGTCGGCTTCGTCCCAGCGGATATGCCGATAGTCGGTGCGGCGCCATTCTTCTTCCATGTGGGGCATGGGCAGGGACTGGTATTGCGCCCAGGCCTCCAGACGCCGCTCGCGCAGCCAGCCGGGCTCGTCGTGATCGCGGCTAATCGCCTCGACTTGTTCAATGGTGTAGCTCGGCGCTTGCGGAAGCGACGACCGTCTGCGTACAACTGCCACCTTGTTTCTCCTTCTGGCTGCGGCCAGCAAGCTCGCGCGACTCAGGCGCGGATCTTCAACTATCGATAAGCGAGCGAGAGTTGCGGCGCAATCAGCCGATGGAACCCTCCAGCTGAATCTGAATCAGCCGGTTGAGCTCAAGCGCGTATTCCATCGGCAGTTCCTTGACGAGGGGCTCCAGGAAGCCGTTGACGATCATGGCGTTGGCTTCGTCTTCGCCGAGGCCGCGGCTCATCAGATAAAAGAGCTGATCCTCGCCGACTTTGCTGACCGAGGCTTCATGCCCCATAGCCACATGCTTGGCGTCAATCTCAATGGTGGGATAGGTGTCGGAGCGGCTGAAATCGTCGAGCAGCAGCGCGTCGCAGACGACATTGCTCTTGCTGTGATGCGCGGCTTCGTCGATTTTTAGCAGCCCGCGATAGCTGGCGCGGCCGCCATCCTTGCTGATCGAC
>CAZWCV010000028.1:0-32503 GCA_964632725.1 uncultured Anaerolineaceae bacterium
AATTATGGCGATGTGCCCATCCGCACCAGCGGTCCGCCGCCGGGCACGGTCTATCAACAGGATCAACTGGCCGGCAGCCTGGGCATGTTCGATGAATCGGGCGCCTGGCGCGTCGGCGTCCAATGCGAGACTTCCATGGGCAGCTTCCCTTATCGCTGGGCCGTCGCGGCGGAGCAGGACTTGATCGAATACGAGGACGAAGCCAGCGGCAACACCTATTATTACCTGCCGCCCAAGACGCGCGCGCAAGTGTGGGGCGCGATACAGTTCACCGAAGTCAAAGCGCGCAACCCGCAGAATTGCTGGGCCGGGCTGATTCACGAAGATGTCGCCATCAGCCTGCGCAATAATCATGTCGGCCTGCGCTCGATCATGATTGTCGACCCTTCCGGCGCTGCTCGAAGCGAGTAATGGCGCGCCGGTAATGATTGATCTGGCCGTGGTTATCGTCACCTGGAACAACGCCGATGTCATCGCTGGAGCGCTGGACAGCTTGCTGGACGACCTGCAGAGCAGCGGTCTGCGCAGCGACGTCTGGCTGGTGGATTCGGCCTCGACGGACGGGACCGTCGCGATCATTCGTGAGCGATTTACCCAGGTAAAGCTCATCGCCTGCGAGCGCAACATCGGCTTCGGCGCCGGCAACAATCTGGGGCTGCGGGCGATTGGGTTCAACGGTGAAGGTGGCGCCGGTGAGCTACCGGCCGCCGTCTACCTGTTGAATCCGGACACGGTTACTCGCACGGGCGCGACCCGGAAGCTCTTTGATACGCTGATGACGCAACCTGAGGCGGGCCTGGTGGGCGCGCGGCTGACCTACGGCGACGGCAGCTTTCAGCACAGCGCCTTTCGCTTTCCCGATCTGCGTCAAATCTGGACCGAGTTCTTCCCGACGCCGGGCCGCTGGGTGGACGGCGCTTTCAACGGGCGTTATCCGCGGGCGCGGTATGACCAGGAGCAGCCCTTTGAAGTGGACTTCACCCTGGGCGCGACCATGATGCTGAAGCGAGAGGCGGTTCAGCGGACGCGCGGCTTTAACAGCGACTACTTCTTGTATTGCGAAGAAATTGACTGGGCCTGGCGCATCAAGCGCGCCGGCTGGCGCATCCTTTGTGTCCCGCAGGCGCGGGTAACGCATCTGGGCGGCGGCAGCACCTCGCAGGCGCGACCGCGCAGCCTGATTGAGTTATGGAAAAGTAGGTTATTATTGTACGATACCTATTATCCGCGCTGGAAAAGGGCCGCCGCGCGACAACTGATGATACTGGGAATGCAGCGCAAATTGCGGGCTTTGGGCGCTGCTGATCCCGAGTTGAAGCGGGCTTGTCGCGCCGTGATTGAGATGGCCAGGACATGATGCATCTGACCGCCATCGTATTGACGCATAACGAGTCGGCTCAAATCGCAGACTGCATCAAAACGCTGCGCTTCGCCGACCGCATTATCGTGTTCGACTCTTACAGCACTGACGACACCGTGTCCATCGCGCAGCGTTGCGGGGCGGATATATTCCAGCATGAATTTGAGAACTACGCCGAGCAGCGTAATGCCGCCCTGGACGCGGCGGATGAAATGACGGACTGGGTGCTGTTTGTCGACGCCGACGAGCGCGTGACTGACGCGCTGGCGGAGGAGATTCGCGACAAAATCGCCTATCCGGATTTCGCCGGCTGGCGCTTGCCGCGGCACAACTATATCTTCGGCGTTTTGACCAAAGGGGCGGGTTGGTATCCCGACTATCAGACGCGGCTGCTGCGCGTGGGGCAAGCGACCTACGATCGGCAGCGCGCCGTGCACGAGGTGGTCAAGCTCTACGGCGAAGAAGGCACGCTGCGCAACCCCATCATCCATTACAACTATGTCGACATCGAACAATTCTTGAACAAGCAGGAGAATTACGCGCGCCTTGACGCCCAGAGCCTGTACGCTCAGGGCGTGGTTCCCCGCCATCATACCTTCATTCTGCAGCCTTTGCGTCAGTTTTATTGGCGTTTCATCACGCTCGGCGGCTACCGCGACGGCTGGCACGGCCTGCGCCTGTCGCTGCTTATGGCGCGCTACGAGAATCGCAAGTACCAACTGCTGGCCGCGCTCCGGGAGAATCGTTGAGCTCGCCTCTCAGTCGAAACGAGCGCCCAGACTTACTGCGGAACCAGGATGCCGTAGCCGCCGTTGTCGCGCCGATACAGCACATTGACCTGGGTGGAATCGGCATTCATGAACATATAGAAATTGTGATCCAGCAATTCCAACTGCTCAATGGCTTCCTCTTCGTTCATTGGAATTAGCTCGACCTGTTTGCGCCGCAAAATTTCGGTCTGCGCGGGAATGTCGTCGATGTCCAAAGCGATCTCGGGCAGGTCCTCGGCCGCGTCGAGCTCAGCCACAGTCGCCCGGTACTTGTCCCGGACCTTCTGGTTCTTCGATTTGCGTTTGCTCTTGAAGCGGTCGATCTGCCGATGCAATTTGTCCACCGCCTTGTTGATGGCAAAGCGAATCGTATCGCGATTCTCGATGTCCAGCTTCTCTTCCGCGCGCAGAATAGCGCCGCGCGCATGCTGAACCGTAATCTGGGCGATAGCGATATCCGCGCCGCGATGCGTGCGAATAATGGCCAGCTCGACCCCGACATGCGCGATATTCGGCAGGTAGCGGTCGAGCCGGTCGACCCGGGAACGGGTATATTGATCAAGCCCTTCGGAGATCTTGATGCCGTCTCCGTGAATGGAAATGTCCACAATTCACCTCCTGGCGAAGTCAACCAAATGATCAAGCGAGACTGACCGAGACGCCGTAGACTGCTGCGGCATGGCGCTTTTGCAGCGCCGCGGCGCATTCGCCCAAAGTCGCGCCGGTAGTAACTACATCATCAACCAATAACACGGACAAGCCCTTGACCGCCGGGCTCGCTTCAAAGGCGTCCTCGACATTCCGCAGCCTTGCGCTGCCTGAGAGACGCGCTTGCTGGTCCGTATTGCGAGTCCGCCGCAGCAAACCGGGCTCACATCGAATTCCCAGCATCTGCGCCAGCCGCTCGCCCAATAGCGCCGACTGATTATACCCTCTTTCCAGCAGCCGGTCAGCATAAAGCGGCGCCGGCACAACCGCGTCGAAGCGCCAGCCTTGCTTGCCAAGCGCCTTGAACATTCGCTCCGCCAATAGATCGCAGAGGTCTATGGCGCCCTCATACTTGAAGGCCCTTATGGCGGCGGCGAGGATGCCGTGATGTTTGCCGGTGGCGCAAAAGCCGTCTATTTGCTTGATGTATCGCGCAGAGACCGCGAGTTCTACACCGGCCAGTTCAGCGCGGCAGGCGGGGCAGAAGCGAGCGTCTACCCAGCCGCAGTTGCCGCAGGCCGGCGGAAACACCAGGTCCAGCAGCCAGTCGGACGCCTTGACCGCCGCCAGTCCAAGCCTGCCGTATATGGATGAGTCTCTTGCCGCGCGCAGAGACATTGGCGACGCATTCGCGCCTGAAGCGCAAGCATGATTCTTTCTTGAGTATAACACAGGAGGCAGTCGTCTTGCCTGCGCGAGCGCGCTGCCGCCTTGCGCATTTGCGAGCGAAGCAGCCAAGGCGCCAGCAGAGCGTTCCCGTCCCCCGCTTTCGCGAGGGCAGCCCGCCGAAACCGTGATATAGTTATGTCTGGTAAGGGCTACTATCGCTCCGTATTGAGCAGAGGAACCGATGGCCTTGCAGCGGGTCAGCGCGGCCGGCGCGAGCTTCTATCGCAACGACGCCTGGAATGAGATTCGCCACGGCATTTTCACGCGGCATGGCGGCGTCAGCCAATCGCACTGGAGTTCGCTGAACATGGGCGCGTCTATCGGCGACAATCCCGCGGCCGTGCGCGAGAATCATCGGCGTATGTATCGCGCGCTGCAGGTCAATCCCGGGCGCGCTGTGAGCAGCTGGCTGGTGCATAGCGTGAAGGTCAAAGTTGTCGATGACGAGTGCAAACTCAAGGGCAATTTGGAGAAGGCGGACGCCATCGTCACCAACCTGCCGGATACGCCGCTGGTCATGCGTTACGCGGACTGCGTGCCCTTGCTGCTTTACGATCCCGTAAAGCGGGCGATCGCATTGGCGCACGCCGGCTGGCGCGGCACGGTACAGGGTATGGCCGCGGCTACAGCGCGCGCGCTGGAAACCGCCTTCGGCTGCCGACCAGAAGATATGCAAGCGGTTATCGGCCCGGCCATCTCGCGGCGAAATTATCAAGTTGGCGACGAAGTGGCGGCGCAAGGGCTGGCCTACTTTGGCGAAGCTGCGGGCGTAGTTGCGCGCGATCCGGCCGACAGCGGCGCTTACCTGGATCTATGGCGCGCCAATCGACTGGACCTGGAACGGCAGCGCGTCAAAAACATCGAGGTATTGGAGATCTGCACCTTCGACAATACGGTCGATTTCTATTCCCATCGCGCCGAAAACGGCAAGACCGGCCGCTTTGGGGTGGTGATTTCGCTATGAGCGTCGCCGACAATGTCAAGCGCGTACAAGACCGCATAGACGCCGCCTGCGCCAGAGCGAGCCGCGACCCGTCGGCGGTCACGCTGGTAGCGGTCAGCAAGCAGAAGAGCGCCGAAGATATCCTGATCGCGGCCGAGGCCGGCGTAAAACATGTCGGCGAAAACCGCGTAGAAGAAAGTACGGGCAAGATTGCGCGGGTCGAGGCAACGCTGCCGGACACGCTGACCTGGCATATGGTGGGCCATGTGCAGAGCCGCAAGGCAAAGCGCGTGATCCAGCTATTTGATGTCGTGCAGTCCCTGGACAGATTGCGCTTGGCGAAGCGACTTTCACGTCTGGCTGGCGAAAGTCAGCGGCGGGTCACGGCGCTTTTGGAGATAAATGTCTCGGGTGAAGCATCGAAACACGGTTTTGCGGGTTACAATTGGTATCGGGAGTCTGCGGTGAAGGAACGCTTGTGGCTTGAGATGGCCGAGTTGATCGAGTTGCCGCATTTGGAAGTTCGCGGTCTGATGACGATGGCGCCATTCAAAGCCGATGAAGCGACAGTTCGGCGGGTATTCGCTGATCTGGCTGCCTTGCGCGCTGAGCTTCAGGATTCGCTCGGCGTCAGCCTGCCGGAATTGAGCATGGGCATGACCGGCGACTTTGAGTTGGCGATAGCGGAAGGCTCGACCATGATTCGTATCGGGCGCGCACTATTTGGCGGCAGGGATTAAATCGAAGGCGTAGAGTTCAAAGAGAGGCGAAAGAATGTCTTCAGTGTTTTTGGTACTGTACTGGGTATTGCACATCTATCAGCTAATATTGCTGGCGCGCGTATTGATGAGCTGGATCCCCAATCTGGATCAGAACAACCCGATTGCCCGTTTCCTGTATCAGGCAACTGAACCGGTGCTGGCGCCGATACGCAGCGCGCTGCCGCCGCTGGGTGGCATCGACTTGAGCCCGCTGGTTGTCTTCCTGGGCATAAGCGTCATCATTCAGTTGGTGATATAAGGCTGCGCGCGGGGCGGGCATCGTCGGCGGCGGTGCAGTCGGCTACAGCTTGATCAGAATACGCCCGCAACTCTGGCAATGGACCAGATCGCTGCTGCGATTTATGGCGGTGATTACGGTGCTGTTCTGCTCGATCCCGCAGATGGTGCAGGCGTAGTCCCTCAGCACGGATACCGGACGGTTGGCTTTTTTCGTCCGCAAGACATTGTAAGTCTTGAACAGGTCGGCGGGTATTGCCTGCACTGCGGCCTTGCGCTGCGACAATTGCTTCTTGACAGCCGACGCCAGGCTCTTCTTCTCCTTTAGAAGATTCTTGTTCTCTTCTTTGCGTTCTTCACCTATTTCGTTCAGCGCGCTCTCGCAATCGCCGAGCGTGGCCTGGCAAGCGTCGCGGTCGCTGATGATGCGCAATAGCTCGTCGTCCAGCACGTCATTGCGCCGCGCCAGCGACTCGATTTCCATCTGCAAGTCTTGCATTTCTTTGGGATTGGTGACTTCCCCGCTGTACAGACGCGTTTCGCTGTTCTGTTTCTTGTCGATGAGCGCGGCGATTTCCAGGCTCATTTCGTTGGCGCGTTTCACCGATTCGTCAAAGGCGGTCTTGGCGGTTTCAAAGGCTGCCTCCGCTTCATGCAGCCCGGCATTGTCTTCCAGCTGCAAGTCAATCGCCTTGATACGCCTGGTTTGATCAATGATTTCCAGTTCGAGCTGTTGAATGCGGTATAGCGCGAGAACGTCTGACATGGTCGGCTACCTCATAAAGTCGGTACGCTCATATTATATCGCCCGTCAAAAATCGCAAGATGTAAACTACAGTTCAGGAGAATTGCAGTTCTGCTGACGGGCGCTGAAGACCGGGCAGATCTCAAGGCCAACGCGTCAAAACGTGCGAGGAATGCGTGCCCCATCTGTTCAGCCGATTAACCACGGAACGGGCGGCGATTGTCATCGCGCATTTGCTGCTATTCGCCATGGCCAGCCGTGTCGCGATCGATTCCGATATGTGGTGGAGCCTGCGCCTGGGGCAACAGATTGTCGAAACCGGCGACTTCATCTACGTAGACAGTCTTTCGCACACGCGCGCCGGCAAGCCGCACCTAAACCACAGCTGGCTCGCCCAGCTGCTGATGTTCGCCTGCTGGCGCCTGGGCGGTCATCTGGGTATGACGCTGTTTTCGGCTGTGTTGGCGGTCGCGGGCATGCACTTCATCTACCGAGCCGGCCGCGGCAGCATCTACATGCAGGGCTTTGTACTTGTCTTGGGAGCGGCCTGCGCAGCCGCTTTCTGGTCGCCGCGGCCGCAAATGTTCACCTTCCTGGGCGCGGCGATTATGCTCTGCATGCTGCGGCGCCTGCAAGCGCGCGGGGACGCGCCGCTATGGCCGCTGCCCGCAATCATGTGGCTTTGGGGCAATCTGCACGGCGGCTTCATCGTCGGCTATCTGTTCATCGCCGGCTTCCTGCTGGGCGAGCGGCTGAAGCGCCGAGTCGGCCTCGGAGACGGCGGCATGCCCGCGCTTGTGCTGCGCCGCCTGCTTGGATTCACGCTCCTATCGCTCCTGCTGCTGCCGATCAATCCGCTGGGTCTGTCGATTTACGCGATTCCCTTCGATACCCTGGCGATTCCCGGCCTGCGCAGCTTCATCCAGGAATGGCGGCCGCCCGACTTCAGCCAGCCAAACACCTGGCCGTTCCTGGTTCTGGCGACTCTGCTGCTGTTTTCTGTCTTGGCGAGCAGGCGCAGCTTCGACCTGACGGCCGGAATCCTGGCCGGCGGCACGCTAGTCATGGCGCTATACTCCGGGCGGCATCTGTCCTTGTTTGCGGTCGCGGCTGTCCCGCTGATCGCGACTCAGCTCGATGATTTCCTGACGCGAAAGGGCTGGACCCTGCCGCGACGCCGCTCTGAGACGCCCGCCCGCGTCGCGCTAAACCTGGCACTGGTTCTTCTGGTTGCCGTCGGCGCGCTGGCGCAGCTTCGCCATGTTTCCAGCGCGAGCGTTGTTGAGCGCGCGTTGGCGCTGAATTATCCCGCGGGCGCGCTTGACTTTCTCGCGGCCGAATCTCCGGATGGCAAGCTCTTCAACAGCTACAATTGGGGCGGCTACCTGATGTTTCACGCGCGGGAGTCGCCAGTATTCATCGACGGTCGCACCGATCTGTACCGCGACTTTCTGGGCGAGTATACGCGCGCGGCTTTTGGCCGGCCGCAGTGGCGAGACGTATTCGAGCGCTACGATATTGGCATCGCCCTGATTGAGAGCGCCAGTCCGCTGGCGGCCCGACTCGCGGCGGCGGATGATTGGAAGCTCGCTTATCAGGACGCGGTCGCGAGTGTCCATTTGAGTCTGCGTACGCGTAACGAAAGCCCGGGCGCATGAAGAAGGCACGTCGAGACCGGGCGCTGGCGGAGCTGCTGGTCCGCCTGGAATCACGCGACATCGACCGGCGCGAGCATGCGCTGTTTGAGCTTGCTGTCATGCTCCGGCGGTCGAGTCAGCGGGCCGGCGGCGATGATCCGCTGAGCGGCGCCGAGCTGGCGCGCGACTTGGCGCGCATCCGGCTCACGCTGGACGAGCAGCAAGAAATCGTCGCCCGCCTGATTAAGCTTGCCGTCAGTCGCCGCGAGAGCCGGGCCAGCGTCTTCTGGACTTTGGGCGAAGCGGCGCCGGTAGCGGGCTGGGAAGCCAGCTTGCGCCTGCTCAATACCTGCGGCGATGAGCTGGAAGGCGAGGCGGCGTTTCAGGCTTGCCGAGCGCTGCAAATCTGGTTGGAGTCCGGCGAGCTGTCGGATGAGCTGGTCCAGCGCGGACTGGCCGCCTGCAACCTCCGCGCTCTGTTGCTCCGTTGGGCGCGGACAAGCGACAAGCGCCTGAAACGCGCTGCCCAGGGTTTGTCAAGCAGTTTGCCCGCACCAGCTGAGTGAGGTCAATCCTGGAGCAGCCATTTGGGCGGCATCTGCACTATAATGAAAACGCCAGCCAAGCAAGAGGTTGAAAGAGCCCACGATGTCCAGTCTCTTTGACAAAATCGTTACCCTGGTGAACGCGCAAGTGAATGAGCTGCTGGGCAAGAACCCGACATCGCCGCTGGCGCGCATCCGCTTGAACGCCGATGACGCCGAGAAAAACCCGCGCGGCTCGGCGCAATCGCTGCGTCGGCGCCTTGACGAAGCCGTGGACTTCGAGGAGGTCCTGCAAGACAAGATCGACGCGCTGATGCGGGAGGCGGCTGACCTGGACGCGCAGATTGACGCCAGCGTGCGACAGGGCGACGCATTCGGCGCGCGGCGGCTGCAGGGCCTGCTCAACAGCAAGCAGCAACAGTTGACAATCGCCGAGTCGGAATTGCGCGATCACCGCGCCCTGACCCGGCACTTGATGCAGGAGATGCGCAATCTGGAAGCGGCTCTTGATGAGCGCGACAGACAGTCGGGATCGCGCCCGGCCGCGAGCCAGTCATCCAGGCGGACGACGCGCATTCCGCTTGAAGGCGCCGACAGTCCATCTATTGTGGACGCGGTCTCTGACAAGCTGGACGAGGCGCGCGACGGTTTGGAGAGCTTGCTCAATCGACAGACGCAGCAAGCGGAACCGCGCCATTCGGCCACGCGAAGCAGCAAGTTTATCGTCGTTGATGAGGCGCCCGACCCGCGCCAGCCCAAAGCGCGGAAGAAAGACGCCGGCGATATGAACCGCAGGCTCTCGCGTTTGAGCAAACCGCAGGACGACGAGTGAGCCGGTATCCGCATATAGCCCAAGGTCATTCCCGAGGGCGTCGTTCGAGCGCTTCAATCAGATCCTGCATCGAGCGTTCGAAATAGGGAAAACCCAGCCAGGCGCTCATCAGCCCGAAGACGCCGCCGGTTACGATGCGGAATATTGGCGTGGTCTCGCGCACCGGCCAGAATTCAAAGGGTGGATAGCTGAGCAGTTGACTCAAGCCGTCAACGCCGACAGGACCCAGGCCGGCGATCACGAAGATCCAGAATGGCAGCGGCCGGATGCGCCAGCGATAGCGGCGGTAAATGAGCCCGCCGGCGAAGATCATGGTATAGATGGCCAGGTCGCGCGCGCACAAGCCGGTTTTGTAGCCAAAGGTCTCGTCGCCGATGAAGTGCCGCGCGGCGATCTGCTGCGCCACGCTGAATTGGCCGAGGCCCGCGATGTCCCCGGGCGGCGACGTGACGCTGCCCGCGTAGACCGCTGACCAGTGGCGATACTGCGCCTGAAAGGCTTGGGATTGCGCCGCGTAATGCTCAAAGGGTTGGTAGGCGCTGTCCGCCGCGGCGCGCGGATAGAAGGGTTGCTCGCCGAACACGAAGACGGAACGAAAGGCGAATTGATGACAGAAGGGGCTGTACAGCGTGTAGATGATGTCGGCGGGGCCCTGCCAGCCGGCTTTCGCCATGGCGGGCGCGATCCAGGGCAGACTGATGTAGAGCGCAAGCAGCGCAAGCGCAATTCGCAGCCAGTTGCAGGCTGCTGTCAGCAGCAGTTTTCGGAGGCGCCGGCCGGCCGATTTGAGTAGTCGCATCATCCCCTTCTCGCTCGCGCGCGCGCCGTCAGGCGCTGTATGTCGCGTTTCAACTCTGCGCTTGACACCGGACCATAGTATACGTGGCGTATCCGTAGCTTGCTGTCGAGCAGATAGCTTGCCGGCAGCCCGCGAATCATGTATCGCTCTGTCACGGCGAACGCAGGGTCCAGCAGCAAGTCGTAGCTTATGCCGAGTTCGCGCCGCCAGGCGGCTACCGTATCGGCGGTCTCGCCCATGTTGACGGCCAGCACGCGAATTGACTCGGGCCGGCTGCTATGCAGCTCCTGCAGTTCGCGCATCTCGCGGCGGCAAGGCGCGCACCAGGTCGCCCAAAAGTTGACGATGGTGACCACGGCCGGCTTGCTGTCAAGCGCTACTTGCTCTCCCGCTGCATTCAGCAGTTGGAATCGGGGCGCGGCCGAGCCGATTTGAAGCCCGGCGCCTTCTCCTGGCGCGCCTTGGCTCAGCTCGATCCGGTCAGGCAGGCCGGAGCGGGCCAAAACCAGCAAAGCCGCGCCAACAATCAAGAGCGCGGCCAAGGTGCGTATGACAGATCTGAGTCTGATCATCTGGCGCCGGGCGTCACGGGTCTAGCCGGCAAAGGCGTCGCTGAGCAATTGGTTGAGCTGCGTCTCGGTCATGATACCAAAGTGGCGCGCCAGGATTAGCCCGTCTTTGCCCAGCAAGTAGGAACTCGGCCGCGTTTGAATGGCGTAGTCGTCGTTGATGTCGCCGCTGCTGTCCAGCGCCAGCGTAAACGTCAGGCCGAACTCATCGCGGAAGTCCGCCATAGCCGCCTCGGTGTCGTTAAAGGCGATCGCCACAATCTCGAAGCCGCGCGGCCCCCACTCTTCGTAGGCCTTCTGAAATTCGGGCATTTCGCGGCGGCAGGGACCGCACCAGGTGCCCCAGAAATTCAAGAGCACGACATTGTCGCTCAGATCCGACAGCGACAGGCTGGTCGCGTCCAGGGTATCGATGGTGAAGGCGGGCGCGCGATTGCCCTCCGCCAATCCGACAGCCGGCCCCAAATCGCTGGCAAGCTCCGACAGGTTGTTCAGCAAGGCGCCGGCCAAGGAACCGGCCTCGGCCGCTATTGACTGACCCGCGTCAGTCTCGCTGCCCGCTATCGGCTGCGCGTCGCGGATTTTGACGCGGAAGCGCGCCACGTCAGTTGCGGAAGCATTGCGCAATTCGACGCGGTAGAGTCCCTCTTCGTCAAGCGGAATCGCGACCAGCGGATACAACTTGCTGTCCGCCATCAGGCTGTCGCCCTTGCTTCCGTTCGCGAGTTCCACGTCGCGAGGGCCATACAAAGCGATTTCGAAATCCGGAATCGTCTCGCTGACGCTGCGCACTTCGATGTCAATGAGGTCGCCGGCTTCGGCGTGAAAGAGATACTCTTGATTGGCGATGTCGGCGGAGAAATGTCCGCTGGCGCTCTGGTTGATGGCCACGGGCAGCAGCGCGCCATCCAAGCAGGCGCCCACATGGCTGAGGCCGAGGCCGCCTTCGAAGAAGCCGACGCCGCATTCTTCCACACGCAGGGTGAAGTCAGCGAATTCGCCGCGCGAAAATGTCTGGCTCAAACTTTGCAACTGGCCGCTCGCCACCAGCAGGCCGATGGCGACCAGCAGCGATCCGCTGGCCAGCTTGATCTTGCCCATCTGGCGCTGCAGACGCCGCAGTACGCCTTGCGCGCTGTTCAAGAGCAGGGCCGTGATGACGAAGGGGATGCCCAGACCGATAGAGTAGGCGGTCAGCAGCAGCATGCCCTGGGCGATATCGCCGCTGCTGGCGCCGGCCGTCGCGGCCACCGTCAGTATCGTGCCCAAGAGCGGACCGATGCAGGGCGACCAACCGGCCGAGAAGACCATGCCCATGAAGGCGGAGCCGAACAAGCCGTCGCGCCCGCTCGCTCCGATATCGCCGCGCGTGTCCGAGTAGAGCAAGGCCTCCAGCCATTCGAGCAAACCGTTCCAAAAGACCGCCGGCTGCGTGAAAGCGCCTTTGGCGAACATCGCCAGCGCCAGCCCAATAGTCAGCGGCAGCGCGATAATCGCCTGTTCCAGGAAACCCCAATAGATGATGCCGCCGCCCAGCAAGGCAAAAGCGATGCTCAGCAGGACATTGTCGAGAATGCCGGCCTGCCCCTTCTTGCGCAGCCAGGCGAAGAAGCGCGGCGCCAGCCCCATGAACTGAAAGCCGAAGAAAATGATGACCAGCCCGCCGATGCGCCCGATGATCTGCGTGAAAGTGTTGACGTGCTGCCCGGCGATGCTCGCGAGCGCTGTCGTCAGCAGCCCGATCAGCACAAAGACGGCGGTGAAGCCCAGTACAAAGGCGATGCCATGCAGCAGCATTTGCAGGCGGAAGGCCAGCCCGACCGGCGCGGTTGAGCCGGCCGCCGTCTGCCGGCTGATATTGTGCGTCAGGCGTCCGCTCATATAACCGATGTAGGCCGGCACCAGCGGCAGGACGCAAGGCGATATGAATGACAGTATGCCCGCAACCAGCGCCAATCCGATCGTTACGTTTTCCATCTGCTAACCCTCCGGCTCAATCCGCAGCGTGATTAGCCGACTCGAATACGAATACTCATAATATGACAGCATATGATTACGAGAAGCTTGCTCAAGGCTAAAGGTTCTCTTGCGGAGAGTCGCGCGCGCGGCTATTTCAATTCTCATTCGCTAGCAGCGCCTTCAAGAAGCGCGCTTCCTCCTCCGGCGTACCAATGTCGCCGTCGATCCAGGCTGACCGCAGCGCGTCCAGCAGGACTTTGTAGCGCGGGCCGGGCGGGATGCCCATGCGTTTCAGATCGTTGCCGGCGACGCCCGGCCGTAGATGCCGCCATGTCATGGCGTAGTTGGCGATATTCTCCCGCGCCTTGGCGCAGTGCGACAGCGCAATCCAGGCGGTCAACAGCGAAACTTCGGGCGCGCCATCCAGCAGACGCGCGATTTCGCTGGGTCGCGCGCGGGCGTCGCTGAGCGGGCTTGCATTGGCCAGGAGTTTCGCGCTGGCGTCGACGGAGCGTGTCAAGGCTCCCGTCAAGTCGAGCCGGCGACAGGCGGCTGCCGCAGCGCTTGCGCCGACATCCGCCAGCAGCAGATTCCAGCGCAGCGCCAGGTCATCTCCGGCTGTCTCCGCCCAGCGCGGCAATCCGTCCGGAAGCAGCTTCAAACGCTGTTCCAGATCGCGGCTGACGCGAAAGGCCAGGTGAATGCGCTTCAACGCGCCCAGGTCCTGCAAGTCTTGAATGACTTTGGCGGCCTCAGCCTCCTGCAGAATCAAGTCGATTTCGTGGCTAAGCCGTATCCCGGTGATGCGCCCTAACATTGGCAAAGCGTCTTGCATCAGGGCAGCGGTCTCGGGCGCAAGCGCGAATCCGTAACGCCGGGCGAAGCGCAAGGCCCGCAATATGCGTGTCGGGTCATCAATTAAACTGCGCTCGTGAAGGACGCGAACCCGCTTTCGCTCCAGATCACTGAGTCCGCCGCAGACATCAAGCAGCGCGCCGGCGGCATCTGCCGGGCTCAGCTGCAGCGCCAGACTGTTGAGCGAGAAGTCGCGCCGCCATAGGTCGCGCTCAATACTGCTGGGCGTTACGGTTGGCAGAGCGGTCGGGTGAGCGTAAGTCTCTGCGCGCGCGCGTGCGAAATCAAGGTGGTCGGGCAAGGCGTCGGCGGGCAGAGACAGCCGCTCGGCAACAGCAGCGTCCAATGTCCAGATTGCCGTGCCAAAGGGCCTATGCCTTTGCAGGGCGCCGCCGTATTCCGCAGCCAGCGCTTCGGCGAAGGCGATGGCGTCGGATTCGAGCACAAAGTCGAGGTCGAGGTTCCGCCGTTTGAGCAGCAGATCGCGGATGACGCCGCCGACCAGGAATAGCGTCAGGTTCCGTTCCCGCGCCTGCTGCGCGACTATGTCGATGAGCCGGGCTGACGTTTCTCCCAGGACCTCGCTGATATAGTGGCTGTCGACTTGTGACGCTTGCTGAGTCTCGTCCCTTATGGGCATAGCGTTGCTCGATCCCGTCTCATGCAAGCGGTATCCAGGGCCCGATCAACTGCCGTTCTATCATGCTCAGCGACGTGGTGAAATTGAAGAAGGCCAGCAGGGCGAAAGCCAGGGCGGCCTGGCGGTCATCGCGGCCGCGCATCAAGCTGAATAAGCCGGGCATGATAATCGCCAGCCACAGCATATAGAGCACATAGACGATGACCCGTTCGGAGCCGGGCTGAAAGCCTGTCAGCAGCAAGCCAATGCCGACCAGCAGCGTGGCGCCGGCCAGCAAGGCGTAGGTCATCACCGCGCCCCAGTAGTGGCCGGAGATGGCCTCATTGCGCGCGGCGCTGGCGCATGCCCAGACGCCCAGCGCCAGCGAGTACAAGATGTGCATGTTGAACAGGATTTGGTGGATTTCCGCCATGGGGCCGCTCGCTCTGATTGCCTGGCTCCAGTATAACGCGCCTTGGCGCCTCAGATGATAGTCAGCCACTCGAGATTGGACGCCAGCCAGCATAGCGCCACCAAATTGGCGACGATGAGACCGGGGCGCTGCATATTGCCGCCGGCCTGCGCCGGGTTGCCGCGCATGTCCATTTCCCAGGGGAACAGCAGACAGGTGAACACGCCAAGCAGCACAATAGTACCCAGCCAGGCGGGAAACAGCCCCTGCAATATGGCGGCGGCCATAAACGCCAGCGCCAGGACGATGGACGCGTGTCCGAGTATGGATGTTAAGCCCTTGCCCAGCCATCCGGCGGTATTGTTCAGGCCCGCCTCCTGGTCAACCTCGAAATCGGCCGCCTGGTTGTAGAATTGACCATAGGCGGAAAAGAGGCTGGCCGCGGCGATGACGAGCCAGACCGCGCCCGGCTCGCGATCGTAAGCGAAGTATCCGGTGGCGATGATCAAGCCGCTTAGCATCAGCGCGTGTGAAACGACGTCCGTTATGGGGCGCGCTTTGAAGCGAAAAGGGTGGGCCGAGTACAAATAGCAGAGCGCCAGCATGATCGCGCCCAGCAGCAGCGTGAAGGCGCCGCCCACTGCGAAAAGCAGAATTGACAAGAATCCGGTCAGCATGGTGACGAGCTGTCCCTCGCGCCGGCTCAGCAGCCCGCTGCTGATGACGTTGTGGGCTTTCTTGGCCGGATCGAGCGCGTCATCGGGCGCGTCCTCCACATCGTTGAGCATAAACGCGAAGGACATGGCCAGGACATTCCCCGCCAAAACCGCCAGCAGTCGCGGGTCGACAGTGGCCGCCGGCTCGGTCGCCAGCAGCGCGCCAACGATGGTCAAGGGAATGGTGAAGGGCACATGTTCGCGCCAGCGCGTCAGGCGCATCAGCGCCGCGAATTTGCCCGGGTTCGTCATAGTGCTCGAACTGCGCATACCGTAAGATTGCCCGTTTGCTGGCCAAGGTTTGCTAACGCAGCCAAGCATAACACAATTGGCGCGGCGGCGGATACGGCAGTCGCCCCAAGGCTGCATTGTATCGCCGGGCGTCGCCTAGTATGATTCCGCCTATGATTCGACTAGCATTCGCCTTGGCCATCTGCGCGTCGCCCCTGGCGGCGTGCAACTTGAAGGGCGCGACCCCCGTTGAGTCGTCCGCCCTGGCCGACGCTGACAGCACGGCGCAAGCGACGGAAACGGCGACGCCCGCCGCCGCTGTCAGCAAGCCTGCGTCAAAGCCGACAGTTGCCGCGCCCAAGCCCGAACCAACGCTTGACCGCTGTTACGCCGAGGCGGAGCGGCCGACGCGTCGCATTGACGCTGATGTGACGGTCGACTACGCAGCGAAGTCCGCGGCGATCTCCCAACGCATAGAATTCCTCAATCGAGAGGACGCGCCCCTGGACCATATCGTTCTGGATGTGCAAGCCAATCAGTGGCGGGACAGCTTTGCGCTTGCAGCATTGGCGGTCAACGGCCAAGCCGCGCCCCATGAACTCAATCTCAATCGCCTGCATATTGACCTGGCCGAGCCGCTGGCGCCTGGCTGCTGGCTGGAGATCGCGCTAGGTTTTCAACTGCAAGTGGCGGAAATCCGCGACGGACTGCGCTCGTATCGCGGCTTTCTGGGCTATAGTCCGCGTCAATTGAATCTGGGGCATTTCCTGCCGACAGTAGCCGCACGCCTGGGCGGAGGCTGGCGCATCCACGCGCCGGCAGGCATCGGCGAGCAGATCGTCAACGCCGTGGCTGATTGGGAAGTCAATCTTAGCGTCGACAACGCGGAACACTCGCTGCAATTGGCCGCGCCCGGCGCAGTCAAGCAGACTGGCGAATTTGCCTGGAGGATTCGCTTGCCACAGTCACGCGACCTTGCCCTCAGCTTGAGCGAGGAATTCATCGTTGCCGAGCGGCAGTTGGCGGACGGGCGCTCGCTTGCCGTTTACAGCTTTGTGGACGCCCAGGTGAACGACCGCGGGCTGGTCATGGATGGCGCCGCCCATACCGCGCAGGAAGGCGTCAAGGCGCTGCAGCTCTTCGAGCGTCTCTTCGGCCGCTATCCCTACGATCGACTCGTGATCGTTCAGGGCGACTTCCCCGACGGCATGGAATTCACAGGCCTGGTTTTTGTCGGCAGCGCCTGGTTTTACGGCTTTGACGGCACTGAGAAAAACTACTTGACGCTGATCTCCGTGCACGAAATCGCGCATCAGTGGTGGTACGCGCGCGTGGGCAATGACGCCGCTTTGAGTCCCTGGCTGGACGAAGCGCTGGCGACCTATAGCGAGTATCTATACATCGAGGAGTATTATCCCGTAGAGAAGAATTGGTGGTGGTATTTCCGCGTGGCGGTCTATCTGCCGGAGGGCGGCGTTGACAGCGCGGTTTACGAATTCAATACGCCGCGCGAGTACATCAACGCCGTCTACTTGCGCGGGGCGCAGATGCTGCATAATCTCCGTGAAGATATCGGCGACGACGCGTTTTTCTCGATGCTGCGCGCCTATTACATGGCGGGCCAGGGCCAGATTGCCGATTCAGCGCTGTTTTGGCGGCAGCTGGCGCCTGACCAGCAGCGCTTGACCGCGGCCACCAGAAATGAATTCCTGGCCGATCCAGCTGTGTATTCGGAGCAATAGTGAGCTAAGGATCCACGCCAGCCGGAGGGCAGAACCTTATGTCAGCGCTACCCATTGATTCGCAAATCACATTTCTTTACGCGGATGATCTGGCTCGGTCAGCCAGTTTCTACGAGGAGGCGCTGGGTCTGAAGTTGGCGCTCGACCAGGGCGGCTGCCGCATCTATCGTGTGACGGGAAGCGGCGCTTTTATCGGCGTCTGCCTGGCCGCGGACGCGCCCGTTGAGCCGGCCAGCATCATATTTACGCTGGTGACTCCAGATGTTGACCTGTGGTACGCGCGGATATGCGGGCTGGGCTGGGAATGCGAGGACGCGCCGCGATACAACGACGTCTATGACATTTACCACTTCTTCGTGCGTGACCCGTCCGGTTACCGCATAGAGATCCAGCGCTTTCCGGAAGCCGACTGGGATCAATCTGAGTGAGGCGTCAGCCGGTCGTTTTCATACCGGCCGCGATGCCGTTGATAGTCGCCAGTGTCGCGTCCAGCACGTCGCGGCGGCGGTCGTCGCCCTCGTCCAGCTGACGCAATTCGCGCAGCAGCGCCACCTGCATGAAGTTCAGCGGATCGACATAAGGATTGCGCCTTTGTATCGAGGTCTTGATGGCCGCCATGTTGGCCAGCAGTTGGTCTTGCCCGGTGACGGCCATGATCATCTCGCTGCTGAGCGCGTGCTCCCGCTTGATCCAGCCGAAGAACTGCTCGCGCAAGGCCGGCGGTTCCACCAGCGAGGCGTAGAGCTCGGCGATGCCCATATCGGCTTTGGCCACGTCCAGTTGGGCATTGTCAATCAGCGCCTTGAAAAATGCCCAGCTGCGATACATTTCTTGCAAGCGGCCGCTGCCGCCGTCGCCTTCGTCCGCGTAGGTCTTGAAGGCGCTGCCCAGCCCAAACCAGCTGGGCACGATGGCGCGGCTCTGCATCCAGCTGAACATCCAGGGTATGGCGCGCATGGCGGAGAAGCCGCCCTTGGCCTGGCGTTTGGCCGGGCGCGAACTGATCTGGAGTTGGCTCAACTCCTGGATCGGCGTCGCCTGCTGCCAGTAGTCGATAAAGCCGTCGCTTTCATAGACGAATTCTCGATAGCATTCGGCGCTGATTTCGGACAGCGCCGCCATTGTCTCAAAATAGTGGGAGGGCGCGTGACGCTCTTCCTGCAAGCCCATGCCGATCAATACCGCATTCATCACTTGATTGAGGTGGCGCTGGCCGATGCCCTTGTTGCTGTAGCGGTAGGCGATGACCTCGCCTTGCTCGGTGATCTTCACGCCGCCGTGCAGCGACTCCGGCGGCTGCGACAGAATCGCCCGGTTGGTGGGTCCGCCGCCGCGGCCGATGCTGCCGCCGCGCCCGTGAAAGAGTTCCAGCGACACGCCCTTTTCCACACAGGTCTCGGTGAGGATGCGCTGGGCGTTGTAGAGATTCCAATTGGACGCGAGGTAGCCGCCGTCTTTGCTGCTGTCGGAATAGCCAATCATCACCTGCTGGCGCAAGCCGCGTCTGCCGGCGCGGGCCATCAGATGCTTGCGGTACTCTCGGTTGTCGAAGAGTTCCTCCATGATCGCCGGCGCGCGGTAGAGATCGTCAATCGTCTCGAAAAGAGGCACGATATAGACATCGTTGTCGATACCCACCTCGCGCGCGAACAGCAGCATGGCCAGGACATCGCTGGGGTGGCGCGACATGCTGGCGATGACGGTGTCAATCACGATGCTGTCGTATTTGGCGTGGGCTTGCGCGATCATCCGCCAGGTGCGGATTACGCTTTGCGTGGTCTCGGAAAAGACGCCGATTTCGTTGGGGAAAAGCGGACGGCGGCCGCGAATCTCGTCGCTCAGCAGGGCTTGTTTATCGCCCTCAGACATTGAGCCGAAATTGGCGGCGATATTGTAATAGGCAAAAATCTCGTCGAGCGCGGCGCGGTGCAGATTGGCGTCTTCGCGGATTTCCAGGGGTACAAGGTGCAAGCCGAACAGGCGCACCTTGCGGACCAGGCGCTGGACCGCCCCCAAAGCCACCCGTACGCCGCCGCGCGCTTTGAGGCTGTCCTGCACTTGCAGCAAGTCCTTGAGGAGATCTCGGCTCGACCGGTATTCATCCTCCGCCAGTTTTTGGCCGATGCGCGTCAGCCGCGCGCGATAAAGCTCGCCCGGGAAGTCGTCCTCATCGCTTTCAGCGCGGCTCGCCGCCACGATTTCCGGCGAGGCGCCAAATGCGTTGGTGTCCTGCGTCAAATGATTCGCCAACTCGCCGACCTCTTCCAGGTACAGCTGGCGCGCGGTCTCGCGCAGTGTGGCAAGGGTCTGCAAGGTGACGTCGGTGGTGACATTGGGGTTGCCGTCGCGGTCGCCGCCTATCCAGGAGGCGTAACGCAGCACGGGCGGCAGCTCCGTCCAATCGCCCTCGGGATAGTAGCGCTCGAGAGCCAGCTGCAAGTCTTCGTAAATGTCAATCACTACATCGACGATCACCGAATGCAGGAAATAAACGCCCATGTCGACTTCGTCGGCGACCTGCTTTTTTGAGGCGCGCACCTGGCGCGTCTGCCAGAGTTCCTCGACCTTTTCCGCCAGCGCGCTTTCCAGCTTGCGTAGTTCTCGCGGCAGGAGATCCTGGCGGTCGCGCTTTTCCATCATGCCCGCGATATGGCGCAGTTTGATGAGGATCTCCTGCCGCTTGGCTTCCGAGGGATGCGCCGTCAGCACCAGGCGCAAGCGCGTATTCTCGAGCAGCGTACGAATATCGCCGGCGGTCTTGCCGTTTCCGCGCAAGGCGCTGATGGCGTTGAGGATCGATTCTCGCAGCGAGCCGCGGGCTTCGCGCTGACGGATGACGCGGATGCGCTGTAAGTCCTCGGCGATGTTGATCAACTGGAAGTAGTTGGAAAAGGCTTTGATCAGTACATTCTTGGAATCCAGGGGCAGGTTTTCCAGGCGATCGGCCAGCTGGAAGGCCGCGGCTGCATCGCCCTCGCGGCGCGCCTTTGACATGGCGCGGATCTCTTCCACCAGATCATAAGCCTCCATGCCGTTCTGCTCTTGAATGATAACGCCCAGCCAATTGCCGAGCGTGTGAATGTCATCACTAAGGGCAGAGTTGCTTGCTTTTCTGCCGTCGCTCATGCGATACTCCTGATTGTGTGGACTCACCCCGATAGCCGCGACCAAGGCTCATGTCCAGGCACTATAGTCCATCTCATCACGCGATTCCAGTACAAGATGCTCCCGTCACAAGCGAGACCGGGCTTTGGGCGCGCTGATTGAGTGCGTCGCCAACTTCTCCGAGGGGCGGCGCGGAGCGGTTGTCGAGAGCATCGTCGACGCCATAGCCGCCACGCCCGGCGCGAATCTGCTCGGATACGAAAGTGATGTCGACCATAATCGCGCGGTCGTGACTTTCGCTGGCGCGCCGGATTCGGTCGCCGAGGCTGCCTTCGCCGGCATTTCGCGGGCGGCCGACTTGATCGACATGGAAAGACATCGCGGCCAGCATCCGCGAATCGGCGCGGCTGACGTTGTGCCCTTCGTGCCTTTGCTCGGCGCCAAAATGGGCGATTGTATCCGGCTGGCGCATAAGCTGGGGGCGCGCGTCGGCGAGGAACTGCGACTGCCGGTATTTCTCTATGAACGCGCGGCGCTGCAGAGGTCGAACCGAAATCTCGCCGATATCCGACGCGGCGGCTATGAAACGCTGAAGCGCAGTATCATGGCCGGCGATTCGCCGCAGCCCGATTTCGGGCCGCGCAGGCTGGGACGGGCCGGCGGCTGCGTCATCGGCGCGCGCGGCATGTTGATCGCCTTCAACGTCTTCCTGGCTACCCAAGATGTCCTGGTAGCCAAGCGTATCGCCCGCCGCATCAGAGCCTCATCCGGCGGCCTGCAGCATGTCAAGGCGCTGGGCTTGCTAGCGCGCGGTCAGGCGCAGGTGTCGATGAACCTGACCAACTACAGAGTGACGTCCATTGCACAGGTGGTAACCGTGATTGCAAAGGAAGCGCGATCATTCGGCGTCGACATCGCCAGCTCGCAGATTATCGGCTTGATCCCGGATGATGCGCTTTCGTCTGCTGAAGCGGAGCAAGCGCGCGTCGAGAATTACTCGCCGGCGCGGATTCTGGAAACGCAACTGGCGCAGATCAAGTAGCTCTGTCGCTCTTCTACCCCATCCCCCGGCCCCTTCCCCGAATCATCAGGGAAGGGGAGCCAGATTTAGCGGATTTGATGCTGAACTAACGCCTCACGCAGACTCCAATGGCGCGCTGGCGTGAGCGTCATTCGGCTGCGGGGCGATACTGCAGCGCTTCGGCGATATGCGCGACTTGTATGTCGGCGGCGTCCTCAAGATCGGCGATGGTCCGGCTTAACTTGAGAACGCGGTGATAGCTGCGCGCGCTAAGCTGCATCCTGCGCACGGACAGCGTCAGGATCTGGCGCGCCTCGTCGCTCAATACGCAGAAGTCGTCGATTTCACTGACACTCATGTCGGCATTGGCGAAGAGGCCGGGGTGCTGCTCGAAGCGCTCGACTTGACGATCCCGCGCGGTTTCGACGCGTCGGCGGATATCCAGCGAGCTTTCCGCGCGCGCATCGCCCATGAGCTTGTCGAAATCGACCCGCGGCACGTCGACGTGAATGTCGATGCGGTCCAGAATCGGTCCGGATATGCGCGATTGATAGCGCTGAATCTGATTGGGCGTGCAGCTGCAAGTCTGCTGCAAATCGCCGTAGAAGCCGCAGGGGCAAGGGTTGCGCGCGCCGACCAGCAGGAAATTGGCCGGAAAGGTGACGCTGCCCTTGGCCCGGCTGATGGTCACGATCTTGTCTTCGATTGGCTGCCGCAGCACTTCCAGCACCTTGCTCGAGTGCTCGTTGATCTCATCGAGGAAGAGCACGCCGCGGTGCGCCAGGCTGATTTCGCCCGGTTTTGGGATCGAGCCGCCGCCAACCAGGCCGACTTGCGAGATGGTGTGGTGGGGCGCGCGGAACGGTCGCTGCCGTATAAGCGGCTCGTCTTGCGAGAGCATGTCGACAATCGAATAGATGCGCGTGACTTCCAGGGCTTCCTGGGTCGCCAGCGAGGGCAGGATGCCGGCCAGGGCGCGGGCTTGCAAGCTCTTGCCGGCGCCGGGCGGACCCGACATCAGGATGTTGTGATTGCCGGCGGCCGCCACTTCCAGCGCGCGCTTGACGTGCTCCTGCCCGCGGATGTCGGCGAAATCAACCAGGCCGTCAGCGAGTTTGGGCTCAGCGGATTGCGAGTCCAGATCGCCGCGGTATGGCGTGATCGGATTCAACTGATAAAGATGCTCGACCAGTTGGCCGATGGAGCGCACCGGGATTATCGTGACGCCTTCAATGAGGGCGGCTTCGGCAGCGTCTTCTGCTGGTACGAAGACCGTTTCGATGCGCTCTTGCATGGCGGTGTAGACCATCGGCAGCACGCCTTTGACGTGGCGGATGCCGCCGTCCAGCGACAGCTCGCCGATGAAGAGCGCGTTGTCCAGCGTGTGCAGCGGAATCTGATCCGTCGCCGCCAGGATGCCAATGGCGATGGCCAGGTCGTAGGACGGGCCATGCTTCTGAATATCGGCGGGCGACAGGTTGACTACGTAGGCTTTGTTGGGGAAGCGCAGGCCGCTGTTGCGAATCGCGGAGCGAGCGCGGTCTTTGCTTTCGCGCACGGCCACGCCGGGCAAGCCTACCAGGTTAAAACTGGGCAGATGGGCGCGGGGGTTGAAGTCGGTCTGCACTTCGACGATGTGCCCGTCCAAACCGATGACCGCGCAGGTGTTGACTATCGCTAGCATGTGACTTCTCTAATTCGCGGAATTACGCCGCGCCAATACTACATTCAAACGAACAGAATAACACGCTTGAATCGGGCGGGGGGCTGTGGGGCTCTGTCGGGGCGATTCGGGGAATCTCCCTATACGGAAGTTGCAAATATGCGGGCGACGCACAGCCTGCAATTCGCCCCCACGTAGCGTTCGCGCGACTTCCAACTGTTGCCGGGTGTCTATTCCCCGTCGCGGAGAGCCCTCGCCCGCAGCCAGGGAATAATCCCGCCGGCATCGAGAATCTCGAGCACCTGCGGCGGCAGCGGCGGGAAAGCGTAACTCCGCCCGGCGGCGAGAATCCGCGTCGCGGCCAGGTCAATCCCGATCTCATCGCCGGTCGCTACCGCCTCGACGAGCGCCGGGCATTCTATGACCAGCAAGCCGCTGTTGATGGCGTTGCGATAATAGATGCGCGCGAAGCTCACGGCGATCACGGCCTGCACGCCCGCCGCCAGCAAACAGGTGACCGCCTGCTCGCGGCTGCTGCCGTTGCCCCAGTTGCGCCCGGCCACAATCGCATCGCCTTGACGAACGTTTGCGGCGAAAGTCGGGTCCAAGTCTTCGAGGGCATGGCGCGCCAGCGCTGCCGGCTCATGGCTGATGGTGTAGGTGTACTTGCCGGGGAAGATGACATCGGTATTGACGTTGTCGCCGTATTTCCAGACGCGGTGGCTTGTCGTTGTCATGCAGGCTCGCCCTCGCGTATTTGCGCCGGGTGAATGATGTAGCCGGCGAGGCAGCTGGCCGCCACCACCGCCGGATTCGCCAGGTATATCTCGGCCTCGCGCTGGCCCATGCGCCCGCGGAAATTGCGATTGGCGCTGCTGATGCAGACTTCGCCCGGCGCCAACACGCCCATGTGATTGCCCATGCATGGCCCGCAGCCCGGCGTGCCGATGGTCGCGCCGGCATCAATCAGGGCCGCGACGTAGCCGGCTTCAGCGGCGTCGCGCAGCACTATGGAAGACGCGGGAATCACCAGCAACCGTCTCTTTAGCTTTCTGCCGCGCAGGATCTCGGCGGCGCTGGCGATGTCTTCCAGGCGACCGTTGGTGCAAGTGCCGATGAAGCCGACGTCCACCGGCCTATGTTTCAGCGACGACAGCGGCTGGACATTGTCGACCGCGTGCGGGCAAGACACCATCGGCTCGATTTCGCTTAGCTCAATGTGGCGCTGCTCGGCGTAGGCCGCGTCGGCATCAGAATAGAGAGCGGATTCTTCGAAAAACGCCAGCCGCTCGTCGGAGTCGTGAGGGCGTGTGCGCGCCAGGCTCGCCGCCAGCCAGTCCCAGGTGACGGCATCCGGCGCCATGCAGGCATTCTTGGCGCCCATCTCGGCCATCATATTGGTCAGCACCGCGCGCGCATCGGGCGAAAGGCTGGCGAGTCCATCGCCGGCGAACTCGACCGCCATATAGGTCGCGCCATCGGCTGACAGCTCGCCAATCAAGTGGATGGTCAGGTCTTTGGTCGTCACGCCGTCATTGAGCCGGCCTGTAAGCAAGATGCGCATGGTCTCGGGCACGCGCAGCCATAACTCGCCGGTGGCCCAGAGCGCCGCCACTTCGCTGCGGCCGATGCCGGCGCCAAACGCGCCCAGCCAGCCACAATGCGGGCTATGGCTGTCCGCGCCCAGCAGGGTCAAGCCGGGCCCGACAATCCCTTCTTCACATAAAACCTGGTGGCAGATGCCGCGGCCAATTTCGTAAAAGTTGCTTATGCCTTGCTCGCGAACCAACTGCCGGATTTGGGCGTGATTGCGCGCGTGTTTGGCGGTGGGCGGCGGAGCGGCGTGGTCCAGCGTGATCGCAAGCCGGTCCGGGCGCTTGATCTTGCCATGCGGCAGCTGCTGGAATATCTCCCAAATCGCGGCGGAATTGTCGTGGCTGAGCACGACGTCCGGCTCAACCACGACAATGTCGCCCGGCTTGACGCGTTTCCGTCCGCTCGCTCGCGCCAGCAGTTTTTCAGTCAGCGTCATAGTCATCAGCCAGGTTCCCGGCGTCGACGCGCCGCTACTTGCGGCGGCCAAGGGCATTATGGAATTAACTCCAGATCTCATTGCTCATTCTGCAATGCAGATAGTCTGCTAGAATTGCGCCTTCGCCAGAGATCCATCGAATTGATTCGCGCCATGCTCTCGAGCGAACTGCAAGGCAAACTGCGCCACAACGCATTCGTGAATATCATGGACGGCGCGCTCTTCGGCTTCGGCGTTATGGGCCTGGCATCGTATGTTACCATAGTCCCGTTATTTCTGTCGTACCTGACCGAGTCAACGGCGCTGATTGGCTTTGCGGCGGCGCTATTCCACATTGGCTGGCAGGCGCCGCAGCTGCTGACATCGGGTTATGTCGCCGGCTTGAGTCGATTCAAGCCGATGGTTCTGGCAACCACGCTGTTTGAGCGCTTGCCGTTCTTTGGCCTGGCCATCGTGGCCCTGGCGCTGCCAACCATCGGCGCCGACGCCGCGCTAATCCTGACCTTTATCTTGCTCGGTATTCAGTCGCTGGGCGGCGGCTTCACTGGCACGGCCTGGCAGAGCATGATCAGTAAAATTATGCCGGCACATTTGCTCGGCTCGTTTTTCGGCATCCAGTCCGCCGCCGTGAACCTTTTTGGCGCCGGCGGGGCTTTGCTCGCCAGCGTAATCCTGGAGCGGCTGGTCTACCCGCAGAGCTTCGTCTTGCTCTTCGCTGTCGCCGGCTTGAGCATGATGATTTCCTTTGTGTTTCTGGCGCAGACATTCGAACCCAAGAGCGCGCCACGCGATGTCGTTCCCGGCATGGGACCGCGAGCATTCGGCCGCAGGCTGCGGCGGATTCTGCGCGCAGATCACAACTTCCGCTGGTTCCTGCTGGCTCGCAGCCTGACCTCGCTCAGCTTGACCGCCATATCTTTCTATACCATCTTCGGGATTCGCCGTTTTGACCTGTCGCCTGAATTCGTCGGCGGCTTGACCAGCGCGCTGCTCATATCCAATATGCTTGCCAGCGCGGTGATCGGCTGGGTTGGTGAGCGGTTTGGCCTGCGGCGCGTCTTGATCGCGGCCAATATCCTGACCGTTCTGGCCATTGCCATTGCTCTCACCGCGGAAGACCCGCGCTGGTTCTATCTGGTGTTCGCCTTGACGGGCATGGTCAACTCGACCCAGTGGTCCACGATCATGACCATTACGGTGCAATTCTGCAGCGTGGCCGAGCGCCCCTTCTATATCGGCATGGCCAACAGCCTGATCGCTCCGGTAACAGTGTTCGCGCCCATTATAGGGGGCTGGCTGGTGGATGCCGCCAGCTTTGAGCTGTCTTTCGGCATATTCGCGCTGGCCGGCTTGCTGTCGATCCTGGTCTTTCTCGGCCCCATGCAGGACCCGCGCAGCGCGCCAATTGCCGAGAATGAAGACTAGTCGTCGACCGGCAACATCAAAGCGCTGAGAATCCTGTCGACATCAGCCAGGGTGATTTGCCGCTCATCCGCCATTGACTTGACCTGATCGGTGACCGAGCGCAGCGACTCGTCGGGCAAGTCGATGCCCAGGCCGGCGGCGCGATCGCGAATGGCGCTGCGCCCGACCAAACGATGCGCCACATCAATGACGCGCGTCATGCCGAAGTCGGCCGGGTTGACTGCCTCGTAAGTCGTCGGATTCTGCAGCACCGCGTTGGTATGCACGCCGGCTTTGTGATGGAAGGCGACAGCGCCGGTGATTGGCGTATTGAAGGGAATGTCGATGCCGACCTTGGCCGCCACGAGGCGCTCGATTTCGGCCAAAAGCGACAGGTCGTATTTTTCGACCAGTGATTTGTCACAGGTATAGAGCCGGCCAATCAGGGCGCCCATGGGCGTGATGCCGTTGCGCTCGCCGATGCCCAACACAGTCGTGTCAATATGGGTCGCGCCGGCTTGCAGGGCGCTGAAGGCGTTGGCTACGGCGCAGCTGCTGTCGTTGTGGCCGTGAAATTCAATATCGCAGCTGACGACATCGCGCAGATTGGAAATCAGGTTGTAGGTTTGCAGCGGATCCGCCACGCCGACCGTGTCCGCCACGCCCACACGGTCGACGCCGGCCAAATCCATTGCGCGGTAGACCGTCATGACATCGGCGAAGTTGCTGCGGAAGGTATCTTCGGTGCTGAAGCGCGTTTCCACGTTTTTGTCTCTAAGGTAGGCGATGACTTCCTGGCCCATGTCGATGACTTGCTCGAGGCTCTTGCCGTGGCTGTATTGGCGCATGTAATCGGAGGTGCCGATGTAGACATCAGCGCCGTCGACCCCGCAATCCACCGCCAGCCTGGCGTCGTCCAGGTTGGCGCGGATATGCGTCAAGAGCTTGAAGCGGCGCGGCAAATCAGCCAGCGCCCTGATGGCGTCCGCGCTCTGCGGGCTGGCGACCGGCGTCGAAAGCTCCATATACTCGACGCCGAATTGATCCAGCAGTTGGGCGATTTCGCGCTTGTCGTCAATGCTGAAATGCGCGCCGCGAAACTGCTCGCCCTCGCGCAAGGTGGAGTCGATGAAGTTGAAGCCGTCAACGGTAATGTTTCGGTTGTGCATGTGCTTGCCAGTTCTCACTTAGAGTGATTCGAGTACGGTAGCGAGGACGTTTATCGCCTGCAAATACTCATCGAGATTGATATGCTCTTCGGGCGTATGGTCGAGCGCGGAATCGCCCGGCCCGTAGGCCAGGATAGGGCAGTTCCAGCGCGGGCCAACCACATTCATGTCCGAGGTGCCGGTCTTGTACAGGAAGCGCGGAACGCCGCCGGCAGCCCGTATCGCGCGGCGAAACTGGCGGCTGAGCTCGCTGTTGCGGTCGCCGGTGTAAGCGCATTCGGCGCCGCGTGCGCTGACAGTTGCGCCGTCCGTATGCGGTAGCCGCCGCTCCACGGTTTCAGGCCTGACGCCCGGCGGCAGCCTCAGCCCGATCGTCATTTCAGCCACGCCGTTGACGCCTGCCTGCCAGGTATTGATATCGCGCAGCGAGGCGTCCAGCCGGGCGAAGATCGAGTCGATGCCCCGATTATGCTCATCGCTTTGCGCTTTGAGCGCGCTAAAGTATTCCAGAGCGCGTTCGGCCGGGCTGGGCGCGTCGCCGGCGCTGTGAGACAAGCCGCCTTCCCAGCGCCAGTCCAGCAGCAGCCGCCCCTTGTAACCGAGCGTGATGCGATCCCAATGCGACGGCTCGCCGATGACGCAGAAATCGGGCTGGAAGCAGGTCAGCGCATGACGCGCGCCGCGGCTGGTGGCGGCTTCTTCTTCGACCGCGCCGATGACGACCACGCGCAGGTTGTCGGGCAGGGCGGCCTGCCGCGCGGCTGCGGCGAATGTGCAGAGCGGGCCTTTGGCGTCCACCGCGCCGCGCCCGTAGAGCAGGCGGCCGTCGCGGCGCAAGGGCGGAAAACCGGCGAAGGTGTCGATATGCCCGAGCAGAACGATCTCACGCGGGCCGCCACCGATGATGCCAACCGCGTTGCCCGCCTCGTCCACGTAGGCGCTGTCATAGCCATGCGCGCGCATCCAATCCACCAGGAAGGCCGACGCTTCAGCCTCGTGGCAAGACGGACTGGCGATGCTGACCAGGTCGTACAGCAGGTGCTCGGCCGCTGACGCAGTCATGGCTCAGTCCAATACTTCGTTGATGGCATCGACGACGATGCGCAGTTCGTCGCGGCTGATGATCAGCGGCGGCAGCAAGCGCAGGGTGTTCAAGCCGGCGGGCAGCGCCAGCACACCTTGTTCCTGCAGCGCTCTTAAGACCGGCGTCACCCGTCCGCGCAGCTCCAGCCCCACCATCAAACCGCGTCCGCGCACATTGCGTACGCCGCGCAGATTGAGACCTTCCAGCTCGCCCATGAGCCAGTCGCCCTTGCTGCGGACCTCTGCTACGATTCCGTCGTCCCGTAATGTCGTAATGGTAGAGATGGCTGCGGCGCAAGCCAGCGGGTTGCCGCCGAAAGTGCTGCCATGGCTGGCGCGGTCGATGGGACCCTGCGCGGCGCGCCAGCAGACGGCGCCCATTGGCAGTCCGCCGCCGATGGCTTTGGCCAGCGCGACGATGTCGGGAAGGATGCCCGCGTGTTCGAAGCCGAACCACTTGCCCGTACGACCGAAGCCGGTCTGTATTTCGTCCACGATCAGCATGGCGCCGGTCTGATCGCAGCGCTCGCGCAGCGCCTGCAAATAGCCGATCTCGGCCGGATGCACGCCGCCTTCGCCTTGTACCGACTCCACCACGACGGCGGCGGTATTGGACGTGATCGCCTCGGTAGCGGCGTCGATATCGTTAAAGGCGATATGCTCGACTGTCGGCAGCCACTCTTGGAAGGGCTTGCGATACTTCGGCGTCCAGGTCATGGACAAGGCGCCGGTGGTGCGGCCGTGGAAGGCCCGCTTGGCGGCCACAATGCCATTGCGTCCGGTGAGCAGCTTGGCCACTTTGAGCGCGCCCTCGATGGCTTCCGCGCCACTGTTGCACAAAAAGAAGCGGCTGAGATCCGCGGGCGTGACGCTGTCCAGCAGCGTGTAAAGCTCGGCGCGGCGGTCGTTATAGAATGACTCGTGAATCGAGACCAGCGTGCTCGCCTGGGCGTTCACGGCGGCGACTACAGCCGGATGGCAGTGGCCCAGCGCGGCGACGCCTTGTCCGCTGGTGGCGTCCAGGTAGCGCTTGCCGTCGCTGTCCCAAACGTATACGCCATTGCCACGCACCAGCGCGGTCGGCCGTTTGCCGTATGCGCCGGAACCGTAGCGGTCTTCGATTTCAAAGGCGGTCTTCGTTTCGATCATGGTGTAAACCTCGTGCCTTCCCCGCCAAGCGCGCGCGACACCGGATTGTTCACGCGGCCGTCGCCGATGATGACCGCCGATACGCCCTGCGTCAGCGCTTCCTGCGCCGCCAGCACCTTGCGCTTCATGCGTCCCTGCGCCCAATCGAGCGCGCTTTCAATCTGTGATAGCGCGACCTGATCAATAAAGCTGTCTTCGTCAGGAAAGTCGCGGTACAAACCGCGCACATTGCTCAGAATCACGAGCGTACTTGCGCCCAGCGCGCCGGCTACAGCCGCGCCGGCCCGGTCGCCGTCGACGTTCAGCAGGCCGTCGGCGCTGCTGGCCATTGGCGGCAGCACCGGGACCTGGCCTTGTTCAAGCGCGCTGCGCAGGGCAGCCGTTTCAATGTCGGAGATGGCGCCGCTGTGGTCGTCGCGCACCATGCGGATTCTCCCGTTCACGAGGGCGCGGATGGCTTGCTTGCGGCTACCGCGCAGGGTCACGTCTTCGCCGACGAAGCCGGTCGCGTCGACGCCGCGCTGCAGCAGTTCAGCGACCAATTCCGCGTTGGTTTGCTCGGATGCGCGCACGTAAACATCGCGAGTCGCAGGCGGCGTATAGCGCGAACTGTGGCCGGAGGGCGAAGTCAGGGTCTGCACCTCAATTCCCAGCACGGCGCATAGCTGATTCATAGCGTCGCTGACGCCATGCACGACCACTAGCGGACGCTGCCGCGCGATTGTGGCCAGGTCAGCGCAGGCCGCCGCCAGGTCCAGCCCGGCGCCGCCGCCCAATTTGACTACCAAGAGATCTGTACTCGACATGACTATCCAAGCCTTAGGGATAAATGCCCGGGAATTCCAGCCCGGTCATCTCGTCGAATTCGTGCATGAGATTCATCGCCTGCACCGCGCTGCCGGCCGCGCCTTTGCCCAGATTGTCCAGCGCGGCGATCACCACCAGATGCTCGCCATCGCCGTCCAGCTCGAAGCCGATGTCGCAGTAGTTAGTGCCGGCGACCACCCGTGGCTCGGGCAGGCGATGCAGGCCGACTTTGCCGCTTACCAGCCGCACGAAGGGCTCGCCGCGGTAGGCCCCGCGGTACAAGCGCCAGATATCGCGCTCTACTTTGCTTTCGTTGAGGTAGCAGTGCGCCAGCAGGTGTACGCCGCGCACCATCTCAATGGCGGTGACAGCGAAGTGGATGGGCAATTCGCAGCCCAGGATCATCTGAACTTCGGCCAGGTGGCGGTGTCCGGTGGCTTTGTAGGTGCGCACTGCGCCGCTGCGCAGGGGATGATGGGAGCCGGCGTTGCTCTTGTTGCCGCCTTCGGAGGAGCCGACTTTGATTTCGATCACGGCGCGCTCAAGGACGCCCGCGCGCGCCAGGGGACCCAGCGCCAGATTGACAGCGGTGGCGTTGCAGCCGACGCCGCTGACGTAATCCGCGCCGCGGAGCTGCTCGCGATTGACCTCGGGCAAGCCGTAGACGAAGCGCTCGAGCCAGTCCGGCGCCGGGTGCGCTTCGCCGTACCAGCGCTCATAGGCAGCAGGGGAGTCGAGCCGAAAGTCGGCTGACAGGTCGATCAGCTTTGGCGCCAGGCCGGCGTAGCGCTCGATGCCGCGCGCGACCGTGCCATGCGGCAGCGCCAGAAAGAGCAGATCGCAGGCTTCCAGGGCGTCGGGATGGATGAACTTTAGCGCGGATACGCCGCGCAGATTGGGATGTGCCGTGTGAATGTAGCGGCCGGCGTGCTCGCGGCTGGTGATCTGCGTGACTTCCACATTTGGATGAAAATGCAGCAGCCGCAGCAATTCGCCGCCGGTGTAGCCGCTGCCGCCGACTATGCCCGCTTGTATCACGCGACTGCCTCGACCTGACCGATGACGTAATCAATGGTTTCCTGGGCGATATCGACGCCGGTGGGTTCGCTGCTATTGCGGAACTCCATGGTGTGATTGATCTCGTTGACCACGAAATTGCCCTGCGCGTCCTCCAGCAGGTCAATCGCCAGAATTCCGCCGCCGACCGCCTCGGCCGCTTTGACGCAGATTTCATCCAACTGCGCGGTCACGGGACAATTGGTCGCCTGGCCGCCGCGCGCGGTATTGGTAATCCAATGGTTGGAGGCGCGGTAGATGGCGGCGATGGTGCGATCGCCCACGACAAAGGCGCGGATATCGCGGCCGGGTTTATCAACATATTCCTGGACGTAATAGATGTGATGATTGTAATCGCCCAGGGTCTGCCGATGCTCCAGGATGGCCTCGGCGCTGTCGCGATTATGCACGCGCGCCAGCAGCCGCCCCCAGGAACCGGTAACAGGTTTCAGCACGGCCGGATACCTGACATCTTCGATGGCTTGCATGGCGCTGCCCGGCGTGAAGGCGACGCGCGTATGCGGCTGGGGGACGCCGCACTGCGTCAACGCGATGCTGGTGCGCACTTTGTCGGCGCAGATGGCGGCTGTCTCAAAGGAGTTGAAGCTGCGGATGCCCCAGCTGTTAAGCACCGCCAGCGCGTACATGCCGCGCGAGGTGCTGACGCAGCGCTCGAAGATCAAGTCGTAAGCGCTCCAGGCGCTGCCCGAAGGCGCCAACTGCTCGCTTCCCCGCGAAATATCGAAATTCAATTCCCGGTCCAGGATGATATCGGGGCTGATGCCGCGCTTGTTGAAAGCGGCCAGGATCAGCTTTTCTTCGGCGCGGATATGGGTAACCAGCAGGGCGACGCGCATAGGGCTTATTCTCCCCAATCCTCTTCGACTTCCGGCGCCAATTCCAGC
>CAZWCV010000029.1:0-23333 GCA_964632725.1 uncultured Anaerolineaceae bacterium
CAGTGGGCCTGGAGCTACCGCCAATGGGTCATGTTCATGCCCGAGCAGTGGTATTTTGAAGGCGGCAGCAACTAAGCTGAAGCCGAAATTCGTTCGCAAGCAAAGTCGTGGTGTGGCCTTGGTCACACCACGACGCATTTAGCACAGGAATCTTCCATGCCACTTAGCGCCGCCATGCAACGCTTCAAGCGCCCGGACAAAGACAATCCCTGGTTCGCCAAATTCAAATACAGCCATGCGCCGGGCCTGGGCTATGAGCCGGGCGTCGTCCGCCGCGACTGCAGTTCGATCAATCTGATCAACGGCAGATACTATGTCTGGTACACCCGCGCCAAGCAGCCATGCCTGCCCGTGGGCTTCGACCGGATGACCGATGTCCTGCCGGCGACGCCTTGGGATCTCGCCGATATTTGGTACGCCACGTCCAGCGACGGCCATCACTGGGAGGAACAGGGTCCGGCTGTCGAGCGCGGTCCCGCCGGCGCTTACGACGAGCGCGGTGTCTTCACGCCGGGCTTTTTGGCGCATCAAAGTCGTTACTACCTGGTCTACCAGGTGGCGCCATCGCCAAACTACCGCTGTACGCCCGAATCCATCGCCATCGCCTGGTCCGACTCTCCCGACGGCCCCTGGACCAAGAGTCCCGCGCCCATAGTCGAGCCCGATGAATCCGGCGAAATTGACGAACAGGGCATTCCCGAGCTAGCCCCGGTCAGAGGCGCCTGGGACAGCTTGCAAGTTCATGACCCGGCGCTGCTGTATCGCGAGGGGCAATTCTGGCTCTATTACAAAGGCGAAGGCATCGGCTATCACCACATGGAGTCGAAGTGGGGCGTCGCCATAGCCGATACGCCCCTGGGTCCATATACCAAGTCGCCTTTCAATCCTGTCACAAACAGCGGCCATGAGGTCGTGGTGTGGCCATACGCCGGCGGCGTGGCCGGTTTGGTCAACCGCTGCGGGCCGGAGAAAAACACGATTCAGTTCGCGCCGGACGGCATCAACTTTGAAGTCATGTCAAATGTCGTCGTCCCGCCCCAGGGCGCGGGTCCCTTGCGCGTCGCCGACGAGGACAATAAGGAGCCGCTTTCCGGCTTCAGCTGGGGCTTGAGCCACGTCATCGCCGCCAGCTCGCATCTCATCAGGCAGGGACAGGATCCGCTGGGCCTGGCCGCGATCGCAGAACCCTGGGATTTTTTGATCCGCTGGGAGCTTGACCACGACCGCCGGACATACATATAGACGCCCCGCGCCATTGATTCCCGATTCTTGACGTCGTTTTCACGTACCGGAAAAGGCCCAACGCATGCAAAGCGCAGCAATGCAACGATTTCAGCAGCGAGACGCGGACAATCCCTGGTTTACGCATTTCCGATATATGCCGGCGCCGGGGCTGGGTTACGAGCGCGGCATCGTCCGGCGTGATCCCAGTTGCATCATTGAAGTCGACGGCGTCTACTACGTCTGGTATACCCGCGGCGCCCATCCCTGCGTTCCCGTTGGGCATGATCGCGCTACCGATACGCTGCCGGCCATGCCCTGGGACCTCACCGACGTCTGGTACGCCACTTCAACGGACGACGGCCATACCTGGCGGGAGCAGGGGCCCGCTGTCGAACGCGGACCCGCCGGCAGCTACGATGAACGCAGTATCTTCACGCCCGATGTCCTTTCGCATGACGGCCGCTACTACCTGGTCTATCAGGTGACAGCCGCGCCCACCTGGCGCAGCACACCGGAATCCATCGCCATCGCCTGGGCGGATTCGCCGAAGGGGCCTTGGACCAAGAGCAGCGCGCCAGTCGTCGAACCCGATCCCTCCGGCGAGGTGGATGTTCGCGCGCATCCCGAGCAAGCTACGGTCCAAGGTACATTCGACAGCCTGCGCGTGCACGACCCGGCGCTGCTGTACCGCGACGGCCGCTACTGGCTCTACTTCAAGGGCGAAGGCATCGGCCACAGCAATATGGACAGCAAATGGGGCGTGGCAATCGCGGACGACCCGCTCGGCCCCTACCAGAAGTCGCCGCTAAACCCGATCACCAACAGCGGCCATGAAGTCATGGTGTGGAATTACTCCGGCGGCGTCGGCGCGCTGCTTACGCGCTGTGGGCCCGAGAAGAACACGATTCAGTTTGCCCCTGACGGCCTCAGCTTCCAGCCAATGTCGACGATCATCGCTCCGCCACAAGCGGCCGGCGCCTTGCGAATAGAGGAGAGCCGCAACACGGCGCCGCTCGCCGGATTGAGCTGGGGGCTCAGCCACGTCGCGACCTACAGCTCTCACGGCGTCGTACAAGGCAAAGATCCGCTGGGCTTGCTGGCGCATGACGAACCCTGGGACTTCATCGTTCGCTGGGAGCGATACAACAGGCGTCCGGTCTTCGACTGAGCCCGAGCGCCAAACGGCTGACCTCATGTCGCAGCGTCCCAATGTCATATTTATCATTACCGACGACCAGGGCTACGGCGACATCGGCTATCACGGCAACCCAGCCCTCCATACGCCGCATCTTGATCGCATGGCGCGCGCAAGCGTCCAGTTGGACAATCACCATCACGATCCGCTCTGTTCGCCGTCGCGGGCGGCGCTGCTGACCGGCCAGTATGCCGCGCGCAACGGCGTATGGCACGTCATCCAGGGCCGTCACCTGCTGCGTCCGAACGCCGTCACAATGGCCGACCACTTCTCAGCCAGCGGCTATCGAACGGCGATGTTCGGCAAATGGCACCTGGGCGACAGCTATCCCTTTGCGCCGCATTTTCGCGGCTTTGACGAGGCGCTCTGCCACAAGGGCGGCGGGGTGGGCGAGCTGCCCGACTACTGGGGAAACAACTACTTTGACGATACCTATTTCCGCAATGGCGAGCCCTTGCCCTGCGCGGGTTACTGCACCGACGTGTTTTTCGCCGCGGCTTCCGAATTCATCAGCCGGCCGGCTGACGCGCCCTTCTTTGTTTACCTGGCGACCAATGCCATGCACGCGCCCTTTCTTGTCCCCGATAGCTACGCAGCGCCATATCTTCGGCAGGGAATCCCCGACTCGCGCGCCAGATTCTACGGCATGATCGCCAACTTTGACGAGAATCTCGAGCGGCTGTTTCAGAGACTGGAAGACCAGGGCCTTGCCGACGACACCATCGTCATTTTCACCAGCGATCACGGTACCGCCGCCGGCTTCGACGCGGCCACCGGCGACGGCTACAACGCCGGCATGCGCGGCGTCAAAGGCTCAGTTTACGAGGGCGGCCACCGCGTCAGCTTCTTCGTGCGCTGGCCCGGCCAATTGCCCGCCGGGCGCAAAATCGCGCAGCCGACCGCGCATATCGACATCTTGCCGACTCTACTCGATCTCTGCGGCATCCGCGCCGAAAATGCAGCGGACTTGGATGGCCTAAGCCTGGCGCCGCTTCTGCGTGGCGAAGCCGATGACTTGCCCGAGCGCTCAATTGTCGTTCAGCTGCAGCCCGACGCGCCGCAAAAGTGGCATCATACCGCGCTGATTAAAGGACGATGGCGTCTGCTTAACGGCGTCGAACTCTACGATGTGGACTGCGACCCGGGGCAAACGCGCGATTTAGCCGCCGAATCCCGCCACGTTGTCGAGGCTTTGCGCCGGGACTACGACCGTTGGTGGCGGGATATGCAGGGCGCGTTCGCCCAAACCGTAGCCATTCCAGTCGGCAGCGAATACGAGAATCCGACGCTGCTGTCAGCCCGCGACTGGCATCCGACCTCGGGGCGCGTGCCCTGGAAGCAGATCTGGATTGACGATCCGGCCTTTGACGCCAGCGGCTATTGGATGATTGACGCGCGCGCTGCCGGCGCCTACCGGATAGAACTAAGTACGCATCCGCGCGAAGCCGACGTATCAATGGGCGTCATTGCGGCAACGATTCGCATCAGCGACATTGAGTATTCACAGTTGTGTCTGGAAACCGACGCCGCGACCGCATTTGAAGTAGAATTGAGCGCCGGCGTCACTTCGCTAGGCACGCTGTTGCTTGACGCGGCTGGGCAGCGCGAGCGCGGCGCCTATTATGTTTATGTTTCCAAGTTGTAGAGATTCTCCGGAGTCATTCCAATGGCATTAAAGCGATCTGACGTACTGATAACCCGCCCCTGCAGCATGGATGTCTATCGCCGCTATCGCGCCACCGGGCTGGGCTGGGGCTTCTTGCCCGAGCCTGATCGCCGCGGTTTGCCGCCGGATGAAGAGTTGATGCGCGATGTCGATGAGGCGCATCGCTGCGGCGTCAAGTTTCAAGGCCGCGTTGAGCTGGACGCCGACTGGATGGGCATGATTGACTACGACTCCAACTTCATGGAGTCGACCGTGCGCGACCTGGACAACAAGCCAGCTGTGACCTGGTGGGCGCATACCTACAAGGGGCATCCCTCCTACCACTTTTGCACTAACGCGCCCGCTTATCGGCATTACCTCTTGCACCAGCTGCGGCGAGTCATGGAAGCGGGTACTGACTGGCTGATGATCGACTCCGCCATTCCCACCATCGGCGCCCTGAACGCGCGTTACGGTGGCTGCTTCTGTCAGCATTGCATGGCCGGCTTTCGCGACTATCTCGAGGCGGCGCTGGATTCGTCAGCGCTTGAAGCGCATGGCTTCGACGATCTCGCGAGCTTCAATTACCGCGATTATCTCTTGTCGCGCGGCTTCACCAATGAGCGTTATCGCGCCGAGATTCTCGCTTTTCCGCCGACGATCCCACTGGCGCGCGAATACTTCAATTACCAGTGGCATGAGATCAACACGCTGTTTCGGGAATTCAAACGCCGCGCGCAAGACTTCGGCCAAGACGTACCCATGAGCTCCAACTCGCCCTACTATTGGGCGGAATTCATGTACGCCGCCGATGCGCACGACTTCTACACCAACGAAATGGAGTATCGCCCGCCGGAGGAAGAGGTTTTGCCCTCCGAGCCGATTTATACCTTCAAGCTCGCCGACGCGCTGGGCAAGCTTGTGGCGATTACCGGCGTGCCGAGCGCATTTGAGCCATACCGCCTGAACGACCGGCCGGGGCATATCCGGCTGTGGATCGCGCAAGCTTACGCGCACGGGCACGTCTTCATGGCGCCTGACAAAATGTGGACGCATCGCTTCGCCGGCGAGCCCGACCGCTGGTACCACAGCAAGCCCGGCGACTATGAAGACCTTTATCACTTCGTTCGCGACTGTCCGGACTTGTTCGACGGCTACGAGTCCGTGGCCACCGTTGCGCTCGTCTTCAGCAACAACGCCGTCCGTCAGTATCTGGGCGAGCGCTTGAGCAGCGGCCATCTGGGCGGCCAGAATCGCAGCGCGCCCAAGACCGATCTCGTGCAAGCTTGTCTGGCGCTGAGCGCGTCCAACGTCCCTTACCGCATCATAGTGGCCGGCGATGACTGGATTGAAGACCGCCTGCTACGCACGGATTTGTCCCAGTTCCGCGCTGTCGTCCGCTTTGAACCCTCGCACTTGAACGCTGAGCAAGAAGCCTATCTGTCTCGCGCGGCGAATCAGCTTGTGACCTGGTCAACAGCGGACAATTTGATAAAGGCAGTGGGTCATGATGTCGCAGTTTCCGGCCCGGGGAATCTGTCGGTCTTGCCTCGCGTTCAACCCGAGAACGCCGATTCGCCCTTGATCTGCCACTTGCTGAACAGCAACTATGACCCGCAGACCGATGGCTACAATGTCCAGCGCAAGGTGGAACTGACAATCAGGGAATCGCTGCTCGGCCGGGTCTACCGATCGGCGACGTTTTTCGCGCCGGGCCAAGCGCCCCGCGCCGTCGATTGCCGCGCGGACGCCGGGGCCACGGTAGTAACCTTCGAGGACCTGCCAATGTGGGGCATTGTAAAGTTGGAATGAGGCCTAGGCAAAGCCGCTTTTCGTCCAGCGCTCGCGTATTTCCGTCAGCTGCGAGAGCAATTGCTCGCGCGCCAACTCATCTTCAAAGAAGCTGCATTGCTCGAAGAAGCGAAACAAGTCGTCAAGCCGCTCCAGCACCTCGTCATTTGTGACCGGGGACGGGGCGCTGTTGAAGATGCGCCGGCGCAAGGGCGGGGCCAGCCATTCTCGCGGCGGCTCGCCTGTCTCCAGGATATACTCGCTCGCTTTGAAGTAGCGGGTAACCGCCGAATGCGCCGCGCGGTTAGTCGTCCAGAAAATGACGCGGACGATCATAAACGCGCCAATTAGCGACGCCAGCACGAAGACCGCCAGCAAATCCATCAGTCGTCCTCGTCGACCCCGCGCAGTTCCAATTCCTCAGCGAAATGGCAGGCGGCGAAATGCCCGGGCGCGACTTCGCTCCAGGCGGGTGTTTCTGTGGCGCAAATGTCCTGGGCGTAGCGGCAGCGCGGATGAAAATAGCAGCCGCTGGGCGGATCAGCCGGATTGGCCACTTCACCCGGCAAAATGATACGATCCATCTTGATTTCCGGATCAGTAGTCGGCACGGCTGACAGCAGGGCTTCGGTATAAGGATGTTTTGGATCTGTGAAGAGCGACTCGGTGTCGGCCATCTCCACCAGCTTGCCTACGTACATAACGCCCACGCGGTCCGAGATATGCTCGACGACTGACAGGTCATGCGCGATGAATAGAAAGGTCAGATTGAACTCTTCCTGCAGGTCTTCCAGCAGGTTGAGGATCTGCGCCTGAATCGACACGTCCAGGGCGGACACCGCCTCATCGCAGACGATCAGGCGCGGATTCGGCGCCAGCGAGCGGGCGATGCCAATGCGTTGGCGTTGCCCGCCGGAAAAGGCGTGCGGATAACGGTTGAGGTGCTGAATGTCCAGGCCGACCACATCCATTAGTTCGCGCACGCGGTCTTGTATCTCGCGCGAATCGGCGAGCAATTTGTTGTTGCGAATCGGCTCGGCGATTATGTCGAGCACGGACATGCGCGGGTCCAGGGACGAATACGGGTCCTGGAAGATCATGTGAAAATGCTGGCGCACATCACGCAAGTCGCGCCGTTCCATTGCCGCGATATCGACTTCGTCGCCATCCGGCATACGAAAAATCACTTCGCCTTCGGTCGGTGCGATCGCGCGCACGATACAGCGCCCCAGCGTCGTCTTGCCGCTGCCGGACTCGCCCACCAGGCCGAAGGTTTCGCCTTCGCGGATGACGAAGCTGACGCCGTCCACCGCTTTGACCTGCCCCTGGACACTGCGGAAAAAGCCCTTCTCAATCGGGAAGTGCTTCTTGAGGTTGCGCACCTCCAGCAGCACGTCGCCGATTACTTTCGCGGGGGACGCCGGCGCCTCAGGCATAGAGCGGCTCGCTTTCTTCGCTGTGCAGATAGCAGCGAACATAGTGTTGGTTGCCCATGTCGACCAGCGACGGCACGGCCGCATCGCATTTGCCGGCCATGAATTCGTCGCAGCGCGAGGCAAAGCCACATTGCGGCGGCGGGTTCATCGGCACGGGCACGTTGCCGCGAATGGCGTCCAGCCGTCCCCGTCCGCGCCCGCCCAGACGCGGGATAGACTTCAGCAAGCGCTGCGTATAGGGATGCAGCGGATTCTTGAACAGCTCCACGGTCGAGGCGCGCTCGACCACCCGGCCCAGATACATGACGTTGACTTCGTCGGCGATTTCCGCGATCACGCCCAAATCATGCGTGATGTACATGATGGCCATGCCGAACTCATTCTGCAGTTCCTTTATCAATTCCAGGATCTGCGCCTGCACGGTCACGTCCAGCGCGGTGGTCGGCTCGTCAGCAATCAGCAGCGACGGACTGCATGACAGGGCCATGGCGATCATCGCTCGCTGGCGCATGCCGCCGGACAGCTGGTGCGGATATTCGTCAAAGCGCTGTTTCGGGTTGGATATGCCCACGCGATTGATCATATCCAGCGCGATGCTTTTCGCTTTACGTTTGTCGCGCGCGATATGCAGCTGAATGGCTTCCATGATTTGCGCGCCGATGGTATGCACCGGCGACAGGCTTGTCATCGGCTCCTGAAACACCATCGAAATCTCGGCGCCGCGAATGGCGCGTATCTCGCGGCTGCGCGGGTTGAGCTGGCATAAGTCGACGCGCCCGCCGGCGCTTCCGCGCAGGAAGATCTGGCCCGACTCGATGGCGCCCGGCGGCGGTACAATCTGCAAAATCGACTGCGCGGTCACGCTCTTGCCCGAGCCGGACTCGCCGATGACGCCAACGGTTTGATGAGGCGCAATGGTGAAGTCTACGCCGTCCACCGCCTTGAGCGTCCCCTCGGGCAGCTTGAAATAGGTGCGCAGATCGCGCACCTCGAGTACGTAGTCCCTGGCGGATTCCATTGCGATTCCTGCCTCAAGCTGGAAATATTGTCATAATGTAGACAATCTACAAAACCTTGTCAAGTTTGCGCTGCCTCGGCCTGACCGGGATGCTCGCCGCAGCGCCAGAATCAGTAATTCCAACTAAGTATTGAGAAACCGAAATCAAGTCGATTGTAGGGGCGACACTGTGTGTCGCCCGAAAACTAAATGGTACAACGTCGGGCGATTCACAGAATCGCCCCTACAATGCCCTCTCATATGGCCCTCTAATATGTTGCATGACTTGCTTTGTTCTACTTCTGCCCCGGCTTACAAACAAAAAGACGCCCCAAGCGGCGTCAATTTCACAATAAGAGTGCTGAAGTGGGCGATGTAAGACTCGAACTTACAACCTTCCAGGTGTAAACCGGATGCTCTGCCAATTGAGCTAATCGCCCTTAGGACAGCAAGTATAGCGCTGTCGGCCGCGCCTAGTCAAGACCGCCTTTGCTTACATGCGCGGCGGCGTGACGCCAATCTGGCCCTGATACTTGCCCTTTTTGTCCGCGTAGGATTGCTCGCAAACTTCGTCGGCCTCGAAGAAGAGCACTTGCGCCAAGCCTTCGTTGGCGTAGACCTTGGCCGGCAGCGGCGTTGTATTGCTGATCTCCAGCGTGACGTAGCCTTCCCACTCCGGCTCAAAGGGCGTGACATTCACGATCAGACCGCAGCGCGCGTAAGTAGACTTGCCCAGGCAGATGGTCAGGACATTGCGCGGGATGCGGAAATACTCGACCGAGCGCGACAAGGCGAAGGAGTTCGGTGGAATGATGCAGACATCGCCCTGGTAATCCACGAAAGATTCGCTGGCGAAATGCTTGGGATCCACCACCGCTGAACGAACATTGGTGAATATCTTGAATTCGTTGGAAACGCGCAGGTCGTAGCCATACGATGACACGCCATAACTGATGGCGCCGTCGCGCACCTGCTGGTCGACGAATGGTTCGATCATGCGCTGCTCGCGCGCCATGCGCTTGATCCAGTGATCGGGTTTGAGTCCCATAGCTGATTCCTGTCCGCGGTCTCACATTCGTTCCGGCGCCGACATGCCCATCAAGCGCAGCACGCGGTGAAAGACTACCGCCGCCGCCCGGTAAAAGCGCAGGCGCGCCTTGGCGACATCCGGCGGCACCTCGCTGTGCAGCGCGCGCACCCGGTCGTAAATCGGATGAAACACCGCCGCCAGCTCATGGGCGAAAAAGGCGATTTTGTGCGGCTCGTAATTGAGTACCCCTTGCTCGATTACATTGCCCAGCTCAAGCGCCTTGCGCACGAAGCTCAGCTCATCGACGCCCAGCAAGCTGAGGTCCGCATCCTTGTCGCTTAAGCCGCGCTCCGCCGCCTCGCGAAAGATGCCGGCGCAGCGAACGTAGGCGTTTTGGATGTAATAGACCGGGTTCTCATTCGTCTGTTTCACCACCTGGTCGACATCAAAGTCCAGCTGGGAGTTGGGGCTGCGCGCCAGCATATGATAGCGCACGGCGTCGGCGCTGGTCATCTCGACCAGATCGTCGAGGGTATCGAAGTCGCCGGCGCGTTTGGATTGCTTGACCGCTTCGTACTCGCCCAGCGCGTCATTCCAGCGCACGGCGCGCACCATCTGCACGAAGATGACATGAATTGGCGCCGGGTCCATGCCCAGGGCCTGCAAGCCGTATTTGACCACCTGCGCCTGCGAGAAATGGTCGGCGCCCAGCACGTTCACGGCGACATCAAAGCCGCGTTCCAGCTTGTCGCTGTGATAAGCGATATCGGGCAGGGTATAGGTCGGCGCGCCGTCGCTCTTGACCATGACGCGGTCTTTCTCGTCACCGAAGCTGCTGCTGCGGAACCAGGTCGCCGGCTCATAGCCTTTGGCGGCCACATCGGCGGTCTCGTCTTCGTCCGCGCCTTCCCAATGCGTACTCTCGTAGATATGCCCCTTTTCGCGCATGGCTTCCAGCGTCCGCCAGATGCGCCCGCACTCAAACAGGGAGGTCTCGTTGAAGAATTCATCGTGCCTGACGTCGATGGCCGCCAGCGAGCGATTGATCCAGTTAAACATACGCGTCTCAGCCGCATCCTTGAAATAGACCCAGTCCTTGCCGCGCAGCGAGTCGCCTTGTTCGTCCGCCAGCCGCGCCGCCGCAGCCGCCAGATAGTCGCCCTGATAATAATCGGCCGGGTAGTCTACGCGCTCGCCAATTTGCTGCAGATAGCGCAGCATCAGGCTCTTGCCCAGGACCGCCATCTGGTTGCCGGCGTTGTTGTAATAGTACTCGCGCTGGACTCGGTAGCCGGCCGCTTCCAGCAGCCGCGCCATGGCGTCGCCGACGACGGCGCCGCGCGTATGTCCGATGGTGATGGGGCCGCTGGGATTGGCGCTGACGAACTCGACCTGCGCCGTCTTGCCCCGGCCGATGTCGAGCCGGAAGAAGTCCTCGCCCTCTGCGATGATAGCGTCTACCTGTTCCTTGAGGAAACTGTCGGCAAATGTGAAGTTGATGAATCCCGGCGGCGCAACATCAATGCTGTCGACAAAGTCCAGGCCAGCCAAAGCGTCGACGATCAGCCTGGCGATGTCCAGCGGGCTCTTGCGCGCCAGCCTGGCCAGCCCCATTGCCGGATATGATAAATCGCCCTGGCCAGCGCGCTTGGGCGGGCTGACCGGGATCGCCGGTACGTCAAATGTCGGCAGCTGGCCCTCCGCTTGCGCTGCCACGAGCGCCGCGCTGATGGCTGATTCCAGTTCGCGGTTAAGCTGAATCAATGGATTAGACCTTGCACTTTAGCCGGCGTGAACGGCTTGGGATTCTAGCAAATTTGACGGGCCTAGGATATAGGCACTTGGCGCGCCGATCCCAATGCGTTGCCCAGACCGTCGGCGCTAATCGGCTGCGATTGACCGGTTTTCAACGCCCAGACCTGGCTGTAGTCCTCTTGCCAAATCATCACGTCGATGTCGCGCATGCCGAGCGCTTCAAGCTCGGCTCGCATCCTCGTTTCGCTCCAGGTTCGCCCGGGCATCCAGCGCGTATCAATGCGAATCGTCGTCAGCAGCAGCCCGCCCGGGCGCAGCACGCGAATCATTTGCGCCAGCGCCGCCCGCGGCCGCGGCAGGAATTCCAGCGCTTCCAGGCAGGTCACGACATCGAAACCGCCATCGTCAAACGGCAGTTCGCTGGCGTCCTGCTGCAGCAGCGACGCAAAGGACTCGAAGCGGCCGGCGGCAATCTTTTCGCGCGCCTGGTCCAGCATGCGCCGGCTGGCGTCCAGGCCGATAGTATGTCCCTGAAAGCGGGCGTTCCGCGCCAGGATCATCGGCACGCGCCCCGTGCCCGTGGCGACGTCCAGTATCAGCGGATCGGCCAGCGGCGTAATGCGATCAAGCAGAGGCTGCGAAATCAGCGCCATATCGGCAGTTTCGTCGAATTGTTTGACGCGGTCGTAGCGCCCGGCGTACAAATCGTAGAGGGCGATCACGGCGCGCCGACCCAGATACACGCCCTCGGTCTCATATATAAGCCACCAGATCAGAAATGCGGCAAGAAACGCCGCTGTGACTAAAACTAGGATTAGCACAACTTTACCCGCGCATAAGATTAAGACGAGACTCGCCGCAACTATTGCCGGCCGGAGAACACGAGTTCATCCGCGCGAAATTGCATCTCATACAACTTGGCGTAAAGGCCCCGGCGCGCCATCAGTTCATCGTGCCGTCCAATCTCAGCGATGCGGCCTTTTTCCAGGACGACGATGCGATGCGCGATTCGCACGGTGCTGAGGCGATGCGCGATGATCAGCGTCGTGCGATCCTGCATCAGCCGTCCCAGCGCTTCCTGCACCAATTGTTCGCTCTCGTTGTCGAGGCTGGATGTGGCTTCATCCAGCAGCAGAATCGACGGGTTCTTGAGCAGCGCCCGCGCGATCGCCACCCGCTGGCGTTGCCCGCCGCTGAGCTTGACGCCGCGCTCGCCGACGACCGTGTCATAACCTTTCGGCAGCTCCATAATGAAGTTGTGGGCGTTGGCCGACCTGGCAGCCGCTATCAGTTCCGCTTCATCGGCGTCCAGCTTGCCATACAATATGTTTTCGCGGATGGTACCGCCGAAAAGCAGGGTCTCTTGCGGCACGATGCCGATATGCTGCCGCAAGCTGCTCTGGGCGACGACGCGGATGTCGCGCCCGTCGACCAGGATAACGCCGCAGTCGGGGTCGTAAAAGCGCGGGATCAAGTTGAAGAGCGTGGTCTTGCCGGCGCCGCTGGGGCCGACCAATGCGATAATTTCGCCCGCGGCAATGTCCAGATCGATATCGCGTAATACTTCCTGGTCATCGTCGTAGGCGAAGCTGAGATCCCGCAGCGAGATGGCGCCCGCGATCGACGCTAGCCTGACGGCGTCCGGCGCGTCGCGCACATCCGGCTCAGTATCCAGAATCTCGAAGACGCGTTTGGTCGCCCCCAGCGCTTCCTGAAACTGCGAGTAGACGCTGATCACGCCGGCGAAACTGGCCGCGACCGTCATGCCGTAGATCAGGAACGAAATAAGCTCGCCCGGGCTGAGCCGCCCATCAAGCACCTCGCGCCCGCCAAACCACAGAATCAGCGCCAGGCCGGAGAAAGCAAAAAAGCCGATGATAGGTCCAAATACCGAGCGCACCGTCAGCAGCTTGACCGCGGCGCGAAAGGCGATGTCAATCGCCCGGTCATAACGGCCGATCTCGTAGCGCTCGCGGACGAAGCTCTTGACCTCGCGGATATTCTGAAACACTTCTTCGGCCACGACTGTCGCGCCGGCGATTTCGTCCTGCACGCGGGTGCTGGTGCGGCGGATGGCCCCGCCGAGCACGAAGGCGACGCCGACGATTATCGGCATCAGCACGATGATAAACATCGTCAGCCGCCAGTTGAGGTAGAACATGATGGCGATTGAACCGACCAGCGTCAGCGCTTGCTGCAGGAAGGTGCTGACGCTGCCGGTCAGCACCGTGCGCACCACCGTGACATCGGAGGAGATGCGGCTGATCAACTCGCCTACGCGCCGATCGGCGTAATAGCGAATCGAAAGCGTCTGCAAGTGCGCGTACAATTCGCAGCGCATATCGACCACGATGCGCTCGCCCACATAATTGAAATTGTAATTCTGCAGGAAGCTGGCCAGCGAGCGAAAGACAAAGACCGCCAGCAGAGCCAGCGTAATCGCGTCCAGCAAGGCGCTGTCGGCGTCTTCAAACACGGAATCGATGACGCGCTGAATAACCGCCGGGAAGACCAGGCTCAGCGCCGAGGCGAGGACCAGACCGACAGCGGCCAGCAGCAGCCTTAACTTGTAGGCGCGCAAGTAGGCCAGCAGGCGCAGCCATTGCATCTTGGCAGCGGGAATCTCGCGCCGGTCGGCGCCGCCGCGCGAGCGGATGCGGTACATCACGGCTCAGGGGCGTCGGCGTCAGCGGGCGGCATGTCGACAGGTGAATCAGCGTCGTCGTCGACTTCGATAGTGAAAGGACCTTCGTCTTCTTCGCTTGGCAGGGGAATCTCGGGCGACTCAAGCGGATGCTGTTGCTTGCGTTCTGGCGCCGCCGCGGTCGGATCTTGCACCAATTGCCAGGGCGCGTCGGCTTCGAGCGCGACGCTATGCCCGGAGGGAAACTCGACGCGACTCTCTCCCTCGCTGCGCGTGACCTTGACGCCATGCTGCTCGACGCTTACCGGCTGATCCCAGGTGAATTCCCCGCCCAGCCAGACTTTGTCCGCGGCGATTATACGAATGCCGATCACATCACCGAGCAACTTCACGGGCGCGATGCCGTCCAGGTGGTGATCCTCGCCGAATCCCTTGGCTTCGTCGGCGTGATAAAATTGCGCCAGCCGGCCCTCCCGCTCCAATACGCGCGCCTGCGCGTCAATCAGCCGTCTTACAATCGTCGTCGCTTCCCGGCGGTAGCCGGCTCTGAGCAGGCCCTCGCAGACGAGCGCCAGCCAAAAGACCCAGATGCCGCCGCCGCCGCGGGCATTGGACGGGTCGTAGTTGCGGTCGCTGGCGCTGACCATCGTGAGACCCTTGGGCCGCAGGAAGCGCGCCTCATCAAGCGCAATCTCAGCCAGAGCGGCGGCGCGTTCCGGCGCCAGCCGTCCCGTCATTAGCGGCAGCAGCGCATTGATGTCGAGTCGGCTGCTGTCAAGCGTGCGCGCGTAGACCTTGTAAACCCGGCTGAGACCCTTGATCGCAATCCGCTCGACCCGCGATAGCGGTTGCCCGGTGGTAAACACGCCCTGGCGATTTTGCCAGAGAAAGTCATCAACCGACGCTTCGACAAGCAGGTCCGCGCCGGCCAGGTCTTTGCCCTCCAGCCTCATGGTGATGCGCGGTCGCTGACTGACCCCGCCGACCACGCGCACCATCACGCGCGCCGGTTTCTCAAGTTCCTGATTGATATCGTGTACCTGGTCGCCGGCGCCGCGGTAAACCAGTTCGACGCCGGGGCTGGTCAAATGCGAGTCGCGGTCGCGGTAGCTGTAGCGCTCCCCGTCCCAGAATTCCTCCAAATGCGCTTCCAGCAATTGAAGCTGTTCCGCGGCGAAGGCTGCTGTCTCGCGCTCGCCGACAAGCTCCGCCAACTGTCGCAGCGCGTCGGCTTCGGATATCAGATACGCCAGCAAATCGGGCGACTCCAGCTGGCGCGGGTCGGCGCCCTGGGCCCAGGCTTGACCGCGGCCGAAGGTTGGAAAGGCGATATAACCCATCTGCCGCTCGGATTGCCATTCCGGCGCGCCGTCAGCATCGGCGTCCTGCGCCAGCCAGCGCGCGAAAAAGGAGCGCAGCGCGGGCAGCGCCTCGGCTGCGAATTCCCGGTCGTCCCGCCCTTCAACCAGCATCAGACACAAGCGCGCCAGAATCGGTATCTGCAATTCGCCTTGTCGCTGGCCGCCCAGGCCGGGCCGGCGATCAATGGCGCCGGTCTCGTCGCTCACAGCGAAATAGTTGCGCAGGAGGCCTTTGGCCAGGTCGCGATCAATGCTCGCGAGGGCCGCTGCCGCCGGGTAGGTAAAGGTCGGGTCTTGCCCGGCCCAGGCTCGAACGTGATCATCGCCGTCGCCGCGCCGGCTCCAGCCGCGGTCGGCGCACCTGTACGCGACCAGGGAGTGGTGGGGCAGATGCTCGGTCGGGTCCATCAGCGACTTAACCAGTTGCGCCGCCGAGTAGTCGAGCAGCAGATCCCACTCGGCGTTGCCCGTGTTGATCTTGGGCATCGCGGCGGCGTTGCGGTCGATCCGATCAAAATAGGGCGCCCAGGGCCGCGACATCCAGTTCATCGCCACGCTGAATGAGTCGCGCATATCCGCCAACCCGGCGACTACGAAGGGAATGCGGAGGCTTGCGCCTGGCGCCAGATCAATCAGGCAGCCGATTTTGGGACTGCTGATTCTGCCGCCGTAGACTTCGACGCTCGCCCCTTCAAGCGTGACAACCGGATTGAGATTGCCGATCTCTCCCAGATGCAGCGCCAGGCTGTAATCCGCCATCGTCAGCACGTTGAGCTTCTGATTGCGGCCCTTGGTGGCGACATGCCCAAACAGGTCCAGCTGCAGGCTGAGACGCTCCGCGCCGTGATTCTTCACGTTGAATTCGCCGCCCGCCGCCCGCGAATCCATCGCCCAAAAGCGCGCGACCAAGTCAAGGTCGTCTAGCGGCGCCGCCTCGACTTGAATGAAGTCAGCCGCGAAATGAGTGATTTCCGGCGCCCGCGCATAGCCAAGCTGCTGGTAAGTGACGCGGCTATCGACGCGCCACATGGGCACCAGGCTGACCAGGCCCGCGCGGCCGCCGAACCGGGTTTGGAACGCCAGAGCCGCTTCGTCGCGCGCGCCCAGGCGCAAAACCCAGGCCTGGTCGTCAAGGTAGTCTGTGCGGCTCGCGCGCGCGTCCGCCGCCAGATGAAAGTCAAATGGCCGATCAGCCTTGATGCTGTGCCGTCTGAGGTTGCGCACGGTATGGTCTGTCAAACTCAATTGTCGATGGCCCAGGTGAAACTCTCTTCGTAAAAGCGAAAATCGTCGCCGTTGGCGGCTCTCACCTGATGGTAGCCCGGGCCCGGCACATATTCATTGTCCTCGTTGATGACGCCGCCTTGCGTGTAGACATAACGCGATGTATGCCCGCGCTCCAGCTCGAGCGCCCAGCCGACTTCCTGGCGAACTTCCAGGTTTTCCCGCCAGAGTTTGCCGAAACCGCGAATCGGCTGATGTCGATCCTCCGGTGGCGCCAGCTGTGGATCGTACTCGGCTTCGCCCTCGACGAAGGTATCATCATAGACGCTCCAGATGTGATTGCCGGCGCTGTCCCGGGTCAGCACCCAGATCTGCCGGTTCGGCTGCAGCCAGAACATCCAGCCGCGCTCAAAGCGCTGTTCGGCCACGTATATCTTAGCCTTGACTGGCGTGGGAAAGGGGTCCGGCGTCGGCGTGATCGTCGGGATGGCGGTGGGTGTGATTTCGGTAGGGACCACTTCGGTCGGGGCGTATTCGGCCGTCTGGGTGGCGGCGATGCTGCCCAGGGTGGCGATATGCTGCGCCACAGCTTCAGCCTCGGCCGTAGCGGTCCGCTGTTCCGGCGCAATGGCCGGCCCCCGGCAGGCGCCAAGCGAAGCCATTAACAAGGCCAGCCAGATGAATTTGCCTAGTTCAGACATTTGCCGAGTCCGCCATGTGGACGCGCATGATCGCGCCGCCATTGTAGCAGAGCGAGAGCGAACCGCAAGCCAAGCGGGCGCCGGGCGCGAAAGCAGCCGATTTTCATCTGGTCATTCATCCCTGCAAGCTATACGATTTCGTGTGGAAGCGGGTTGCGAAGGCGGGCGAAGTGGACATCAAGCCTCAGAAAGTTACTTTGGACAAGTCAGCCGCGCAACTCAGGATTGCGTGGTCCGATGGTTTGCAAAGCGAGTATCCCTTGAGCCACCTGCGCGAAGCCTGCCCCTGCGTCGAATGCCGCGGCGGGCACGCTAACATGGGCCTGGATAACGCGCCGGACGATATTCTAAAGTTGACGCCGCGGCGCTCGCACGCGGTAACGGCGCTGGTCGCGGTCGGCAACTACGCCCTGCAGCCCACCTGGGACGATGGGCACAGCACCGGCATCTACACCTGGGAGTACTTGCGCGTGATCTCTCCGCAGCAGCCGGGACCCTGACAGCTCCCCGCCGGCAGACTCCGCCTCAACTTCCGGCCAAATCTTACCGAGCATTGAGCGCAAGGCCAATTGGCGTTACAATTGGCGATCAACATATTGAGTGTTGTCGAATATCGACCGTAAAGGACAGTCCAATGAAACTCCCGCGTTTAACCCTAATACTCGCCTGGCTGCTGTTTAGCGTGTTTGCCGTCTCCTCCCAAGACGACAGCCTGACAATTTGGGCGGACGACACGCGCGCGCCAATCCTCGAAGAGCTCGGCGCTCAGTTTGAAGAAGAATTCGGCATTCCGGTCCTGGTGCACGAGCTGGGCTTTGGCGATATCCGCGATCAGTTCAAGACCGCGGCGCCGGCCGGCGAAGGTCCCGATATGATCATCGGCGCCCACGACTGGCTGGGCGAGCTGGCCGTGAACGGTCTGCTGGCCGAGATTAATGTGTCCGATGTCGCCGATCAATTCTTGCCGGCGTCGCTGGCCGCATTCGTCTACGAGGGCGTTCAGTATGGCTTGCCTTACGCGGCCGAAAATGTCGCTTTTCTGCGTAATACCGAGCTGGTGCCGGATAATCCGGAGACCTGGGACGATGTACGCGCGGTCAGCGAGCAGCTCGTCGCCGACGGCGTCTCGCAGTACGGCTTCATCATGTTCGACAACAATCCTTACCATTTCTTCCCGGTGCAGACGGCCTTTGGCGGTTACGTCTTTGGCTTGACCGACGAGGGCTATGACGCCAGTGATGTCGGCATCGACAGCGACGGCTCCATCGCCGCGGCCGCCTACCTCGAGGCCTACGGCAGCGACGGCTTGATGCCCAGCGGCATCGACTACGATGTCATGCACACCATGTTCGAGACGGGCGACGCGGCCATGATCATCACCGGGCCCTGGGCTATTCCGCGCATCGAAGAATCCGGCGTCAGTTTTGAAGTCGCCGGCATCCCGTCCGGTCCCGGCGGCGCGGGCCAGCCTTTCCTGGGCGTACAGGGCTTCATGGTCAGCGCTTTCAGCGAGAACAAGATCCTGGCCGAGGCCTTCCTCTTCGACTACATCGCCACGCTCGAGACGATGCAGTCGCTTTACAGCGCCGATCCGCGGCCGCCGGCCATGCTGGAAGCGCGCGCTGACCTGGAAGACGAAATCATGCTCGGATTCGTGGCCGCCGGCAGCGACGGCTTGGCGATGCCCGCCATCCCCGAGATGTCATCCGTGTGGTCGGCCTGGGGCAACGCCATGGAGTTGGTGCGTACGGGCGAGTCGAGCGCCGCGGACGCCTTTGGCAACGCCGGCGAGCAGATCCGCGCGCTGATCGCCGGGGACGAATAACTGGTCCATCAGTACGAATCCCGGTAACTGTTTGGACTTTGAAAGCGGAGGATGGCCGTCAAGGCGTCCTCCGCATTTGATTGTCCTGCGGGTAGACTGGAAGAAAGGGACAGGTCGCCGGGCGCCACTGGCGCCATGACCGACCAGCATGTCTAGCGCATCCGCCGCAAAAGCACCCAGGAGCGCGGCTTTCGGCCCGGGATTGATCCTGCGCCTGGGCGTCGTTTATCTGGGCCTGATCGTCCTCGACGCCTTGGCGCTCTTTCTGATCTATGCCTTCGCGCTTGACGGCGTCTGGGAGTTGGCCCTCACCGTCGCGCTCATCACCTTGATGATTAATGTCATCTACTTGCGCCGCGGTCTCTACGCCCAGCGCTGGATCGCGCCGGCCCTGGCGCTGATGTGCCTGATGGTCGTATTCCCCATGCTGTATACCGTCTACGTGTCTTTCACCAACTACGGCGATGGCAACCTGCTGACCAAACAGCAAGTCATCAATTTGCTGGCGCGGGATACCTACTTGCCCGAGGGCGGCAAGGTCTACAGCTGGGATCTCTATCAGAACGCCGCCGGCGAATATGCGCTTTGGCTGACCGACGAAAACGACAACGATGCTTATTATTTTGCCACGCTGGGCGGCTTTGCGCCGGTTGCAAATGTAGCGGCGGGCAGGGAGTTGCCCGTTCAGTATCAGGGCTATCGCCGGCTGAGCCGCGGCGAATCTCTGCGCGCCAGCGGAGAGGCGCAAAACTTGGTGTTTGGCGCAGCCTCGGCGCCAATCGGCATCGCCGGGCGCAAAGAAGCGGGCGAATTCGCCCAGCGCTTCTTCTACATGCCCGAAGAAGACGCCGTGCTCGATCGCGCGACCGAGTCGCTCTTTTACGCCGAGTATGGCGTGGGCAGAGACGACTCCGGCGAGACGCGGAAAACGGGTCAGTTTGTCAACGATGCCGGCGAAAGCTTGCGCACCGGTTTCATCGCCGGCGTGGGCTTGCAGAATTATCTGCGCTTCTTGACCAGCCCGGCCATCGGCGGGCCGCTGCTGCGAATCTTCGCCTGGACGGTCGGCTTCGCGCTCGCTTCAGTCTTTTCGACCTTCGCCCTCGGTCTGCTCTTCGCGCTCTTGCTGCAGAATCGACGCATCCCGTATCGGAAGGTTTTCCGCACCCTGCTGATTGTTCCTTACGCCATACCGGCCTTGATCTCGGTCGCTATTTGGAAGGGCATGCTCAACCCCAACCTCGGCGTGATTTCCAACGCCATCGCCGCCTTGGGTCTGACGCCTCCGCCTTTCTTCATCGACCCCGGCTGGGCCAAATTCGGCATTCTGCTGATCAATCTCTGGCTGGGTTATCCCTACTTTATGCTGGTCTGCAGCGGCGCTCTGGCGGCGATTCCGGCCGATATGTACGAAGCGGCGGAAGTTGACGGCGCCAATTGGCGGCAGAAGTTCTTCGGCTTGACCCTGCCCATGTTGCTGGTGGCGGTCGGCCCGCTGCTGATCGCGTCATTCACTTTCAATTTCAACAATTTTGTCATCGTGGAAGCCTACGACGAAGGCGGGCCGCCTATGGTGGAAGCCGGTACAATTCCCGCCGGCCACACCGATATCCTCATTAGCTGGGCCTTTCGTCTGGCCTTCGGCGGCGGACGCGGCGCGGACTTCGGTCTGGCCTCGGCCATCACTATCGTCATCTTCCTGCTGGTGGCCGGCGTCACCCTGATGCAATTCCGCCTGACCAAGGGCTGGGAGGAGACGTCGCAAAATGTCTGAGCTGCCCAAGCGGAAACGGACCGGGCGGCGCGCCGGTGAAAATCTGGCGCTGGCGCTGCAAATGATCGTCCTGATCGCCGCGGTGATTTTCGCCTTGTTTCCGGTCGTCTGGGTGCTGTCCGCCGCGCTTAATCCCAGCCAGTCGATGAACTCGCAGTCGGTCATACCGCCCCTGCCCGATACACGCGTCGTCAGCGCTGACGCCTCAGGCAAGCTGCTGCGTATTGCCGTCTCCGAAGGCGCGCGGGTGGAGCGCAGCGCCGAATTGATCCTGCTGGTCGAGGTCGATGGCGAGCAGAAAGAATTACGCGCGCCCAAAAACGGCTATGTGCGGAATATTCGCATTGGCGAAGGCGAGGGCTTCGCGGCCGGCGAACCGCTCTACGACATCGCCTCAAGCTACCTGATCAATTTCGACACGCTCTTCAACACGCCGCGCAAGCCCTTCGTGCGCTGGCTCTGGAATTCTGTCGTCATCGCGACCGTCACCACGATATTGGTGGTCTTCATCACCTCGCTAAGCGCCTATTCATTCTCACGCTTCCGCTTCTCGGGTCGGCGCAGCCTGATGCTCTTGATCTTGCTGGTGCAGGTCTTCCCCAATTTACTGGCGATGGTGGCGATCTTTTTGATGCTGCAGCAGATCGGGCGGCACCTGCCCTTTTTCGGTCTGAACACCACCGGCGGCTTAATCCTGGTCTACGTTGGCGGCGCCATGGGCATCAATATCTGGTTGATGAAGGGCTTTTTTGATTCGGTGCCGCGCGACATCGACGAGTCCGCATTGGTCGATGGCGCTACCCATTGGCAGACTTTCTGGCGTTTGATCTTTCCCCTGGTGCGTCCGGTTCTGGTTGTGGTGGGCATCCTTTCATTCGTCGGCGTCTTTAATGAATTTGTGCTGGCGCGCGTGCTGCTGCGCGACAAAGACAGCTGGACGCTGATGGTCGGTTTATGGGGTTATATCAGCGATAATTTCGCCCGCGACTGGGGCATCTTCGCCGCCGGCGCGATCATCGGCGCCATCCCAACCCTGATCATCTACTTGACCTTGCAAGACCAAATAGTCGGCGGTCTGACTCAGGGCGCGGTCAAGGGTTAGCTGCAATTCGCGGCGCCGGGATTTCCATGTGCCGGCCGCCTGCTATATTCGTTCGCGCGCGAGTGTGGAAAGTTGAGAACCGCTAGCGGGAGCGTCAATATGAAACCTCCCTCCTTAGAGACGGTCAAACGGGCCACAGGCGTCGAGTTGCTGCGCGCGCGTTACGCCTACAGCGAGCGCGAAGCCATACTCTACGCTCTGGGCGTCGGCGCTCCGGCGCATTGGCTGGCGCCCGACGAATTGAAATTTGTGCATGAATCGCAGCCGGATTTCCAGGTCTTGCCCACATTCGCCGTCATTTTCGCGCGAGAGCTCCATGACCTCGTGCTGAGCGGAGACATCGCCGGCATCAAATTCCATCCCATGCAGCTGGTCCATGGCGATCAGCAGTTGAAACTGGCTGGGCCGCTGCCGCGGGCGGCGGTTGTAGACTCGACAGTCCGGATCGCGGACATTCACGACAAAGGCAGCGGCTTGCTGTTGATTTTGGAGGCCGACAGCTGCGATGAAGCCGGTCAACTGCTGGCGCAAGCCCGGACATCCATGTTCATTCGCGGCCTCGGCGGCTTTGGCGGGGAACGCGGCGGGAGCAGCCGAATCGAGCTGCCGCAGCGCCCGCCCGATGCGATAGTCGAGGAAAAGACGCTGACGCGGCAAGCGCTGATATATCGACTGGCGGGCGACGCCAATCCGCTGCATGTCGACCCGCAGATGGCCGCAATCGGCAATTTTGACCAGCCGATTTTACATGGTCTCTGTACCTTGGGCTTTAGCGCGCGCGCCGTCCTCAAGCGATTCTGCGACAACAACGCCGGCAGGCTGGCGGCTATAAGCGCGCGTTTTGCCCGCCATGTTTACCCGGGCGAGTCGCTCGTCACCGAAATGTGGCGGGAGGGCGAAGACGAGGTGCGTTTTCAGACCAAAGCCAAAGAACGCGATACGGTGGTCTTGAGCCACGCCAGCGCGCGGATCAGACAATAAGCGATGGAATTGCCGCCAAGCGATCAGCCTCACAGGCGCTATAATCCGCTCTTGGACGAGTGGATCCTGGTCTCGCCGCATCGCACCAGCCGTCCCTGGCAGGGCGGGCGCGAACAAACGCCGACCGAGCAGCGCCCGCGCTATGACCCCGATTGCTATTTGTGCCCGGGCAACATACGCGCTAATGGCGAGAGAAATCCCCATTACGACCAAACTTTCGTATTCGTCAATGACTTTTCCGCTGTCTTGCCGGATGTCGTCGAAGCCGAGTCAGCCGCTAACCCGCTGTTTCGCTGGAAATCCCTGCGTGGCGAGGCGCGTGTGATCTGCTTCTCGCCCCGTCACGATCTGACTCTGGCCGAGATGTCGCTGGCGGAAATCCGCCGGGTTGTCGAAGTCTGGGCTGAGCAGACGCGGGAACTGGGCGAGCGATTCAGCTGGGTGCAGATCTTCGAGAATCGCGGCGACCTGATGGGCGCGTCGAATCCCCATCCGCACGGTCAGATCTGGGCCACGGACAGCCTGGGCGCCATCGCCGCTCGCGAAGAGGCGCAGCAGAAGGCTTATTACGAACGCTACGCCATGCCCCTGCTGCTTGACTACGTTCGCGAGGAAGAGGTCCGCGGCGAGCGCGCGGTGGTCGAGAAT
>CAZWCV010000029.1:23343-32307 GCA_964632725.1 uncultured Anaerolineaceae bacterium
GGCTGGCGGTCGTACCTTATTGGGCGGTTTGGCCCTTTGAAACGCTGCTGCTGCCCAAGGCTTCTGTCAGCCGATTGCCCGATCTTGATCGCGGGCAGCGTACGGATTTGGCCGATATCCTGCAGCGCCTGCTGATCAGATACGACAATCTCTTTGAAGTATCCTTCCCCTATTCCATGGGTTGGCACGGGGCGCCGTACAATGGCGAATCAGGCCGGCACTGGCAATTGCACGCGCATTTCTACCCGCCCTTGTTGCGCTCGGCAACGGTGAAAAAGTTCATGGTCGGTTACGAGATGCTGGCGGAGCCGCAGCGCGACCTGACGGCGGAACAGGCGGCCCTTCGCCTGCAAAACCTCTCTCATATCCACTACAAGCAGCGCCGAAACCACGCGCATACCTGACGCGGATACCCCAACAGCGTCGCCATGTGAAATCGCGTTCGTCGCGAGCGCGATATTGACATCTGCCCGGCAAGTGTTATACTGCCTGTTGCTCAGCAGCCGAAGTGGCGGAATTGGCAGACGCGCTACGTTCAGGGCGTAGTTCTCTTCGGGGAGTGTGGGTTCGACTCCCACCTTCGGCAAGGCGGAAACCCGGCGCGCAGGCCGGGTTTTTGCTTGTCTGCCGCCTGATTCGGCGCGTCCCTTCGATTCGCCCTTTCTATGCCGTCGTCAGCCTTTGCCCGGCGGCAGATCGCCCTGCGCTCCCGGCGGCAAATCGCCCGGCGATTCAGTGGCGGATTCCTCGCGCTGTATTAAGATAGAAAAAGACAAGTTTGGGTAGGCGGCGACCTGCTATGACCGACACAATCATCAGCGGCGGCGGCGAAGCAAATGCGCCGGCGCGCCATCGCTTCGGCCCTCAGTTGACAAGCGTGCAGTTGATGCTGGCTGTCGCGCTGACTATTGGTTTGGCCTTGGCGCTGAATTTCAGCAGTCGCATCAATTTAGACCGCGACCTGGCGCGCATCCACGCCGAGTTCAGTCACGAAATCGAAACGCTGCTCGCCCGACAGCAGCAATTGATCGCCGAGCTGGAATATGTCAAGAGCGATGCCTACGTCGAGTACTGGGCTCGCGACGAAGGCAAAATGATACGCGAGGGAGAATTCCTGATTCTGCCGCAGCGTGTGGGCGCTGCCGATTTCGAACCGACCCCGCCGCGGAGATTAGTAGAATTTCAGACTACGCAGCCCCGGCCCGGCAATTGGGAATTATGGTGGGCGCTGTTTTTTGACGGGACGCCGCCCGGCCAGTGACAGGCGACGCTGGCCCAAAAGGCTGTCAGTTACACGCTCGGCGCTGTCCGCTGGATAAAGGGTGGCGGAACGCCGGCGAAATCGACGACGCGCGCCTGCGCTTGGCCCAGTTCGACATCGAGAACGGCGCCGGGTTTGCAATGAGCGACTCTGATGACGGCCAGCGCGAATAGGTCTCCGTCCGGCGCCTCGACGCTGCTGGTCAGCGCGCCGACCGCCCGGCCCGAGATGTAAAGTCGCGCCGGCGCCGCCACAAAACGGGTCAGCTTTACCTTGACCAGGGCTTTCGCCAGGCGCTCGCGGCTTTCCATGCGGGCGATGATTTCCTGGCCGGTATAACAGCCCTTGTTGAAACTGATTTCGTCCCAAAGCCCGATTTCCAGGGGAATATAGTCGGACGACAGTTCCCCGCCGCCCGGGCGTCCGCTGCGAATCCGCAGCAGGTTATAGACGAGCGAGCCGGCCGGCCGCAGCCCCTGCGGCTTGCCCAACTCCAGCAGCTGATCGTGCAGCGCCGCGGCATCATCAGCCGCGCAAATCAGCGACCAATGTCCGCCGGCGAGCGCTTTGCGCCGGGACACAATTGCCGAGACGGCGCCGACTTCAAGGGCGTCGCCGCCCATGACCGGCAACTCGCGCAATTGTTCAGCGAGCGAAAATGCGATCTCGTCCGCTCGCGCGCCGTGAAGCGCGAATTGCGCCGTAGCCGCGCTGTGATCGTGGACGGACGCCTTGTCGCCGAAGAAAATATTGCGGCGCAGGAAACCGGCCAGCGCCTGGCCCTGGCCCGGCTCGCTGATGAGCAGCAGACCTTCTGGTCGCTGATAGCATTCGGCGCGAAACAAGATACGCGCGTTGGCGTCGGTGAAAACTGTCGCCCGCCCGGCGCCGACGCCCAGCGCGCTCAGATCGTTGCTGGACATTCGATTGATGAGGTCCTGCCGGTGCTCGCCGCTAACCAGCAGCCGGCCCTCGTGCGAGCGATCCAGCAAAATCGCGGCGCGGTCAGCCGCCTCATATTCAGCGGCAATATCGCTGTAATCCAGGGGAATGCCGTCCGGCGCCAGGCGCGCGCCCAATTCGCGATGATAGCGAGCCAGCGGATTCATTTCGGCGCTCCCGCCAGCTGACGCCGGGCCAATTCCGCCTGGATGATGCGCCTCGTTCGCTCAATGGCGGCCGACAGGCAGTCGTTGACCACGATGTAATCGCAGCGGCTCTGATAGGGCAATTCAAGTTCCCGCGCCCGCTGCAGCCGCTGCTCAATATCGGTAAAGGCGTCGTCGCGCTCCTGCATGCGCCCTTGCAGCAAGGCCAATTGCTCGGCTGTATCGGCGCCGGGCACCGTGACAAAAATCTGCACAACATTATCGCTGTAAGAATCGGCCAGTATGCTGGCGCCGATAACTTCGATGTCGGCGATGCGAATCTCGCCCGCCTCCAGACCGGCGACCACGCTTCGGCGCGGGATGCCATAGTATTTGCCCGGCGTAACTTCCTGGTATTCGAGGAGCTCGCCCGCGGCGATCATCGCCTCAAAATGTCTTTTGCTGACAAAGAGATGCTCGCGCCCTTGCGCTTCGTCGCCGCGCATCCGGCGCGTCGTTGCCGTCGCCAGCTGGCGGATGGCCGGGTTGTCGGCCATTAGCGCTTTCATGATCGCGTTCTTGCCGGCGCCGCCTGGCCCGATCATGACAAAGATGACGCCGGGCAGTTGCTTGAAATTGCTCACAGTATGCTATCCTAATACCGGACACCATCAGCTTAAAGTGTAACAAGAGGACAAACCTTACTCCATAGTCAAGCATGAATTCCACGCTGCATCGCGGACTGCCTGTAAAGTCCGGGCGCCGCCGCCGCAGTCAAGCGATGGTGCGGGCGCGGCGGGTGATAACGAGAGGAAGGCGACATGCCGGCGAATATCATTGATGGGCAGGTGGTAGCCAGGCGAATCCGCGGCCAGATCAGCGCCGCGGTCGCGGCTTACACGGCGAAGACGGGCGCAGGGCCGGGCCTGGGTGTCGTGCTAGTGGGCGATGATCCGGCGTCGGCCATGTATGTGCGCATGAAGCGGCGCGCCTGCGAACGCGTCGGCATCCGCTCGGAAGCGCGGATCTTGCCGGCGGCGTCCACGCAAGACGAAGTGGAAGCGGCCGTGCGCGGATTCAATGAAGACCCAGGCATTCACGGGATTCTGGTTCAATTGCCTATGCCCGATCCTGTCGACGAAGAGGCGGTGCTCGCTCAAATCAGCTTGGCCAAGGATGTCGATGGCATCCATCCCATAAATATCGGGCGGCTCGGCATGCGCGGGCGCGAGCCAAGTTTCGCGCCGGCCACGCCTACCGGCGTCATGATCCTGATTGAAGAAACCGGCCTGCCGATTGAGGGCGCCCAGGCAGTCGTCATTGGCCGCAGCAATATCGTCGGCTTGCCGGTGGCCTTGATGCTGACCAACGCCAACGCCACCGTGACCATCTGCCACAGCCGCACGCGCGACTTGCCGGCCGTGGTCAAGCGGGCGGACATCGTTGTGGCGGCGGTCGGGCGCGCCGAATTCGTCAAAGGCGACTGGCTGAAAGCGGGCGCGGTCGTCATTGACGTTGGCTCCAATTCCGTGCCGGACGAGAAAATCGAAAAAGGCTATCGTTATGTCGGCGATGTAGCATTCGAGCCGGCTCGGCAAGTGGCCGGTCATATTACCAAAGTGCCCGGCGGCGTCGGTCCCATGACCATTGCCATGCTGCTGGCCAATACGCTGAAAGCCGCGCAGCGAATTGCCGGCATCGAGTATTGAAGCGAGCTCCCGCTCATGCTGAATCCGAACTCACCGCGTCAGCGGTCGCGGGAAGCGCATTATTCTACATGAAACAGACACGAAATTCGCTATGACCACTCTGCTCCTGAAGAACATCCGCTGTTTGGCGACCATGGACGAGAGCCGGCGCGAACTAGCCGACGCCTGGGTCCTGGTGCGGGATCGCAAAATCGCCGACCTGGGCGCGGCCGGCGAGCTGCCGCCGGATCTGGACGCCGATCGCGTCATGGATCTCTCCAATCATGTCGCGCTGCCCGGCTTGGTCAACACGCATCACCACATGTTCCAGTGTCTGACGCGCGCCCTGGCCCAGCAGTCGGAACTCTTCGACTGGCTAAAGCATCTTTATCCGATTTGGTCGCTTTTGCGCTCTGAACATGTCTACAGCGCCGCCAAGTTGGCCATGGCGGAATTGCTGCTCTCGGGCTGCACGACCGCCAGCGATCATCACTATATCTTCCCCAACGATGTTCAGATTGAGGACGAAATCCGCGCCGCGCAGGAAACCGGCATCAGATTTCACGCCTCGCGCGGCGCCATGAGTCTGGGCGAGAGCGACGGCGGTCTGCCGCCCGACCATCTGGTCGAGCGCGAAGCCGATATTCTGCGCGATACGCGGCGGCTGATCGAAACCTGGCATGATCCGGAACCGCAATCCATGCTGCAAATCGTGGTGGCGCCGGCCTCGCCTTTCAGTGTCAGCGTCGACCTGATGCGGGAATCGGCCGCTCTGGCGCGCGCCTACGGCGTCAATATGCACACACACCTGGCGGAGAACGTCAAAGACGTCAATTACAGTCGCGAACGCTTCGCCATGGACCCCGGGCAATACGCCGAGTCGGTCGGCTGGGTCGGGGACGATGTTTGGCATGCCCACTGCGTACAGCTGAATGCGCAAGAGATCGACTTGTTCGCGCGCGCCGGGACCGGCGTCTGCCATTGTCCCTCATCCAACATGCGCCTGGCTTCCGGCATTGCGCCGGTGCGGCAAATGCTGGACAGGGGCGTCAAAGTCGGCCTGGGCGTCGATGGCTCGGCCTCCAACGACAGCGGACATTTGCTTGGCGAAGCGAGGCAAGCCATGCTGCTGCAGCGCGCGCTGGGCGACCCAGCCGCCTTGTCGGCCCGCGAGGCGCTTGAGATGGCGACTTTGGGTGGCGCGCGCGTCCTCGGGCGCGACGACATCGGCCAGATCTCAGCGGGCATGTCGGCCGACATCGTCGCTTTCCGGCTCGACCAGATCAGCCTGGCCGGGGCGCTGCATGATCCCGTGGCGGCGCTGGTTTTCTGCCGGCCGCCTGCGGTAGATTTGTCTATTATCAACGGCAAGATCGTCGTCGAAGACGGCAGCCTGCGCACGGTGGACGCCCCGTCGCTTGTGGAAAATCATAATCAGCTCTCGGCGGGCTTGCTTCGGGGCGCGGGTTGATCCGCCGCAGCCGAGAGGGGGAGGGCGCAACATGTCAATCGTAGACCGGCTGGCGGCCGCTCGCGGCGAAACTCCAGCCGACCTGGTTTTGCGGGGCGCCAAGCTGGTCAATGTCGTCAGCGGCGAAATCTACCCGACGGATATCGTTATCCACGACCGGCATGTAGTGGCGCTGGGCGCCGGCTACAGCGGCCGGCATGAGGCGGACTTGACGGGCAAATACGTCGCTCCCGGCCTCATTGACGCCCACGTGCATATCGAAAGCAGTCTGGTCACGCCGGCGGAATTCGCGCGCGCCGTGCTGCCGCATGGCGTCACCACCGTGATAACGGATCCCCACGAAATCGCCAATGTGCTGGGCCTGGAAGGCATGCGCTATATGCTCGAACAAGCCAAGCACGGTCCGCTAAACATGTTTGTCATGGCGTCCAGCTGCGTGCCCGCCACCGACATGGAGACCTCGGGCGCTCGTCTGGAAGCCGAAGACCTGGCGCAGCTGCTTAATCATCCCTGGGTGCTGGGCCTGGCCGAACTGATGAATTATCCCGGCGTGGCGCTGGGCGACGAAGGCATGCTGGACAAGATCGCCTTGTTTGAGCATCTGGCGCTGGACGGGCACGCGCCCGATATGACCGGCGCCATGCTCAACGCCTATGTCGCCGCCGGCGTGCAGAGCGAGCACGAATGCACCACGCTCGAAGAAGCGCGCGAGAAGCTGCGCCTCGGCTTGACCATCTTCATCCGCGAGGGCACCACGACCCGCAATCTCAAGCCGCTGCTGCCGCTGGTGACGGCGGCCAATCACGGCGCCATTTGCTTTTGCACCGATGACCGCATGCCGGCCGATCTGCTCGACGACGGCTCGATCGACCACATGATCCGCATCGCCGTCTCCGAAGGCATCGACCCGCTGCTGGCGATCCGCATGGGCAGCAGCAACACCGCCCGGCACTTCGGACTAAAGAAATATGGCGCGGTCGCGCCGGGCAAATACGCCGATCTGGTCATCGTCGACGACTTGCGCGATTTCAGGCCCGAGCAAGTATACCGGGGCGGCGTCCTGGTCGCCGAGAAGGGCGAAATGGTCGCCCAAGCCGGCAAGCCGCGCCGCCTTGATCTGCGCAGCACCGTGAATTTGTCCTCGACAGCGCTGGATTTCGCGCTGCCGGCGCGCAGCGAAACGATTCGCGTCATCGGCACGATCGCTGATCAAGTGGTGACCGAACACTTGGTGGAGTCCGCCAAAATCGTGGCGGACAGCGCCGTCAGCGATGTGGAGCGCGACATTCTGAAGTTCGCCATGCTGGAGCGGCATCGCGCCAGCGGGGCCATGGGCCTGGCTTTCATCAAGGGCTTCGGCCTGAAGCGCGGCGCCATCGCCGGCACGGTGGCGCATGACCATCATAATCTGGCGGTAATCGGCGTAGACGATATCAGTATGGGCGCGGCGGTCAAGGCGATTGCGGAAATTGGCGGCGGCCTGGCTGTGGCTGACGGAGACGATGTGCTCGCCGCCTTGCCGCTGCCCATCGCCGGCCTGCTCAGCGACTTGCCGATTGAAGACGCGCGCGCGCGTTACGACCGCATGATTGCGGCGGCGCATAACCTGGGCAATCGCATGAGCGACCCCTTCATGGTCATGAGTTTCATGGGCCTGGAGGTGATCCCCAGGCTCAAGCTAACCGATCAAGGCTTGGTCAATGTTGAGCAGTTCAAATTAGTAGATCTTTTTGTGTAGAATTGTCTGTATTTTTCGCCGTTTTTGGTTAAAGTACAAAACGCTTGGACGGTGTAACCAATAGGTATCGACATGGTAGACCACGTTAAATTGCAAGAGTTGCGGCATAAAGTGGAAGAGCGGCGCCAGCCGATTGTCAGCTTCCTGCGCGAAATCTGCGCCATTCCCAGCATGGACAGCCAAATTCGCGACTGCGGCGAACGCATCGCCGCCGAGATGACCAGGCTCGGCTTTGGCGAAGTATTCTGGGACAAAATGGGCAATATCGTGGGGCGGATTGGCGACGGCGACCGCATCCTGCTATACGACAGCCACATTGATACGGTGGGCATTGGCGACCCCGACGAATGGCAATGGGATCCCTTCCAGGGCAAGATCGAGAATGGCGTCTTGTACGCCCGCGGCGCCTGCGACGAGAAGGGCAGCACGCCGGGCATGGTCTACGGCCTGGCCCTGGCCCGCGACCTGGGTTTGCTCGACGGCTTCACCGCCTTCTATTTTGGCAATATGGAAGAATGGAATGACGGCCAGGCGCCGCACGCCTTCGTACAGACCGAGGGCGTCAAACCCGATTTCGTCGTCATTGGCGAGCCGACCAAGATGCAAATCTACCGCGGCCACAAGGGGCGGGTCGAGTTCAAGATCGTGGCCAAAGGCAAAAGCGCCCACGCCGCCAGCAATTACCTGGGCGACAACGCCATCTACAAGCTGCTGCCAATCATCGAGCGCATCAGCCACATCGAGCCCGAATTGGGCGATCATGACTTCTTGGGCCAGGGGCGCATCACCGTCACCGATATGGAAGTCAAGACGCCCAGCATCAACGCCGTGCCCGATGAAGCGACGATTTATGTCGACCGCCGCATTACTTTTGGCGAGAGTCCCGAATCCGAGTTGAAGCGGCTGCAAGCCATCATCGGCCGGCGCGATGACATCCATGCCGAGATTCTGGTCTATGACGAACCCAGCTATACCGGCTTTGTATTCCCGCTGGACAAGATTTATCCGGCCTGGGCCTTCGAAGAAGACGAACCTATCGTCAAGGCGGGCCTGGCGGCGGCCGAGGTGCTCTATGGCGCGGTCGACACCGGCAAGTGGGATTTCTCAACCAACGGCATCTATTGGGCGGGCAAAGCCGGCATTCCCAGCATCGGCTTTGCGCCGGGCAACGAGATTCACGCCCATACCGTGCTGGACCAGGTGCCGCTGGAAGATGTCGTTCGCTCGACCGAATGGTACGCGCTCTTCCCGGCGATTCTGCGGCAGACGCTGAATGGCGCGCGTTAACGACAGAACGAGCTGAAAAGGCGCGCCGTTGGCTCGCTGGCAAAGAAATGAATTTGTAGGGGCGAGACTTGTCTCGCCCGCCGAAGTTAACCGAACAAGGTTGGAACTGCACAGGAGCGAGCGATGCAAACGGACCTGCGAGGCCGTGACCTCATCAGCACACAAGACTGGACGAAAGAAGAGATTGAGACGCTGCTGGATGTCGCCTGGGATTTGAAGCGCAAGCGCGCTCTTGGCGAGCCTCACGCTTTGCTGCGCGACAAAGTGCTGGCGCTGCTCTTCTTCTTCACCAGCACGCGCACGCGCATCAGTTTTGAAGCGGGCATGGCGCAATTGGGCGGGCATGCCCAGTTCATCGACAGCACGACAACGCAGATCAGCCACGGCGATACCGCCAAAGAAATCGGCGAAATCGTCGGTCGCTATACCGA
>CAZWCV010000030.1:0-13493 GCA_964632725.1 uncultured Anaerolineaceae bacterium
ATTCGGTTACCAGAGGGTGCCCAGCAAGCCGTTGCAGCGCGTCGCGTTCGTTGATGATGCTGACTTCCTGGCCAGCGCGGATTGGCGGGGCGTCGTTGGGGTTGGGGCGCTTGATCACCACCGGGCGCTCTTCCGCCTTGGTGTCGACAGCGCGCAGCGTCTCGCCCGAACGCCCACGCGGGTAGATGTAGTTGTAGCGGTAGCGGTTGTCGAAAAGGCTGTCGGCCATACTCATTTGCCTTGGGGGCTTTTCCAGGATTTCCATTGCCTGCGCCAATTCCAATCTGCTTGAACGAGAAAAATCTTGCGCAGGCCGTGCCGGGCTCAATTGCTGCGTTCCCGCGCGGAAAGTCGAAGGTGAAGGCCTGCGTTTTCGCGCTTTTGAGCGCCTTCAGGGCACACGGATGCCTTCAATTGTAGGTTGATTCGACGGGCGCGCAAGGGATATATCGCAAGTTTTTTGGGATATATCCGGCGCAATTTGGGATATCCGCCAGCGCTGTGGGTGTAGGGCCCGGCGCGTGCGGAAGGAAAGACTTTGCCAGCCAAGTTAATCAGTATCTCTTCTGATGGACACGCTGAATGTCAGCTGCAATCTTGGAGGAATGCGTAGGGGCGACTTATCAAGTCGCCCGCGCACGAACTCGCCCCTACACCGCGTCCGCCCGTGGTTAGCTGAGGGTGGGGTTGATTTTCGGCTCGACTAGGCAAAATCAGCGCCTCTGTGTATAAAGGAAGATGTCTGGCCGCTCCCCATACGCGTAGAAGCTGGCGCAGAAACGACCAAGACCGATGCTGATAAAATTGCGCCGCCGCGCCGCGCCAGACCTGCTGCTTGTCGTCTTCTTGCTGCTGGCGCCGCTGTTGATGTTCCACCAGCAGACCCTGGGCGACCGCAGCCTGCTGCCGACCGAAAACCTCTATCAGCACCTGCCCTGGTCGGCTTATCGCGAGGTGGCGCAGGCGCCGGCCACGCCCCACAATCACCTGCTTTCCGACATGGTGCTGCAGAATTACCAGTGGAAGCGCTTCATCAGCGCGCAGATCGCCCAGGGCGAGATTCCACTGTGGAATCCGCACCTGTTCGCCGGCATTCCCTTTTTCGCCGCCGGCCAGCATTCCGCGCTTTACCCGCTTAGCGTCGTCTATTACGTCATGCCGCTCAGCGCCGCTTACGGCTGGTTCATCTTGCTGAATTTGTGGCTGGCCGGCCTGTTCATGGCGGGCTATCTGCGCGCCCTGGGCAGCAACCGCGCCGGGGCGGGCCTGGCCGGCCTCGTCTATCAACTGTCGGGCTTTCTGATAGCCAACGCCGTCTTTCCCATGATCGTGGCCGCGGCCGTCTGGCTGCCGCTGATCTTGTGGATGATCGAGAATATCCTGCGCCGGCGCAGCCTGTGGATATTCCAGGGCACGGCGCTGCAGTGGGTCGTCATCGGCGGCCTGGCCATCGGATTTAACATCCTCGCCGGCCATATCGAGCTCAGTATCTATACCCTGCTGATCGCTGGTTATTACGCTGCCTGCCGCCTGCTCTGGGAGGTCGTCGCCCCTTGGCGCGCTGCGGGGGGGCCGCCCATGCGCTGGGCGCTCAGCTCGGCGCTTTGGCTGCTGGTGATGCTGGGGCTGGGGTTGGGCCTGGCGTCGCTGCAGCTGATCCCGCTCTACGAATTCGTTGGAGGCAACTGGCGCGCCGAGCGCTCCAGCCTGGACACGGTCTTGAGCTATGCTCACGCCCCGCGCGATCTGCTGCAATTCCTGCTGCCCAACGTCTACGGCAACCCGGCCCACCACAGCTACACCGACGCCTTCAGCGGCGCCTTGATCACGGACCTGCGCAACGCCCGCGGCCAAGCCATCAGCCGTATCGACTGGGGCGTAAAGAATTTCGTCGAAGGCGCGCTCTACCTGGGCATACTGCCGCTGGCGCTGGCGCTCTACGCCGTGCTGAGCGGGATGCGGCGGCGCTGCCGGCAAGCGCCCCAAATCGTGGTTTTCGCTCTGCTGGCGCTAATCTCGCTGTCCTTCATGTTCGGGCTGCCAACTTACGGCCTGCTCTACAGCCTGCCCGGCATGAACCAGCTCAATACACCCTTCCGCTGGGTCTACGGGTTGACGCTGGCTGTGGCTGTCCTGGCCGGGCTCGGCATGCATCGGCTCTCGCGGCGAGAGGGCGCATCGGCGTCGCGCCCGGCACAGCTGCTGGGCCTGTTGCTGCTGCCGGGCGGGCTGGCGCTGGCCGGCGGCATCGCCCTCGTCCATAGCAATTTCGCACAATTCGCGCCAATCTTCGACCGCCTGGTCACGAGCCTGGCGCAGGCCGATCGCGCCTTCGCCGATGGGCGCATGTTTTACAGCTATCAGCTGCCGCAAATCATGGCGCTGGCGCTGCTGCTCCTGCTCAGCGGCGCAATTTTCTTGTGGGCGGCGCGCGCGCGCTCGGTACGCTGGACGGCGCTGGCGCTCCTGCTGACCGCGCTCGACCTGCTCGTCGCCTCCTACGGCTTTAATCCGGCGAGCGATCCGGCGCTGCTGGATTTCACGCCGCCGGCTGTCGAGTTCCTGGAGGGGCAGGGCGGGCATTTCCGCGTGACCAGCCTGGAGCGCCACGGCGACCCCGCCATCTTGCAGCCCAATACCGGCTTGCAATACGGCCTGGACGACATCCGCGGCTACGACAGCATCATCCCGGCCGGCTACGTCGCCGCTATGCGCGCGCTGCAGCCGCAGCCCCGCCTCGACTTCAACCAGATCGCGCCCCTGCACACCGCGCCCGAATTCAATCACAGCAACTACCAAAACACCTTGGCTTCGGACTTGCTCAACCTGTTTAACCTGCGTTATGTGCTGACCGCGCCCGACTTCGAAATGCGCCTGCCCGGCTGGAAGGATATCTATCGCCAGGAAGTGGCGATCTGGGAGAACAGCAATGCCCTGCCGCGCGCCTTCGCCATCGACATAGCCGACTGGGACCCGCGCTGGCTGGCGGAAGTCGGCGGCGGATTCAAATTCGCCGAGCTGGACATGGCCGCCGGCGGCTTGCGCGTGCCGCGTTATCAATCCGCTGAAATCACCCGCGATAGCGGCCGCGAGAAATTCATCGATGTCAGCCTGGATAGCGCCAGTTGGCTGGTCATCAGCGAGAGCTACGCGCCCGGCTGGCGCGCCTTCGTCCGCCCCTGGGGCCGCGGCGAAGACACAGAGTTTGGCGCGGCGGTGCGGCTGGTGTTGGCGAATTTCCAGGGCGTCGAGCTGCCCGCGGGCGACTGGACGGTGCGGCTGGTCTACAGCCCGGCCAGCGTCCAGCTGGGTATGTTCACGTCGTCCATTAGCGTCGCGCTGATCGTATTCTTGCTGGGCGGCTGGTTTTGGCGCGCTTATATCGGCTTGAACACGGAAGCCTCGTCCGGCCTGGCCAGGGTCGCCCGCAACAGCATCGCCCCCATCATCCTCAACCTCTTCAATCGCGGCATCGACCTGGTCTTCGCAATCGTCATGTATCGCCTGCTGCTGCCGATGGAAGTGGGCATTTACAACTTCGCTGTCGTACTCTTCGTCGCCTTCGACATTTTCACCAACTTCGGCCTGGACCTGCTGCTGGTGCGCGAAGTCTCGCAGCAGCGCGGACGGGCCGGCCGCTATCTCTACAACACCTCATTCTTTCGCCTGCTGCTGAGCCTGGCGGGCGCGCCGCTGCTGGCCGGCGTGCTGCTGCTCTGGAGCGGCTCCGGCGCCCAGGCCATCGGTGGCGAAGGCCTGCTGGCCATCGGTCTGCTCTACATCGGCCTCTTCCCGGCCAGCTTGTCCAAGGGCATGACCTCCCTCTTTTACGCCAACGAGCAAGCCGAAAAACCGGCCGCCATCGCCACCATCACCACCATGAACAAGGCCGTCTTCGGCGTCATCGTCCTGCTGCTCGGCCACGGCATCGTCGGCCTGGCAGCCGTCAGCATCTTCAACAATGTGCTGACGCTGCTGGTCCTGCTTTGGACAGGACGGCGGCTGATTGGCCCGCTCGGCGCGCGCCTGCCCGATCTTACGCTCATCCGCCGCATGGCGGGCGAGAGCCTGCCGCTGATGCTCAACCACTTCCTGGCCACCATCTTCTTCCAGGTGGATATCGTCATCTTGCAGGCGCTGAAGGGCGCAGCGACCGTGGCCCAATACAGCACCGCCTACAAGTGGCTGCTGGCGGTTAATATCGTGCCGGCATTTTTCACGCAGGCGCTATTCCCGGTGATTTCGCGCCAGGCCCGGGACGACCGCGCCGCCCTGAGCCGCAGCTTCCGCTTCGGAATCAAGCTGCTCTTCGCCTTGACGCTGCCGCTGGCGGTAGCCTTCACCGCGCTGGCCGAGCCGCTGACGCTGATTCTGGCCGGCCCGCGTTACCTGCCGCAAGGTGTCATCGCCCTGCAGCTGATGATCTGGAGCATTCCCATCGGCTGGATGAACAGCCTGACGCAGTATGCCCTGATCGCCCTCGGCTTGCAGCGCATCATCACGCGCGCCTTCGCCTTCGCCGTCTGCTTCAATATCGCCGCCAACCTGATCTTCATTCCGCGCTACGGCTTTCAAGCGGCCGCCATCGCCACCATCGCCTCCGAGCTGGCGCTTTTCACACCCTTCATCTGGCTGGCGCGCCGGCATATCCCGGCGGTGAAAGTGCGAGCGCTCCTGTGGCGGCCTCTGGTCGCGCTGGGCGCCATGCTGGCGGCGCTGGTCTTTCTGGGGCAGACCCTGCCGGCTGTCGTGGCGAGCGGACTGCTATACGTGACGGTGCTGCTGCTGCTGCGCCCGCTGGACGCGGCCGAAGGGCAGGCCCTGCTGGCGCTGCTACCGGCGGGCGCGCGCGAGTTGCGTCTCATGCGCTGGCTGACGAACTCGCTCTAGCGCCTTTCCGCTCGCAGGCGCTTTACCAGATACAGCGCCAGATCATCATCCATGCGATACGTCTCGCCGGCCACCACCGGGCGCCGACCGTAGTGCAGTCCACGCCCGTCGGGCAGGTAGCCGCGCTTGATATAGAGGCGCTGCGCCGCGCCGTAGTCTGCATATAACCCAAAGCCAATACCGGCCATCCCGGAGCGTGCTGCAATCAGCCGCTCGGCTTCGTCAAGCAGCGCGCCGCCAACGCCGCGGCGGCGACAATCGGGGCGCACATTCAAATCCTGCGTCTCGGGTATGCCGCGCTCGCGGAAACCGGGATAATCGCTGCGCCAGACTACCTTGCAGTGGCCCAAGTAGGTGGAATCATCCAGCGCCAGCAGCAGCGCCAGCTCGCCGCGCGCTTGTAGATGCAGCAAATCGGCGAAGTAACCGGGCGGCTTGGTCCAGCCCATGTGGTCGTCAAAGCCGGCTTGAAGCCAGTCCGCCTCGCGCTCGTCGTTCCTGGCTCTTCGAATTGTCGCCATGATTTAACCCGATGGCGTGGCGCGCATATTCATGCCGGGGGCTTGCGCCGGGCGCGCCCAGCGGCGGCTGAAGACCAGATCGCCGATGGCGACCGCGTCGTCCGGCTCGCCCATCAGCATATTCATCACCGGGACATCCAGGTCGTAATGGTCGCCCGAATCGCTCTCCAGTCGCAGCGTCAGCGCGCCGCCCGGCGGCAGATCGGCAGTCAGCTCAATCAGCATGAGGTGCGTGCCGCCCGGCGCCAGATCGACCGCCTCGCCCGCTGGAATCAGCAAGCTGTCGACGGCTTCCATGCGCGCCATTTCGCCTTGAAGCACTGTGCGATGAATGGCGACTTCAGCGGCGGCGGCGCTAGACGCGGCGATTATCGTCACGTCGGCGGCGCCGCTGTTGTGGATGCGCAAGTAAGCCGCGCTGGATTCGCCCGGCGTCGCGCTGTGGTCCACATCCGACATATCGCTGTGGTCCATTTCAGGCATCTCGTCGTGCTCCATGTCCATCGAGTCGACGTCCGCCGCCTCGCTGTGGATCTCGAACGAAAAGGTCTCGCGGGCGACATCGCCGTTGGGCCGGGTCAAGGTCGCTTCGACGATCCAACCGCCGCCCATGGTCCATTCGAAGGGCAGGCTGAAGACGCCATCTGCCGCGCTGTCCGCCTCGGCCAGCACCGGCGCCATGCCGGCATGATCCATGTCGCCGCGTACACTCAGCGCGCCGGGATCGCTTATGAGCGTCCCGTCGCCGTCTGTGACGCGCAGGAGCAAGGTGGTCTCGCCGACTCGCATGTCGCTGGCCGTCAATTCCAGCCGCAGATCAGCCGAACTTAGCCCCTGCTGACGACAGCCGGCGAGCGCGATGATGAAGACCAGGACAACGAGTCGGCAGCGGATGTCAGTCATCGAGCAGTCACTCATTTAGTTTGCGGTTGGCGCATCAGCATGCTCAAGCCGTAGCCGCAGGCGCCGGCCAATACCGGTACGCCCAGCCACATGTGTATCTCCCACCACAAGCCGCCCAGCCCCCAAACGCTGGTTCCCAGAATCTGCGTCATGAGCAGGGCGCCCAGGCTGTAGGCGAAAGGCAGGATGAAGGCGAAGAATCTGAAGCCGCCCGCCTCGTCGAGCGCGTGACGCCGCAGCAGCCAGTCGCCCAGCAATCCCGCCGCCCCGGCCCCGATAGCGAAGATGAATTCGCCGGTTTCGTTCACGTGCATCCAGGTCATCAACAGGATATTGACGACGAAGAGCAGCGTCACAGCGCCGAAGGGCAGCCGCCAGCGCCGCGCCATGAATAGCACCACGGCCAGCAAGATATTGGCGTGAACCACCAACGATACAATCCCGTAGACATCCGTCAAGGTGTGGTCTTCGGGTCTGGCGCCGGCCAGCGCAATCAACTCGCCGGTGACGGCCGCGAAGGTAGTGAAGAAGGTGAATACCGATGTGATGCAGATGAAAGACAAAATCGCCGGCAGCAGCCCGCGCCAGCTCTGCTCGGTATCCTGGCGCCGCCACATGGCCCTTATCGGACCGGTCATGATGAGCAGGCCGGTAAAGGCGAGGAAGAGGTGGGATGGGCTGATCAGCGCCTCAAGGTTCTCTTCAAGGCCAAAGGCTTCATGCCAAAACAGATCGGCGACGCCACCGGCGCAAAAGGCGAAGAAGCCAATCAGCGAGAGCGCGTAGCCGGCGGGCAGGGCGCTGGTCCAGCGGTAGCCGCGCCCCACATTGCGGAAATGGGTGAGCACCAGCGCCAGGCCGGAAATGCCAACCGCGCCATAGAGCAGGGCGTGCCAGGGCGTGAAGAAGCTTTCATCGACCCGGTCGTGATTGTGCGCCCAGCCGTCTATGAACAAGCCAAATACGATCACGCAAGAGATCAGCGCGATGGCCCAGTCCAGGCGCAGGTCAGGCGCCGGCGAGTCCGCTGCGGCCCGTTCGCTGGCGGCTCTCCGCATGAGTTGACCGGCACGTCTCGTCGTTGCCATAGCTGCTGCTCCTTTCCGTCGCCTCTTGTCTCATTGTAAGGTTAAAGCGGCGAAATACAAAACTTTGTCAGACGGCGCCGGGGCCGTTGCCCGGAAACAGAAGTAGTTCCAAGCAAGCAATGAAAGCTTTTACAGTAAGAAAGCAAGTGGCCAAAATAATCGTAAGTGTGTAGGGGCGAGCCTTGGCGCGCCCCTACCGATAGTCGCATTATTGGATTCGATATTTTCTATGAGCCAAGTCGTGGCATGCGCGCCAATTCTCACCACAGGTAGGCGCATACATCGCTAGCGCCGAATCGCCATTCAAGTAAAATCGAGATTATTGTTGGGTCAAGCCCTATGGTGTGGCATGGCGTTTGAGTTGGAAGCCCTGGTCGGGCATCTTTATATCGTCGGCGGGCGCGTCATCAACGTCAACCCGCCGGGCTCCCTGGTTGAAGTGGCGCCGCCATCGGCAGCCGCCGGCCGCGAAGGCGATACGCTCTTCATCCTGATCGCGCCTTCCGGGGTCATCGCGCCGACCACCTTCTATCAGCAGTTGGCGCAGTTGGCGGCCGAGCGCTACTTCGACATCAGCGGCAGCGTCACCATCGCCCTGCGCACCATGTTCCAGCTCGTCAACCGCAACCTCTACGAACACAATCTGGAACATGCGGAAAGCGGCGGACAGCAATTCGAAACCAGCATGATCGCCGCCGTCCTGCACGAAGACGATATGTACGTCGCCCGCGTGGGCCCGGTCATCTCGGTCTTGCAGACCGCCGGCCTGACGCTGACCTTCCCCGAAGACCTCTCGGATGACGAGCCGCTTTTCAGCGTGCCCCTGGGCCTCTTGCCCGAGCCGGAGATTTCGATGGTGCGTTACGGCGTCAATGCCGGCAGCCGCCTGGTGCTATCCGACGGCAACCTGGCCGATATTCCCAGCGACCGCCTCACCAGCGTCATGCTGGAAAACGACATTGAAAAGGTGCTGGCCAGCCTGCGCCGCACGATCAAGATACAGAGCCAACTCATGCTGGTGGAGCTGGTGCCGCCCGAATATGACGGGCCCATCCTGGCGGCGCCGGGCGAATCTTCGCACGAGATTAGCCTGCGCCTGAAAGAAGCGCGCCTGGAGCTGGATGCGGACGCAACGCAGTGGCAGCTGCCGCGGCGCGGCGACCTGGGGTCCATCCTGCGCTGGGGGCTGGCGCGGCTGGCCGGGCGCGTCGCCGGCGTGCTGCTCTTCCTGGGCGAATTACTTCAGCGCATTTTCCCGCTGCCGGCCACGGCCGCATCCCGCCGCGCTTCTTCCGGCACGCTTTTCCTCACCGTGCTGCTGATCCCGCTCATTATCGTCAGCATCGTCGTGCTGTCCTGGGTGTCGAACCTGGGCGAGACCGAATTCGAGCAATGCCTGGGGCGATTGCAGGAGACGGCGCGGCTGGCGCGCTCCATCGACGCCGGCAACCGCCGCAGCGTCACCTCGGCCTGGAACGCCACCATACAAATCGCTGACGCCTGCGACGACATGCGCCCCGGCGACCCCTCCGTCACCGAGATGCGCGGCGAAGCGCAGGAACTGATCGACACCATCAACAATGTCAAACGCCGCGAAGCCATCCCGCTGATCAACTTTGAAGACGCAAGCATCAGCCGTCTGCGCATACAAGGCACCGACCTCTACGCGCTTGACGGCCGCAACGACCAGGTCTACCACATCAAACTGGCGGATAACGGGCGCGAAGCCATCCAGGACGAGCCGGTCGCCAAGATGCGCCTGGGCGCGACCCACCAGGGCATCACCATCGGGCAGATCACCGACATCGCCTTTGACGACCACTCCGGCGACATCGCCATGCTCGACGCCAACGGCACGCTGCTGCGTTGCGCGCCGCAATTCGTCTTCACCTGCGACGCCCAGCGCATTCTGGAGTCCTTAAGCTGGAAGCAGCCCGCAGCCATGACAATTTGGGATCGCAAGCTCTATATCCTCGACAGCGAAGAGGGCCAAATCTGGCGCTATGACCCCTCCGGCGGCGCCTATGTCAGCGCCCCGCGCGAGTATTTCGCCGGCAGCGCCCGCCCCAACTTGCGCAATGTCGCCGACTTTACCATCGCCGGCGACGGGCACCTCTATCTGCTCTATCGCGACGGCGTCATGAAACGCTATTTCGGCGGCAGCGAGGTGTCCTTCACTTTCAGCGGCTTCAACGAGGGCAGCGAGCCCGGCATCGTGCTGACCGAGGGCTTCTTCCTCAACGACAGCCCCTTCGCGCCCGGCTTCTTCCTCATCAGCCGCGGCGCCCGTACTGTCTTCGAAACCACGGCCGCCGGCACCTTTATGGACAGCTACCAGGCCTTCGACCAGCATAAGCTCGAATTGCTGTCGGCGGTTGTGGCCTGGCCCGAGCAGAACATCCTCTACATCGCCTCGGGCAATACCATATTCAGCATGACCCTGGACTTCACCTAGGCGCGGCTGAATTAACTAACGTCAGCAACCGTCTTAAGGGGCGCGCCTTGCCTCGCCCACTGGCGCCGAGATCACCGCCGCTTGAATTGCGCTCGCCAATCATCCACCGCGGCCCGCTGGCGACTGTTATCGATTTGCGATAGTGGGTATAGTAGCGTCATCACAATTTATTCTGACGGAAAGCAGGCTTGGCATGAGCAAAAACGTACTGATCGTCTACGGCGGCTGGGACGGCCACGACCCAACGCAGACGTCGCATTTATTCGCCGGTCTGCTGGAAGCGGCCGGGCTGAACGTCACCTTGTCGCAGACTCTGGACAGCTTCCTTGATGCCGATCTCATGGGCGCGGTCGACATGGTGATACCCGTCTACACCATGAGCAGCATCACCCGCGAGCAGGAATACGGCTTGCTCGACGCCGTCCGCGAGCGCGGCGTGAGCGTCGGCGGCTGGCACGGCGGCATGGCCGACGCCTTCCGCCAAAACACGGAATACCAATTCATGGTCGGCGGGCAATGGGTGGCGCATCCGGGCAATATCATCGACTATCGCGTCAACGTCAACGACCAGCAGCATCCCGTCACGGCCGGCATCAGCGACTTCGACATGCGCTCCGAGCAGTACTACCTGCACACCGACCCCTCCAACAAGGTGCTGGCCACCACGACCTTCAGCGGCGAGCACGCGCCCTGGATCGAGGGCACGGTCATGCCGGTGGTCTGGACGCGCCACTACGGCAAGGGAAAGATCTTCTATAGCTCGCTGGGGCACGTCATTGGCGATTTTGATGTGCCGGAAGCGCGCGAGATTGTGCGGCGGGGATTGCTCTGGGCGGCCGACAGCCTGTAAGGCATGAATCGTATTGCCCTGCTGCTACTCAATCTGCGATCTGTTTGTCCAGTCTCGCCCCCATGGCCTTGCGAAACTCAGCCCCAACTTGAATATCCGCGCGGCCTTGGCTCCCCTTCCCTGGCCTGCCGTGGAGGGGGCCGGGGGATTGACCTTAGCTTCCGCTCGCCGCCGGCCGCAGCCGCCGGTGGCGCAACTTTATTTGCCATACCCGCAGCGCCGCCTCCAGAGCGATGGCGCTGGACATCTTTGATGCGCCATGCTGCCGGTCGGGGAAGTGAATCGGGATCTCGCCGATGCGGTAACCCAGCCGATACGCCACGTAGATCATCTCCACCATGAAGACATAGCCGTTGGCTTTGACGCGACCCATGTCCATGCCGATCAAGGCGTCGCGGCGGTAGATGCGAAAACCGCCGGTGGCGTCGCGGATGGGGATGCGCAGAATAGTCGGGGTGTACACGCGGTTGGCCCACCAGCTCAGCAGCTTGCGCAATGGGCCCCAACCCTCGTCGACGCTGCCGCCGTCGGCGTAACGCGAACCGATCACGATGTCGTAGTCGCGCGCTTGCCGCAGCAGCGCCGGGATGTACTTGGGCTGGTGGGAAAGATCGGCGTCCATCTGAATCACGTAGTCCGCGCCCAGCGACAGCGCCTTGGTGAAGCCCTCGATGTAAGCCGGCGCCAGGCCCTGCTTCTCCGGCCGGCGCAGCAGATGCAGCCGTCCCGCGTACTCGGCCTGCGCCGCCAGGGTTTCGACGATCTGACCGGTGCCGTCCGGCGAGTTGTCGTCGACGACCAGCACATGCAGATCCGCCAAGCCCAAATCAAATAGCGCCGGCGCCAGCCGCACGATATTCTCGCTTTCGTTGTATGTTGGCAGGACTATGAAGGTCGTCAGCGGCATGATCGTCTCAAGCGTTTTCAGTCGTCCAGCAGCGAGTTGACGGCGTCGGCGACATGCCCCGGCGTCAAGCCATAAGCCTGGTAAATCTGCTGATAAGGCGCGCTGGCGCCGAAGCGATCCACGCCGACGGCGATGCCTTCCTCGCCCAGATAGCGGCGCCAGCCCAGGGTCGCGCCCGCCTCAATGCTGACGCGCGCCTTCACTTCACCTGGCAACACCTTCGCTTTGTACTCGTCGGACTGCGCTTCGAAGAGTTCCCAGCAGGGCATCGACACCACCCGCACGCGGATATCGGCCTCTTCCAGCAGACCGGCTGCGTCCAGCGCGATCGAAACTTCGCTGCCGCTGGCCATGATGATGGCGTCAATATCGCCGCTCTCGTGCTCGGACAGCACGTAGGCGCCGCGCGCCACCCCCTCGTGGATGCCGGCGTCGTTGCCTGCGAAAACGGGCAAATTCTGCCGGCTGAGCACGATGGCGGCCGGGTGATCCAGCTCGGCGATGGCGGCCCAGGCGCCGGCGGTTTCGGTGGCGTCGCCGGGACGAAAAACGTGCAGATTGGGCATAAGCCGCAGCGACATCAGATGTTCGACCGGCTGATGAGTCGGTCCGTCTTCGCCCAGGCCGATGCTATCGTGCGTGAAGACGTAGACGGCGGGGATGTCCATCAGCGCGCCCAGGCGCATGGCCGGCCGCATATAATCGCTGAAGGTGAAAAATGTGGCGCTGTAGGGCTTGACGATGCCGCCATGCAGCGCCATGCCATTGACGATTGCGCCCATGCCGTGCTCGCGGACGCCAAAGCGCAAGTTGCGCTCTGCGCCTCGCCCGGGCCCGGTGTTGGCCGCGCCTTTGATCAAGGTGCGCGTGCTGCCGGCCAAGTCGGCATCGCCGCCGATCATGGTGGGCGCATGGGCGGACAGGGCGTTCAGGGCTTCCCCGCCGGCGCTGCGGGTCGCCAGTGATTCGCCCGCCTCCCAGCTGGGCAGAGCCTCGCGCCAGCCCGCCGAGAATTCGCCCGCCAGCGCCCGATCCCACTCCAGCGCCAACTCCGGAAAAGCCGCGCGCCAAGCCCCGAAACGGCTCTGCCATTCTTTCTCAGCGGCCGCGCCGGCTTCAACCGCGCCTCGGAAATGCTCCAGGGCCTCGCCGGGCACGAAGAAGCTGTCGGTCGTGCTCCAGCCCAGGTTTTCTTTCGCCAGTTTGACCTCGTCTTCGCCCAGGGGGCTGCCGTGCGCGGCGCTGGTGCCCTGCTTGTTGGGGCTGCCGTAGCCGATGATATTGCGCGCGGCGATGAGGCTGGGCTGGCCGGCGACTGCTTTGGCTTCAATGATGGCCGCGTTCACGGCGCTGACGTCGGCGCCGTCGGCGACGCGGCTGACATGCCAGCCCTTCGCCTCGAAGCGCCGCGCGATATCTTCGGTGAAAGTCATATCGGCTGCGCCATCCAGCGTCACTTCGTTGTCGTCGTAGAGAAAGACCAGCTTGCCCAGTCCCCAATGGCCGGCCAGGGCAGCCGCCTCCAGGCAGACGCCTTCCATCAGGTCGCCATCGCTGACCAGGACGTAGGTATAGTGGTCGACTATCTCGTGTCCGTCGCGATTGAAATAGCGGGCCAGATAAGCCTCGGCCAGCGCCATGCCGACGGCTGTGGCCGCGCCCTGGCCCAGTGGGCCGGTGGTGGTCTCCACGCCGGGCGTATCGCCGTATTCGGGATGGCCGGCGGTATTGCTGCCCCATTGGCGGAAGTTCTTGATGTCGTCCAGCGTCACGTCATAGCCGGTCAGATAGAGCAGCGCATACAAGAGCATGGAGCCGTGCCCGGCGCTCAGCACGAAGCGGTCGCGATTGGGCCAGGCCGGGTTGCGCGGGTTGAAGC
>CAZWCV010000030.1:13503-22800 GCA_964632725.1 uncultured Anaerolineaceae bacterium
TCCAAAGGGCGTAGGCCATTGGCGCAGCGCCCATTGGCAGGCCGGGGTGGCCGCTGTTGGCCTTTTGCACCGCGTCCATCGCTAGCGTGCGGATGGTGTCAATTGCGAGCCTGGTTAAATCGGCCACGAAATCTCTCCTGTCGAATGTCGAGTATTGAAAGCGCGTGAATTATATCAGCAGCGCGCAAGCCGCGAATATGCAAAAAAACGGATAGTGTGTATCCGTCTTCAAGTAGCGAATTGTACTGATATGTTGACCCGCGTCGGGCCGAGTTGAAATTATGCCGGACGTGGTTCCACGCGGAAGCGGACAGCCGTTCGCTCCTGGCCGTCAATATCAACTTCAGTGAAATAGGGCGTCGTCACGATATCGATCTCATCCCGCTCAAGATAACCGCGAGCGATCGCCAGGGCTTTCACCGCCTGATTCACCGCGCCGGCGCCGATGGCTTGCACCTCGGCATAGTTGTGCTGCCGCATGACGCCGGCAATGGCGCCAGCCACCGCCGTCGACCGCGAACGCGCCGACACCTTGATAACATCCGGTCCGTCATCCGCGTAAGTACCGACATCATCGTCAAATGACTCTGTCAAATGTACCTGTCTATCATACTCGGACATTAACTCCCCCCTTACCTCAAAACCGCGCGGCCGCCGCGCGCCACTCCATATATGGATTCTACTCTCAATCTGCATTGTAGTCTACCAATAGCGCAGAATTATGTAGGATTGTATAGGGTCAACATGAAATATTGATATATTTTCCGATACTGATGTGCAAATCTGTTAACTCATTTGTCTGTTCTTTATTGTTTTCGCACAAGACACCATATCGCTGAACGGCGTCACGCTTCCGCGTTTAGATGAGGCGGAAGTTGATTACCCTGTAAAGCTGCCCGCCCGGTCGTTACAATTGGCGTACCAAGCGAATCGCGTTTTTCCCTGCGCGATTGCAGCAGCCCTTGAATCGAACGGGATTAACGATGCAGCTCGCCGCGCCCCATGTCGCATTGATTCTGCTCCTCGTTTTGCCGCTTGTTTGGTTCGTCGGCTTCCCGCGCCATGCCTTCCGCCGCCGCCGCGACATCAGCAGCCTGCTGTTGCGAACCGTCATCATGCTCTTGCTGATTCTGGCGCTGGCCGGGCTGCAAAACGTGCAAGCCGTCGATCGTCTGGCCGTGGTCTTCCTGGTGGACGCTTCCGACAGTATGGGCAGCGACAGCGAAGACCGTCAGCTGGAATACATCCGGGAGGCTATCGCCGACAAGCAGCCGGATGACGAATGGGCCGCGCTGCTCTTCGGTGACAACGCCGTGCCGGAAACGGATTTCAGCCCGGTGGGCGAGATCGAAAACTTTGCCGCCATCCCGCGGACGACCGGCACGGACATCGCCAACGCCATTCAGACCGCGCTCTCGATGTTCCCCGCCGACGCCTCCCGCCGCATCGTCGTGCTCAGCGACGGCCAGGCCACCGGTGGCGACGCCATCGCGCGGGCGCAGCGGGCCGCTGTCTCGGGCGTTGAAATTAGCTACGTCCCGATATTCCGAGCGCCGGCCCCTGATGTCCGCATCACCGCCATTGACGCGCCGGGCCGCGTGGCTGAAAATCAGAGCTTCGATATCGCCGTCGGCATCCAGTCCGAAAGCGCCACGCCGGCGACCCTGCTCATCTTCTCGGGCGGGCGCCTGATCCACGAGGAAGCCCTGCAGCTGCAACCCGGCGACACCCGCTTCAGCCTGACGCAAGCCGGCGAAAAAAGCGGCTTCCTTGATTTCACCGCCCAAATCGTCGTCCCCGGCGAAAATGACAACTTCAATCAGAACAATCAGCTGGGCGCTTTCAGCCAGGTCATCGGGCCCGCGCGCGTGCTGCTGGTCAGCGGCGACGACTCGGAAACGCAATTTCTGCTGCCGGCGCTGCAGCAAGCCGGCATCCTGGTGGATGTCAGCGAGCCGGAAGACTTGCCGGTCAACATGGCCGGTCTGGCGCATTACAAGAGCGTCATCCTGGCGAACGTGCCGGCTACCGAGCTGGGCCGGGCGCAGATGACTCTGCTCGATCAATACGTCAGCGACATCGGCGGCGGCCTGGTCATGATCGGCGGACCGCAAAGCTACGCGCCGGGCGGCTATTACCAGACGCCGCTGGAGCGCGCGCTGCCGGTCGAGATGCAGATCAAGGATCAGAAGCGTCTGCCGCAGCTCACCATCGCCTACCTGATCGACCGCTCCGGCAGTATGGGGCAGATCGGCCGCAGCGGCGTGCCCAACCTCGAGCTGGCCAAACGCGCCATTGTGCTCTCGCTTGAACTGCTGCAACCCTCCGACCGGGTGGCTATCGGCACCTTCGATACCGGCGGCGCCTGGGTCGTGCCCTTCCAGCCGGTCAACGACGCCCAGGCGCTGACCGCCATGACCAACACCATACGTTCCGGCGGCGGCACTGACATTCTGGCCGGCCTGCGCCTGGTCGAGCGCGATATCATCCAGGAGCCGTCGCAGCTGAAACACCTGATCCTGCTGACCGACGGCGGCGCCAGCCCGCGCGGACTGGTCGAACTTAGCGAGTCGCTGTACACCCAGCACGATGTCACCCTCTCGGCTATCGCGATCGGGCGCAGCCCCGGCGCCGTCCTGCAACCCATGGCCGAAGCCGGCGGCGGCAATTATTACGCCGTGGCCGATGTCGAGCAGATTCCGCTGATCTTCGCCCAAGAGACGGTGCTGGCGTCCCGCTCCTACATCGTGGAGGAAGCCTTCACGCCGCGCGTCAGCGGCAGCAGCGCCATCATCGACGGCGTCACCGCGCTGCCGCCCCTGCGCGGTTACGTCGCGGCCACGCCCAAAGTCGCCGCCCAACGCATTCTCAGCGGGCCCGAACCCTACGCCGATCCCATCCTGGCTGCCTGGCAATATGGCTTGGGGCGGGTGGTGGCCTGGACCTCTGACGCCAGCGCGCGCTGGGCCAATGAATGGGTCACCTGGCCGGATTTTTCGCGCTTCTGGGGCCAGGCAGTGGCCTGGAGCATAAACGCCGGCGCCAACAAAAACCTGGAAACGCGCGTGCTGCTGCAGAACGACCGCGCCCGCATCGTGGTCGACGCCCGCGACGACAACGGCCAATTCCTCGACGGCTTGTCGCTCAGCAGCGCCGTCCTGAATCCGGCCGGGGACAGCCTGCGCGTTCCGCTGCAGCAGACCGCGCCCGGTCGCTATGAGTCCAGCTTCGCGCCGCAGAACGAAGGCGCCTACTTCCTCACCGTCAGTGGCGAGGCGCAGCTGGGCGAGGAAGCGACGCAGCTCAGCGACCTAAACGGTTGGGTGATGTCGTATTCGCCGGAGTATATCCCGCGCCCGCAAGACGACCGTCTGCTGGCTGAAATCGCCGATATCACCGGAGGGCGCGATCTGGCCGGCCAGCCCGAAGCGGTCTTCACGCATGATCTGGGCGAGCGCCAGGCCGCCACCGATATCTGGGCTAGTCTGGTTCTGCTGGCGCTGCTTCTGCTGCCGCTGGATATCGCCATCCGCCGCCTGATTATCACCCGCAGCGACTTGATGCGCCTGCGCGCCTTTTTGAGTGGACGAGCGGGCGACCAGACGCGCTCGCAGCAGATGCAAGCGCTATTCAGCGCCCGCGGCCGCAGCCGCCAGACCACCGGCTACGGCGACGGCATTACCTTCCGTCCGCGCCCGCGACCTCGCCCCGACCCGCAGCCCTTCGTCCCGCCGCCGCCCAAGTCAACCCGTGGACGCGACGCGCTTGAGCCGGAGTTCCAGCTGCAAGATAAAGTCGTTGTCAACCTGGGTGATCAACTGCTTCGCAAGCGAAATCGACGTTCCGACACCGATGACGAGACCTAGCAGCGCGCAATCCCGCGCTAGTTTTCCGACAAAAACACAGTGAAGTCCAGATTGCCCGGCGAATGCCCGAAGCCGGTCAGCAGCGCCGCGCACTCGGCCCGATGCTGCGTCGCGTGATTCACCACATGCGCCAGGCAGTGCCAGAGCGCGCGGTAACGTATGGTATCGCCCTCGTAGCTGATGGTCGCGCTCAGATCGTCGCTGCTCAAGCCCTCCAGATACTGCCAAAAGGCCTCCCGCTCTTGCGCCCAGCGCGCCCGAATCGCCGCCACATCGGGGAAGTCTTCAGTCTTCAGCCACTCAACCTGCTCGCCGTCTTTGAGCAGGACGCGCCAGGCGTACTCGGCATCCATGAGATGAACCAGGGCGCCGTTCAAGCTGCCCCAACCGAAGTCGTTGGGCTGCGCAAATTCTTCCGCAGTCACCCGTTCGGCCGTCGCCAGGATGCGCCCGTTGGCCCAATCGTTATAGCGGAACAGCAATTCCATGTCGGCGCGGCGCGCGTCGTCCAGCCCGCTTGAGCTTATGCCGGCGTCATTCAGATACAGTGTCAAATCCATATCGCCCGGCGAATTGCCCAGGCCGGTCAGCAGGGCGGCGCATTCGCTGCGGTGCTGCGTGCCGTGGTTGACCACATGCACCAGCGCCTGCCACAACATCAGCTCACGCCTCACGCCATTTCGTTCGCGGCCGTGGACCCGCGTCAGATCGGCGTCGCCCAGCGTATCCAGGCACTGCCGCGTAATCTCGTTCTGCTCCCGCCAGCGCGCTCGCAGCGCCGCCACATCGGCGAAGTCCTCCGGCGCCAGCCAGTCGCCATCGCCGCGCTCAAAGAGAGAGCTGAACCAGCCCCGCTCGGCGTTGAACGTATGGGTCAGCAGGCCGCGCAAATCGCCCCAGCCCAGGGCATTCGGGCTTGTCAGCTGCGTGGGCGACACCTGCTCCGCCGCCGCCAAAATGCGATTGTTGGCCCATTCGTTGTAGCCGTAATACAGCTTGATGTCTTCTACTTTCATCAGATCTCCCGCTCCGCCTTTAGTGTGTCAACCGCTCGCAACGCAGCGAATGCTATACTCGTAAGTTTCACAGTAGAATATAGTAAGTCGCGCAAATCTCTAGTCAAGAAACTTTTCCTGTATCACCGAGGAAAATGAGGCAACACAGAGGAGCGCGTAGACTCTGCCCGCCGGAACAGAGAGTCTAAGGCTGTTTCGATTCCGCCGCAATTCCGGCTGTCATACTACAGATGAGAACTTTCGCTGGCTCCAGATCACTTCATCGCGATACTCGGCGTCCTCTCTTTTTCTCGGTGTATTCGGTGGTGAATGTTTTGTGTGTCTTACTCGGAGTTACTACTGCGCTGGCGCATTCTAGCGGTGGACGACGCCGATGACGACCGTGAACTACGATAGGGCGGTCAGCTACTACGATGAAACGCGCGGCTTTCGCCCCGGCGTCAGCCAGCGATATCGCGCGGCCGCGCGTGCGCTCACGGGCGCGGATGCTGCGACGCGTTTCCTCGAGCTGGCGATTGGCACGGGCGTCATCGGCCTGCCTTTCATCGCGGCCGGCGACCGCTACACGGGCGTGGATATCTCGCGCGGCATGATGCGCCGTATCTCCCACAAGCTGGACAGGCGCGCCCAGCCCAGGCTGGCGCAAGCCGACATCACCGTCGCGCTGCCTTTCGCCGCCGCCGGCTTTGACGTCGTGCAGGCCGTCCGCGTCTTTCACATGCTGGTAGATTGGCGCGCTGGCATTGAGGAAGCCCGGCGTGTGCTCAGGCCGGGCGGCTGCCTGCTCATCGTCGAGCACCAGGCGCCGCCCGACAACAGCGCTGACCCGCCGCCCTGGGCGCTGGCGCAGGCGCAGTGGGACGCGATCTTGCGCGAGCTCGGCGTCGGCAGCGCCGGCCAGCGAAGTGATCTGTATCCCAACGAATCGCAGCTGCTGCATTACCTGCGCTCAGTCGGCGCTGATACGCGGGCGCTTGACCTGATGACCTACACCGAATTGCCCGTTTCTTGCCGTACAATGGTGGAAAGGCGCGCCGCGCGTATGTTCCGCAGCGATTGGACGCTGCCCGAGCCGATTCACCGCCGGGCCACGCGCGCTCTTTACAAGTGGCTGGAAAGCGAATGCGAGGTCCCCGATGCGCCGGCCGAGCGCCGCATGGTCTTCCGCGCGATATTGGCGCGCTTCTGAGATATAGGGCGTTTCCGATAAGTCAAATGCAGAAGAAGAGCGATGGTAAAGTTGCGCCAGCGACATGATATTTGAGGCATAGTTACGCGAAATGCGCCATATCTTTACAGACGTTGCCAGGAGTTAGCTCCCCCTCCCGGGCCTGCCGGGGAGGGGCCGGGGGTGGGGTTGGCCTCGCGTCCGGCGGGCGAGAGATTGCCCTGACGCCCCGGCGATGGGGTAGAATAAAGTCAGTCCTTCGATCCTCATTACATTTATCGAATTACTGGGAAGGCAGGCGCGCGATGATGGAAATCCTGGGCAGTCTGACGCTGATTTTGGTATCAGTGCTCGTGCTGGCGGTCCTCACTGATCGCTTTTTCATCCCCAGCCTGGACGCCATTTCGACGCGCCTGAAGCTCTCTGACGAAGTGGCCGGCGCCTCGCTGATGGCCATGGGCTCGTCGGCGCCGGAGCTGGCGATCGCGCTGATGGCGCTCTTAAGCGGCGGCGGCCAGCACAGCGACGTCGGCATCGGTACCATCGTCGGCTCGGCTGTCTTCAATATTCTGGTGATCACCGGCGTCTCGGCGGTTGTCGCCGGCGGCTTGCATATCCACGTCTACGCCGTGCGCCGCGACATCTTCTACTACCTGGTCTCGATCTTCTATCTCTTCCTGGTTTTCTTCGATGGCCACGTCTCGCTGATAGAGGCGATCCTGGGTCTGGTCGGTTATTTATTCTACATGGTCTTTCTGGCGCTATTCAGGATGGCGCTGGTCTACTTCAAGAAGACTGAAGAAGACTTCGAGGAAGCGCCCGCGCCCGGCGCAGACCAGGCTGATGACCACGAGTCGCCGGCGTTCGCCCTGTGGCATCGTTTCGAGACGCTTGTCGCGGCTCTGCTGAGTCGGCTGATTGGCCGGCCGGAAAAGAATTTCGTCCGCGCTTTTGTCGTCTCCATCGCTTTCATCATCGCCTTGAGCTACATCCTGGTCGAATCCACCATCGTCTTTTCCGCCGGCATCGGCATCCCGCCGGTCATCGTCGCGCTGACCCTGCTGGCGGCGGGCACCTCCGCGCCCGACTTGATCGCGTCGGTCGATGTGGCGCGCGCCGGACGCGGCGGCATGGCCGTGGCCAACGCCGTCGGCTCCAATACTTTCGACCTGCTCATCGGCCTGGCCCTGCCCTGGACGGTGGCGCTGGCTTTTCAAGGTCTCAGCGGCATCAACGTGGGCGCGGACGACCTCTGGATATCCATCGGCATCCTGGTCGCGACGACGCTGATACTCTTCGTCTTCCTGGAGACCAAGCGCGATCTAAGCCGGCGCGAGGGCTGGATTCTGCTGCTGCTTTACGCCGTCTTCGTGTTTTACACGCTCGTCACCGGCACGGCTGTCTAGCCTGTCGCCGGGACTGCATGACCCTTAGTCATGCAAGTTTAGTCTCAAGAGACTCTTCATTCCCTGCCCGTTCGTAGGGGCGAGACGGTGGCTCGCCCCTACAATTTCCAACTTGCATACGATCAATTCATTGCTTTACTCGACTTCCTCTGTGTATCCTCGGTGTACTCTGTGGTAAAACATTTTTATGCCTTACCTGCACTTACTGGGTTATGTTCATGAACGCAATCCCGCAGCAGACGCATCAGCCCGTCCTCGGCCGCGATGTCCTGCGCCTGCCCCTGTTCGGCCGCCTGCTGCGTCACCGTCACGGACGCTTGGCCCTGCAAGCGCTGCTGACCCTGGGCGCGCTGGCGCTTATCGTCGACGGCTTCACCGGCCCGCAATCGGCCGCGCGCAACCTGGCCACCGTCACGCCCTGGGTCCACCTGCGCGGACTGGTTGTCATCGTACTCCTGTTGGCGGGCAATCTCTTCTGCATGGGCTGCCCCTTTACACTGCCGCGCAGCCTGGCCAAGCGTCTCGCGCTTCGCGGACGCCGCTTCCCGGCGCGGCTGCGCAATAAATGGCTGGCGATCTTCAGCTTGTTCGCGCTCTTCTTCCTCTACGAATACCTCGACCTCTGGGCCAGCCCCTGGCTGACCGCCTGGCTGATTATCGCCTATTTCGCCGCGTCGTTCGCGCTGGAAGCCATCTTCAGCGAGTCAGCTTTCTGCAAGTACATCTGCCCGCTCGGCGCCTTCAACATGGTCTACTCGACTCTGTCGCCGACGCGCATCGCCGTCAAGTCGCCCGCTGTCTGCGCCACTTGCGTCGGCCATGAATGCGTCAACGGCAGTTACGCGCCCCAGCCCGTGATTCGCCTGGATGAGATCCCCACTGGCGTCGCCGGCGGAGCGCGCCAAATCGAAGTCGCGCACGGACCGCGCGGTACGCTCGGCTGCGGCACGGAGCTCTTCGCCCCGCAAATCCGCAGCAACCTCGACTGCACGCACTGCCTGGATTGCGTCCGCGCTTGCCCGCACGACAATGTCAGTTTGTTCGCGCGCCGCCCGGGCGCCGAGCTGGGTCGCGCCGGCAGCTGGCCACTGCGCTGGGACCTGTCGCTGCTGGTCATCGCGCTGGCCTTTATGGGCGTATCCAACGCCTTTGGCATGGCGCCGCCATATTACGCGCTGCAAGAATGGCTGGCGCTTTCCCTGGGCATCACCAGCGAGTTCGTCGTGCTGCTGCTGATTTTCGCCGTCGGCAACTTGCTGCTGCCGCTGCTGGCTGCTGTCGCCGCCGCCTGGCTGAGCCGGGGCGCGACCGGCTTTCAAACTCGCGATTCCCTGCGCGATACCGTGGCCGCCTTCGCGCCCGCTTTCGCGCCCCTTGGCTTCGGCATCTGGTTCGCTCACTACAGCTTCCACTTGCTGGTCGGCCCCGGCTTAATCGCGCCCGTCATCCAGGAATTCCTCGGCGGCGTCGGCGACTGGGCGCGCTGGAGCTTCAGCCTCGATCCCGGCCTCATCGGCCTGATTCAACTGGCGGCTCTGCTGGCCGGGTTCTTCTGGAGCTTGCGCCTGGCGCAGAAGGCGGCGCTTCGGCTTTATCGGCGCCGGGCGCTGCTGGGTCTCATGCCCTGGGCGATTGTTTTCTTGGTGCTGATGCTGGCCGCCTGGCAGATCTTCACGCTGCCGATGGAGATGCGTGGGACGCTCGAGCTCTTCGGCTAAACCGGCGACCCCTCACAGTCGAAAGCCGCAGGGGCGATCATTGGCTCGCCCAACCGCCCATCCCAAGCCCGTGCCCGGCGACTCTGCCCCTCCCTGATGCTTCGGGTAGGGGGCCGGGGGGTG
>CAZWCV010000030.1:22810-32157 GCA_964632725.1 uncultured Anaerolineaceae bacterium
TTTTTTGGCCCCCCCCACCCCCCAACCCCCGCGCGGGCCGGGGCCCCCCCCCCCGGGGTTTTGGGGGGGGGGGGGGGGGGGGGGGGGGGGCTAGACCTTACACCCGCTCCCCATCCACAAGCACCGGCTCGGCACGCCCCCACAATTTCGTGCCGTCTTGATTCATGATCGGCTCGGCGGAATACTGCGCCAGGTAGCAGCGCCGGTAATCGTTGGTCATGTTCGGGCCGCTGCGGTGGAAGGTGCGGCTGCTGAAGACCACGATGCTGCCGGCGGGCACGATGGCCGGGTCGCCCGGGTCATCGCCTTTGTAGCCCACCTTGTCATTCGTCCGCGCTTCGACCGTGTGGTCGATGATCTCGTCAGTCGCGCCGCGCCCGTCGCGCGAGTAGGGCAGGATGTAGACCGTGCCGTTCTCGACGGACATATCATCCAGCGCGCACCAGCAAGACAGGTAAGCGCGGTGATAATGCCCCACGTAGCCGGAGTCCTGGTGCCAGGCGAACTTGCTGTCGGTATCGGCCGCCTTGACCACGTATTGCTCGTTGAAGAGGTAGGCCGTCTCGCCCAGGGTGGCGCGGCAAATCTCCGTCATCAGCTCGCTGAAAAGAAACTCGGTCATGATCGGGCTGGCCGCACTGCGGTTGCTGATGAAATAGCGCTTCTTGTAATGCGTGATGCCCTGGGTGGATACGCCCCGGGCTTCCATATCGCGGTCGTAGTCGCCCACCAGCCGCATGCACTCCTCGCGCAGCGCATCCAGCGCCGGCTCGGGGATGACCGACTCCAGGATGAAAAAACCCTCGCGCTGATACTGTTCGACTTGCTCGGGACTGACCACTGGCATAAGTCGCGCTCCTTGATCTGTTGTCCCCGCCGATTATACGCTGTCAAGCTCCCTCGTCAAATCGCGGGTGTTGCAGTACCTGTAATGAATTGCGCCGCCAGTTCACTTGTTCTCGCAGCGCGCTCCCCCTCCCTGATTCGTCGGATGCCCGCCATAGAGATGGCGGGATAGGGGGCCGGGGGGTGGGGTTGGCCTCGCCCGCCGCCATGCGTTACACTGCGATCAATCACACACAGCACATCAGGATTTCGCCATGCCCGACCGACCGAATATCGTCCTCTTCCTCACCGATGACCACGGCGCCTGGGCCAACGGCTGCTACGGCAACGGCGAAGTCCAAACGCCGACCCTCGACGCGCTGGCGACCCTGGGCGCCCGCTTCACAAACGCTTACACGCCCACGCCCGTCTGCTCGCCGGCGCGCGCCTGCCTGCTGACCGGCAAGACCGCCTCCCAGGTCGGCATCCACGACTGGCTGGAAGAAGCCATTCCCGAAGTCGGCGAGCGTGACTGGCTGGGCGAGACGCGCACCCTCTTCGACCACCTGTCCGCCGCTGGCTACCAAACCGGCTTGAGCGGCAAATGGCATCTGGGCCAGTCGCATCTGCCGCCGCGCGGCGCCGACTATCACTTTGGATTGCCCGGCTGGCAAGGCGCCCACAACACGCCCTACACCTACGTCCGAAACGGCGAGCTGGTCGATCTGGAAGGCAACAAGTCGCGCTTTATCACCGACCACGCGATCGAGTTTCTCGATAGCGCGCCCGCTGACCAACCCTTCTTCCTCAACATCGGTTATATCGCCACCCATTCGCCCTACACGCAGCAGACGCACGATCCGGCGCAGACCGCGCGCTACCAGGAATGCGCCTTCGCAGAAATCCCCGCTTGGCGGGCGCATCCCTGGGTCAAGAACGAGGGCGGCGCTAACGAGTTGGACGCGGGTGAATTGCGCGACCGCTATATCGGCTATTACGCCGCTTGCACCGAGATTGACGACAATATCGCTCGCGTCATCGGCGCTCTCAAAGCGCGCGGCCACTGGGAAAACACCATCATCATCTATACCTCCGACCACGGCTGCGCCATCGGGCATCAGGGATTCTTCGGCAAAGGCAACAGTACGCGTCCGCTGAATATGTACGAGATCTCGCTTCAAGTGCCGCTGATCATCGCCGGCCCGGGCGTCAAGGCGCAGGTCCGCGGCGAATATGTCGATCATTACGATACTTTTCACACCATCTGTCAGCTGGCGCAGGTCAAGCCGCCGCCTGACAGCTACGCCGGCGCATCCTACGTCGAAGTGCTGCGCGGCGAGCGCATCTCCTGGGACAATACGCGCTACGGCGAATACGGCGACCTGCGCATGATCCGCGACGAGAACTGGAAGCTGGTCTGGCGCTATCCCGAGGGGCCGCACGATCTATTCGACCTCAACGCCGACCCGTCCGAGCGCATAAACTGCATTGAGCGGCAGCCACGAATAGTCGCCGACTACAAGGCGCGGCTGGACGAATTCTACGCGACGCACGACGCGCCGGCGCTTTCGGGCTTGAACGTCAAGCGGCAGCCGCAGCACAATGGCGGCAGCGAAGCCTGGCGCGACGGCCGGCGCGAAGCCCGCGGCCTGCAAAAATACTGAGTGTGGTTTTGTTAAGGCGATCGACCAAATTGGACGTACATGTTTCTCTTTTTCCTCAGGAGTTCAACAATATAGCGAGAAACAGGCATGAAGGCGGTTGCAGGGGCGACACTGTGCGTCGCCCGAAAATACACATTAACAACATCGGGCGCGCAAGCCGTCGCCCAAATCTGAGTGTGGGTAGGGGCGAGCCGGTGGCTCGCTCGAGCCGAAAGCGACCAATTAAGGCCGGTCCAGCGACACCTCCAGCGAGATGCCGTCGTCATAGCCGAACTTCTCCAGCGTAACCACCACATGGCCGCTCATCGGCATGACAAAGGCCAGCGGCAGCTCGTCCGGCACGCCCATCGTGCTGTAAGCCATGACTTCCATGCCCTCGACCCGGGCCGTGACGTAGAGGTCCTCGACATCGCCCTTTAGCGTCCGCAAGTTGAGAATCAGGTACTCGTCCTCGGCCGCGTCGAAGACCACCAGGTCGCGAATGGCTTTGTCGTTGAGCGTCACCCGCGCCGTCCCGTCTTCCAGCGCCTGCACGGGATTGCGCCGAACATTGACCGTGCCGCCGCCGCTGGCCGCGCCTTCAAAGGTCGACACCACCAGCACATAAGTGGCGGCCTGGTCGAATACCAGGCTGCTCAGCTCGGCGTCGAAGCCCGAGCCGCTGTCGTCGTCAAAGGCGTATTCCAGCCCGCCGGGCGCGACCAGCTGCAGCAGCGTATCCAGCGAGCCGCCGCTGTCTACTGTCACGGTCAAACTGTCGCCGATGGATACCGGCAAGGCGAAATACTGCGCCGGCGCCTCAGCGCTCAAGGAGAAGGCGACATCCTGCTCAAAGGCCAGCGGCGCCAGGCTCACCTCGGCGATGGTGACGACAAACTCGCCGTCGATCGCGCCCTGCGGCATCATCAGCGGCGCGGCCGAAATATCCAGCCTGTAGTCGCCGGAGTAGGGCAGGCTGAAGGGGCCGATGAGCGGGTCGTTCTGTCCGCGGCTGTCATCGCTGTAGACCAGCTCGAAATCGTCTTCGTCGATCAGCGCCACCGCCGGGTCGAAGTCGTGCGAAGCCACGTTGATGAGCGCGACCTGCCCGGCTTGGCCCAAGAATGTGACTTCGGCGCCGCCGTTCTGCAAGCGGCCCTCGATTACCTCCGCGTCACCCGTGAAGGTCGATACAGATTCTGCCGCCGCTTTGGCGGTCGCTGTCAGTACCGCGCTCGGCTGAGTCCCGGCGTCCCGCAAGACGGTGATGGTATAGTCGCCGGTTTTGTCTTCGTCGCCGGTCTCCAGCTCCAGCCGAACGCTCCCGGCCGAGTCCGCTCGTTTCTCGGTGCGGTAGACTGATGCGCCGGCGAAGCGCACATCAATCTCGACCATTTCATTAGGCCGCAAGCCGCTGACGCGCACCAGGTGGCTTGAGCCCAGCGGCGCCGCCCGCGGGTCAACTGTGACGCGCGCGCGATCGTCGGGCTGCTGGCTGGCGGGCGCTTCCGGCTCGGCTGCCGCGCTGACGGTGAAGCTGGCTTCCGCCAGGACATCATTGCTCTCAGCGTGGCGAATCTCCACGCGGTAGTCGCCGACATCATCGTCTTCGCTGCTCGAAATGGTCAGGCTGAATTCGCCCCGGGCGTCGGCGCTGCGGTCGCTGCGGTACTCTTCGGCGCCGGCGGGATCGAGTATGACCAGCGCAAAGTCCTGCTCCGCGGCCAGTCCGCTGACCGCAATCGTATGCTGTGTACCGATGTCGCCGCCCGGCGGGTCAACGGAAAGGCTGATATCCAGCGCTTCAAGCTCGCCTACGGTTAGCTCGGCAGCGGCCAGCTTGTCGCCGTCAACGAAAATCTCGACCGCGTACATGCCGGGCGCCAGGTCCTCAGCCGCGGCAAAGCTTAGCGTGACTTCGCCATCGCTGCTGGCCCGCGCCAGAATCGTATCGATCAGCACGCCCTCAGCCGAGGTGATCTGGGCGGTCACGCTGTCGAAGGCGGCCAAACCCGTCACGGCGATTTCCGCCGCCTGGCCCGCCGCAATCAGCGCTGGCGCCAGCGCGACCGAGGCATCCCGCTCCGGCGGCGCCTCAATCGTGAACTCGCCCTCGGCGATCAGCTCGCCCTCCTGGTCGTAGACCGCTATGGCCTGCGGCCCGGCGCTATCGCCTGCTTCGGCGAAGACATCGATCTCGATCACGCCGTCGTCGTCGCTGGCGTGAACGCGGCGATAGGCGACTTGCAGCGTGTCCCTGGCCGTGATTGCGACCGTGTAATTCGTCAGCGCTTCCAGATCGCCGATGCGTATGGTCTGCACCTTGCCAAAGGGCGCGGCCGGCGGCGTAACCCGGACATCGCCGGTGAATTCGCGCTCGGCGTCCGTCTCGCTTTCCTCGGCGGCTGTCAACTCGAATTCGGCGCTGGCGATGACATCGCCGCCACTGATGACTTGCAGCGTATAGACGCCGGGCAAGTCGCCTTCGGTGCTGCTGATGGGGTAGCTCAATTCGCCGTCGGCGTCGCTGGTCTCGTCGCTGCTGAAGACGACGGCGCCGTCGAACAAGATCTCGACGGTAAAGGCGCTGTCCGCGGCCAGTCCGCTGATCTGGATGTCGAAGGCGGCTTGTTCCACCACGCCGGAGGCGGGCATAATCGTCACCGTCGGCGCGTCTTGCGCCAGCAGCGGTATCGCCAGCGCGAGCAGGAGCAGGCAAAGTCGAAACAGGCGCGTTAGGCTTAGGGGCATCGGCATTTCCTTTGCTGGCTGAGATAAAGTGACATTCTGATGTCAGATCATTCTAGTGAGTCGCTCCCTACTATTATAGGGCAAGCGATAGCGGCTTGCAGTCGCGGGCGCTGATTTTACAGACGCCTTGCATTTGCCGCGGCAAATCAAGCGCATGTTCCCCAAGCCGCTGCATTGACATTATAATCGGCGCATGATTTCAACCGGGGACGCAGTGGCGAATTGGCCCATCATCGGCCATGAGTGGGCGGTCGAGTTTCTGCGGCGGGCGCTGGCGCATGGCCGCAACCGCCACGCCTACCTGATCAGCGGCAGCCCGTCGTTGGGCAAGATGAAGCTGGCGCGGGCATTTGCCCAGGCGCTCAACTGCGAAGCTGAGGCGCCGGCGCAGCGTCCCTGTCAGGCCTGCCGCGCTTGCAAAGCCATCAGCCGCGGCCATGATCCTGACTTGATCGTCGCGGCGACGGAAGATGGCGCGCCGCTGAAGATCGACGCCATCCGCGATGTAGCGCGCTTGCTGGCCCTGAAGCCCTACAGCGCGCGCTATCGCATCGCCATTCTGGACGACTTCCATCTGCTGGCGCCGCTGGCCCAGGACGCGTTGCTCAAGACTTTGGAGGAACCGCCCGAGCACGCCATTTTGCTGCTGCTGGCGGCCAGCGCCGAGCGCGTCTTGCCCACGATTCGCAGTCGCGCCCAGCAGCTGCCCTTGCGCCCGGTCCCGTCGCAATTGATCAAGCGCCACTTGATTGGCCAGGGCTGCGACGAGGAGCGGGCCGACTTGCTCGCGCGCCTGAGCGGCGGACGCGTGGGTTGGGCGCTCTCCGCCAGCGCCGATGGCGCGCCATTGGTTTTCCGCGACGAAATGCTCGAAATACTGTCCAGTGTGCTGGACGGAACGCGAATAAAGCGCATGAAGGCGGCGGATGAGCTCAGCCGCCGCGCCGGCAAGGACAAAGCGCTGCTGCGGAACGTGCTCGAGATTTGGCAGACGTATTGGCGCGATGTCTTGCTGCAGTGTTACGACAGCCCGGTCAAGCCCTGCAACAGCGACCGCCGCGCCCAAATTCTCGCCCTGTCCGCCCGCCTGGAACCGTCTGTCGCTCTGGCTGCTCTGGCCGCCACCAACCGCGCGCTGCAGTCGCTCGATACCAACGCCAACTTGCGTCTGGCGCTGGACGCGCTCTTTCTCGATTATCCGGGGCTTGAGTAGGGCCGCGTTTATTCGATAGGAATCCAGTTTTGCGGTTTCTCCGCCGCTTCCAGTACGGAGTCGGGCACGAGTACAATCTTGCCGAAACCGGCTGACTTCTCCAGCTTCTGATGCGCCTTTCGCGCCTGGCTCAGCGGCATGACCGCTTGCACAAGCGCTTGATATTTGCCTTTGGCCAGGCTGCCGAGCAGAGATTCGTAATCCTTGGGCCGTATTGAGCCGTAAGCGCCCAGGATGCTCAGATTGCGCAGGTAGAGGTCTACGGCGTTTAACTTGGCTTGCGGCTTTCTGAGGGCGCTGGCGATGACCAGGCGGCCGCCGGGGCAGAGCATATCGAGCGTCTCATCCAGGTCGAGCTGCTCGCTGCAATGCAGGACCAGGCTGGCGCCGTTGTCGCGCGTGGCGACCTTGACCTGGCGCGCCAAATCGCCGCCGGCGTCTTCCAGCACGATGTCAGCGCCGATGCCGCGCAATTCGCCGGTGAAGCGGCTCTCGCTGATGGCGATGACGCGCGCGCCCCGAGCCGCCGTGATTTGCACAGCCGCCGCGCCCACGCTGCCGGCCGCCCCGCGCACGACTACGGTGTCCGCTTTTTTCAGCTTGCCCACGATCACCAGCGCCTGAAAGGCAGCGGCGAATGACGCGCCGGCCGCGGCCGCCGCCTGATAATCCAGGTTGTCCGGCAGCGCGATTAGCTGGTCGGCGGGCAACAGGCTGTACTCGGCGTAGCCGCCGTCGATCTCGCTGCCCAGCTGCTCGAAACAGGCGCAGACGCGGTCGCCTACCTCCCAGTCGCCGGCGTCTTCACCCAGCTGCGCGATCTCGCCAGCCAGGTCGGCGCCCAGGATATGGGGCATCGGCTTGCGCAGGATAAAGCGCCCGCCGCGCAGGAGCAGGTCAACCGGGTTGACCGATGTGGCCTGGACTTTGACCAGGACTTCGCCGCTGCCGGGCTGCGGCCGCGCCAGGCGCGTCGGTTTAAGTACGCGCGGCTTGCCTATCCGTTCCATGATGACAGCGCGCATGCTAGCGCCGCTCTCGCCCATACGATTTCCTTGCGCTGGCCTTGCGAAAACGGGAGTAGTCTAGCGTATGGCTCCTGGGCTGTAAACGGCTTATGCGCCGGCGGAGTGCTGGGAGAATGGTGATACGCCACATATTTTCACCAGGGAGGGTAAAGGAGTCGCGCCAAACATATCGTGAGAAAGTACATATCGAGTCGAATTGTAGGGGCGACTCATTAAGTCGCCCGAATACTCGGCCTGCAAAGCGGGCGACCTGATAGGTCGCCCCTACGGCCACGCTTCTGATATTCATATCAAATTCTTGGAATTGCACAGGACACAGAGCAGTCAACTCTACGGAATCAGCCACTGCCTGCGCGGGCGAAGCGTTTGGCGTTGCGGGCGCGCGCTTTGGCGATTTCGGCAGCGCGGTCGCGGGGCGGGGCAGTCGTCGTCAGCGCGCCCAGCAGCGTCTCGGTGGCCCGCGCCACGTCGGCCACTGCTTGATTGAAGGCCGCCTCATTGGCCGCCGACGGCGCCCGGTAGCCGCTGATCTTGCGCACGTATTGCAGCGCCGCAGCTTCCATGTCGGCCGCTGTGCTGGGCGGGTCATAATTATATAGTGGGCGGATATTGCGGCACATCGCCAAGCCTCACTTTCGCTAATTCGTCGGGCTGATTATAGCAGCCTCCGCCGCCTCAGTCGCGATAGAGCGCGCTTGTGAGCCCGATGTAGGCCGGCGGCAGGTAGGGCGTTACATCTGGCAGATTTCGGAACTCCCGCAGCAGCTCGGGACTGTCATCGCAGGCGTCATGATGCCTGGCTTTCCAGTTGATATAGGCAGCCAGATGCAAGCGGGCGCTGCGAAACTCGTCAATAACCAGATGCCCGGTGACGCCGCAGCGCTCGCTGAAATTCGTCCGCTCGTATTCGGCCAGCAAGGGCGCGACATCGACGGGGAGGCGTCGATGCGCGGCCAACTCCCAGCCGTCCGCGCGCCCGTCGAGGATCATGTAGCTGGCGCTGTGATCGCCGTCGAGGGGCACGCCGACCGAGCCCGGATTGAAGATGCGCCGGTCGTCGACATGCCGCGCCAGCGCGATATGGCTGTGGGCGCAGATCAGCGTACGCTCGCTGATATGGCGTAGCCAGCGCCGGATCTGAGCAGCCGACGACAGCGGCGTGACGGCTGTCCAGGGATCACCCGGTATGCCGTGGCAGACGCGAATCGGCGGCGCATCGCGAAAGCGCAGCTGCAGCGTGTCGGGCAGGGCGGCGATGGTGTTCACGCAATCTTCGCCCAGCTGCTCGTGCAGGTAAGGCGGCATGGTGAAGCGCGCCCAGTGCGCCGGCGCGCGTTCGGTGTCGTAGTCGAGCAGGTAGAGTTCGTTGTTGCCGCGGATGACCGGCCAGCGCCGCGCCCGGATCACTTCCATCACTTGACGCGAGAAGGGACCCCAGTTAATGCTGTCGCCGGCCACCACCACCGCGTCGACGGTGAATTGCGCCATATCGTCGATGACGGCGTTTAAGGCGGGCAGGTTGCCGTGGATATCGGCGAGAACGGCCAGTCGTGTCATATCAGCTCCTCCTTTGGATAGACGCTGATACAGCGGTCGACGGCCTATTCCGCAGTCAGGATTTGAAGCCGTCCGGGTGCCGGCGATGCCAATTCCAGGCGGTCTCGATGATTTGGCGCAGGCTGTTGTATTCGGTTTCCCAGCCCAGTTCGCGGCCGATTTTGTCGCTGTCCGCCACCAGGACGGGCAGGTCGCCGGCGCGCCGCGGCGCCTCCACAGTCGGGATGGCGTGGCCGGTGACTTCGCGCGCGGTTTCGATCACCTCAAGCACGGAGTAGCCGCTGCCGCTGCCCAGGTTGTAGACGCGGCTTTCGCCATCTACCAGGGCTT
>CAZWCV010000031.1:0-31618 GCA_964632725.1 uncultured Anaerolineaceae bacterium
GCTGTCGCAGATTTTCAAAGTCATGCTCTTGCTGGCGGGCGCCGTCACCTGTTTGATGGCGGCCGGCGACAAGGGCGTCGGCGACATGGGCGAATTCTATCTGATCGTCATCGTCGCCACGCTCGGCGGCCTGATGATGTCAAGCGCCAGCGACCTGATACTGGTGTTTGTGGCGCTCGAGACCCTGTCTATCCCGCTGTACATGCTGGCCAGTTTCCGCCGCGGCGATTCACGCTCGGCTGAAAGCGGCATGAAGTATTTTCTCTACGGCGCCTTCGCATCGGCCATCATGCTCTTCGGTTTCAGCCTGCTCTACGGCTTCACCGGCACGACCAATCTCGGCGGGATTGCGGCCGCGCTGGGCGGCGGCATCGGCGATAGCATCGTCGGCGTGATGACCGCGCTGGTGATGGTCGTGGTCGGCTTCGGATTCAAAATCAGCGCCGTGCCCTTCCACTTCTGGACGCCCGATGTCTACGAAGGCGCGCCCACGCCGGTGACGGCCTTTGTCAGCGTGTCCAGCAAGGCGGCCAGCTTTGTGCTGCTCGTGCGCTTCCTGACGGCTGCCTTCCCGGTCGAACTGGTGATCGGCGGCGTCATCATCCAGGATTTCTGGGTCAACCTGCTCATCGTCGTCTCGATTGTGAGCATGACGCTGGGCAACGTGGTCGCCCTGCGCCAGAGCAATATCAAGCGGCTGCTGGCTTACTCTTCGATTGCGCAAGCCGGTTACACCCTTATCGGCGTGGCCGCGCTGCAAGGCGCGGACGACAGCCTGGCGGTGGCCTCGGTCTCCTTCTATATGTTTATGTATATCTTCACCAATTTGCTGGTGTTTGGCGGCGTCATCCTTTTCATTTCGGCGACCGACACGGAAGAAATCAGCGATATGGCCGGCCTCAACCGGCGCAGTCCCTGGCTGGCGCTGTTCATCACCATCGGCCTGCTTTCCCTGGGCGGGATTCCGCCGGCAGCCGGTTTCTTCGGCAAGTTCTTCCTGTTCCAGGCGGCGGTGTACGCCAACCTGGTGGGCCTGGCGCTGATCGCGGTGACCAACGCCATTATTGCGCTTTACTACTATCTGGTCGTGATTAAAGTGATGTATGTCGATGTCGGCCCGGACGACGATAAGCCAATTGCGCTGCCGCGCTCGTACGCCTGGTCCCTGGGCATCACAGCGCTGATCGTCATTTTGCTGGGTACGGTCGCCGTCACGCCCATTTACGAGTGGGCCAAGTTGGGCGCGGCCGGTTTATGATCACGGTAGCTAATCGATTTCGTTTGTGATAAAATTCTCGAAGTCTTTCAGCAGGCTGTACAGACTAATGGTTTGTCGATGACTAGACGTGCAGTTTATGAAACCGAATAACAATCCCTTGTCGACATACGGTTTGGTTGCGGGGGTTGTGGGGCAGGTGGGATGTTTAGTCCTGCTGGTTATTCTTGGAACGATTCTGCTGGGCTTGGCTTTGGATGAGGCCCTGGGGACACGCCCGACCTTCATCTTTGTGATGCTGTTGGCGAGCGTCCCCATCAATCTCGCGGTTCTGTACTTTTATACGCGACGCAAAGCCAGGCAGCTGCAGGGCGCTGCTAAACAGAAGGAGGAAGATATCGGTGAATAGTTTTTGGAACGGAAAGCGTCGCTATGTCGCTTTGCTGCTATTCTTGGCCGGTGTATTCGTGGCGCTGGTCGTGCCGCCGGTCATTCCATTCATCCAACTGCCAGGTGAGAATCTGCCGGCCGGCTACGATATCCCCTTCACGGATATACGAATCACCAATACGCTGGTCGCGGCGGTCATAGTCTGGGTCTTGCTGCTGCTTCTGGTGGTGTATATCGCGCGCCGCCGGCCTGCAGACGGGACGGAAGTTCCAGCGGGCGGCTTCTACAACATGTTTGAGGCGCTGTTTGAGGGCCTGATGGGGTTCATCGGTGGTATCGCCGGCGGGCCGCATTTCCGCCTGATCTTCAACATGTTCATGACGATCTTCCTGGTTGTGCTCTTGTCTAACTGGATGTCGCTTGTGCCCGGTATTGACACCGTCGGCTTTATCCATCCGCACGTCAAGGAAAAGTTCGACCCCGCAACGCAGGAATACAGGGTCATCACCACAGACGGCTACGAGATTTATCAGGGATTCCTGGGCATCTCCTACGTCAACGGCCAATGCGACTGGATTAGCCCAGCCGACGAAGCGGCGGCTGATCAAGCGGCGATGGTCGCGGCCGCAGCGGCTGCCGAAGCTGCGGAAGAGAAGATGATCCAGGACGCCGCCTACTTGCGCTATCAAGCCGATCACGGTGACCATGGCGAAGGCGAGGGCGAGGCAGCGGGCGGCGACGACCACAGCGACGATTCACACGCTGAAGAAATGACCGATTCTGTCGCGGCTACTGTGGCTTCGGATGAGGTCTTGGCAGCGCGAACGGCCGAAAAGCAGGCTCGTAGTGAACGCGGCTGCTACACCGGTGTGGCGCCGTCCCCATGGGAAGATGACTACGAAGCCCCCGACGCCAGCAAGAAGAAAGAACCGATTCCGCTACATCCGGACCCGGCGAGCGATGACGCAAAGCGTGTGCCCTGGGTAGTCTTGCCCCTGGTTCGCGTCGCCTCGACTGACCTGAACATGACCCTGACCCTGGCGATAATCGCGGTGGTCATGGTCCAGTACGTCGGCGTCAAGGCTTTGGGCATTGGTTACTTCACCAAGTTCTTCAACTTCTCCACGCTGCTCAAATCGCCCCTCGGCGGCATTGACGTGGCTGTGGGCTTGCTGGAACTCATCGGCGACTTCGCCAAGGTGCTCTCGTTTAGCTTCCGTCTCCTGGGCGCAATGTTCGCGGGCGCGATCTTGCTCTTTGTAATGAGCTTTCTCTTGCCCATTATGCCCTGGCCATTCTTCATCCTGGAGTTTTTCGTCGGCGCCATTCAAGCTCTGGTCTTCGGGCTGTTGACGGCGATATTCATGCAGCTGGCGACGATTAGTCATCATCACGATGATGATCACGATCACGCCGATGCGCACTAAACAACTTTGACAGGTAGTTTCAAAAGCAAATTGGAGGGAACATCAATGGATCCACAATCGACGATAGTCTTGGGTAAAGCGGTCGGCGCCGGCTTGGCGATGATTGGCGCCGCCGGCGGCGGCATCGGCATCGGTCTCTCAGTTGGCGGCGCAGTTATGGCGATGGGCCGGAACCCTGACCACACGGCGACGATCCAGACCAACATGATCCTCGGCGTCGCCTTCGCGGAAGCCGTCGCCATTTATGCGCTGGTCGTGTCGCTGATTATCCTGTTCGTACTGAGTTAGGCGCCGCGCGCAAATCTGGAGGACACTATGGAAGCTCTGGGTCTTAATCCCGGTCTGATGCTGATCTTGTTGATCGCCTTCATCATGCTCTACGTGCTGATGACGCGTTTCATCTACGATCCGCTGACCAACGTATTGAACCAGCGCCGCAACCGCATCGCCAAAGGTCTGGAAGATGCCGCGGCCGCGGCGCGAGCGCGCGAAAACGCCGAGGCCGAGGCCGAGACGATCCTGACGCAGGCGCGCGCGGAAGCGCAAAAAGTGATCGACGAGGCGCGCGGTCGCGGCGAAGAAGTCGCCGGCGCCATCGAGCAGGATGCCCGCCAGGAAGCCGCCAAGATCCAATACGACGCGCAGAACGAAGCAGTGGCGATTCGCAATCAGGAACTGGGCAACTTGCGCGAACAAGTGCTGAATATCTCCGTTGCCGTCGCCAGCCGCATCCTGGACGAGAGCATCAGCAAAACCAAGCAGAAGTCGCTGGTGAACAGCTTTATCGCTGACTTGCCGGAAGGCGCGACCGGGCTAAGCGGCAGCGTCGAAGTCGTCAGCGCCATGCCCTTGACCGATGCCGAACAGAAGAAGGTCCAGTCGAGCATCGGCGCGGATGAAACCGCATTCTCGGTCGATCCGTCGATCCTGGGCGGGCTGATTGTGCGCTGGTCCGGCGGCATGGTCGACGGCAGCGTTCGCTCGCAACTGAACGAGTTGGCGCGCAGCCTGAACTAGCCGCCAGTATCAAGACACGTCAATTTCAAGCGCGCTGGATTTATTCCGGCGCGTTTGCATTTGTCTTGGCAGCGCTAAAGTGCTTGAATGAGTATACTGACGCATTCAGCTTAGCGAGGCCTTTACCGCTTGATATGCCTAAGACGCTAGACTCGCTCCTTGCTGCGATTCCGGCAGACCATATAGTCGCGATCAGCGGCGATGATTCGACTGAGATTAGCGCCCCTGTCGTCGAGTCAAGCCAGGATGTCCGCCCGGGTGGACTATTTGTGGCGCGGGCCGGGCATTCCACCGACGGCCATCGCTTCATCCCGGACGCGATAGCAGCCGGCGCCGCCGCCATCGTCGGCGAGGCCGAGCAGACGGACACGCCGGTTCCTTACGTGCGGGTGAAAAACGCGCAGCAGGCTCTCGGGCATTTGGCTGCCGCGTATTACGGTTTTCCGTCGCGGCGGCTCGTCATCATCGGCGTCACCGGCACCGACGGCAAGACAACCACCTGTCATCTGCTGCACAGTATCTTGCAGCGCCAGCCGGGCTTTCGCGCCGGATATATCAGCACGCTTTCGGCCGACTTTGGCGGCGAAGCAGCGCCCACCGGCCTGCATGTCACCACGCCCGGCGCGCCCCAGGTGCAAGAATTTCTCGCGCGCATGGTTCAAGCGGGCCTGACCCACTGCATACTGGAGATGACCAGCCACGGCTTGGCGCAGGGTCGCCTGAACGGCGTTGACATTGATATTGCGGTGCTTACCAACTTGACGCACGAACATCTCGATTTTCATGGCAGCTGGGAAGACTACCGCGCCGCCAAGGCCATCATGTTCCGCATGCTGCAAAGCGCCTGGCGCAAGCCGAATGTGCCCAAAACGGCCGTGATCAACGCTGACGACCCCTCCGCGGCGTACTTCGCTGCGATTCCGGCAGGTAAGTCCATCACTTATGGAATCAAGAATTCAGCCGACTTTTGCGCGAAAGCAATTGCGTACAGTCCGGCGGCTACGTCATTTCAAGTCTCAGCGCAAAAGATCAACCTGCGACTGCCGGGCGAGTTCAACATCGCCAATGTGCTGGCCGCGCTCTGCGCCGCGCAGGCGCTAGACGTAAGCTGGGACGTGATTAGCGCCGGCATCGCCGCCGTCAGAGCGATTCCCGGTCGTATGGAATTGATCGACGAAGGCCAGGACTTCATCGCTGTGGTCGACTTCGCTCATACGCCCAATGCGCTGCGGCGGGCGCTGCAGGCGGGCCGGCAAATGCTGCAGCCCGGCAAACGTTTGATTGCGGTCTTCGGCAGCGCCGGCTTGCGCGACGTCGACAAACGTCGACTCATGGCGGAGACGGCGGCCGACCTGGCCGATATGACCGTCTTGACAGCGGAAGACCCGCGCACCGAATCCCTGTTTGACATCCTCGACATGATGGCGGCTGGCTGCCGAGCGAAGGGCGGCGTCGAGGGCCATTCCTTCGTCCGCGCGCCCGACCGCGGCTACGCGATCTATTACGCCTGTCAACTGGCGGGTTCGGGCGATCTGGTCATGGCATGCGGAAAGGGGCATGAACAGAGCATGTGCTTCGGTACGACCGAGCATCCCTGGGATGACCGCGCGGCCATGCGCGCCGCCTTGCGCGGGACGCCGCTGGCTACGCTGCCGACCGCCGGAGGGGGCATTTATGCGCCGGGTTGATTGGCTGGCGGCGACCCTGTTGCTGCTCTTCGCCGCCGGGCTGCGTATCATCGGCATCAGCCACGGCCAGCTGGCTGCCGATCAATTCCCGTCTTACGCGCCATATGGCATGACGCACGAGGCGGCCCCATTCCAGCCGGATGAATTTCTCAGCGTTTCCATTCCCGTGAGCATGCTGCTGCGGGAGCGGCTGAACCCGGGCTTCTTCAACTATCCGTCTTTCATAATCAACACCAATTATGTTTTGCTGCGGCTGACCGGCGCCGCCGATGGCTGGTCGCTGGCGCCGCGCGAGCGCTACAATTTGCGCGCCTACGCCGACTTCTCGCTTTACGTCTTCTCGCGGATGTACTCGGTATTCGGCGGCATGGTCACCGTCGCCTGCGCCTACGCCATCGCCAGAATTGTCGCCGGGCGCTATGCGGCGCTATGTGCGGGCCTGCTGGTGACGGTTTCGTATACACTGGTTCAGCATGCGCACTATATCAAGCCGGCGTCGCTGGCCACCGGCTGGATGATGCTGGCGGCCTGGGCCTGCGTCGCTTCGTTAGCCGCGAGCCGCGAGCGCGAGCGCTGGCGATTGTACCTGGCTGCGGCTGTTTTCACCGGGCTGGCGGCCACAACGCGTTACAACGCCGCCGCCGTGGCTATCGTCGTGTTTTTGACCGGTTTGATAGCGCTCTATCGCCGTCCGTCAGGGTCCGCTTTGCGACGTATCGCCCTGTCCTGGCTGCTGATTCCGCTGGCGTTCGTCGTCTGCTCGCCTTACATACTGCGCGACTTCGCGGGATTCTGGCGCGATTTCAGCAATATCGTCGCTCAGTATCAAGTCCCGGGACAGGTCGCCGACTATTTCCTGGTAGACCACTGGACGGGATTCGCCTACCTGTGGCTGTTCATCGGCGTGTTCTCATTGGGCGCGCCGGCGCTTGGCGCTGCAGTTTTCGCCATTGTCTCGGTTTGGCGCGAGCGCAAAAGCTGCTTCTGGTCGCGGAATTCGGCCGGTCTGCTGCTGCTGTTGATCGCGCCAATGATACTGGCTTACGCCCTGGTGGTCATGCGTACGATTCGCCCCGGGCACACGGACCACATGCTGTTGCCGATGCTGCCCTTCATTGTTCTGTTGTCGGCTGTCGGCGCCGATCAGATCGCGCGCAGTCTGAACCTGTCGACTCGCGTAACCATGCCCGCTGTGGCGTTGCTGCTGATCATTCAGCCGCTGGTTCTGTCCGTTCAAGTCGTGGAGATGTTCAGCCAAAGCGACACGCGGCAGGTCATGCTGCAATGGATACACGACCATATTCCGCGCGGCTCGCGCTTCTTCATAAATGGCGCCCTAAACGTGCCGCTTGACGAGCAGCATTATCCCAGCGAATCACAGCTTGAGCGCTACGCCAGCGAGCTGCCAGGCGGTGAAGACTTCGACTACATGATCGTCTCGGACGCCTTGGCCTTTGATATTCTGCGGTCACCCGCCATAGTCCCGGCGCAAGTCATCAAGCGGCAGCGAGACTATCTGCGAAGTCTTGATACAGTTTATCCGCGCCTGGCTGAGATCAGCCGGCCGGTCTGGACCGGCTCCGAGGCCATGATGAATATGGCGGCCTACTGGCATAATCCGACGCTGATAATCTATTGCCTCAAGCCTGCCCTTTGCGCGGGCTGAGCCTGCCGCTGCTGTATAGTACAAGGGAAATGCCGCCGGCGCTTTTATGGTAAAATCTGGTCAGGGTCAGGCTCTCGAGGGGAATGTGCGCGATCTCGGCATCGTGATTGTCAATTGGAATACTCGCGATTACTTGCGCCGCTGCCTCGAGACGGTTGCGGCCAGCCGGGGCATCGAGCGCTACCACGCCGTCGTCGTTGACAACGCCTCGACTGACGGCAGCGCCGAGATGGTGCAGCAACTGTTCCCGCAGGTTGACGTCATCGAAAATGAAGCGAACATCGGTTATCCGCGCGCGAACAATGTTGGCTTGCGTCACCTGGGTTATCGCGCCCCCGGCGATGTGGCTGAGTCCGCGCCGCGTTACGCGCTCTTGCTCAATCCGGATACAGAATTGCCGCCGGACGCGCTGTCGCAGATGGTCAGCTTTATGGATTTGCGTCCCGATATCGGCGTGGCCGGGCCTAAATTAGTCCTCGACGACGGCAGCCTGGACAAGGCCTGTCGCCGCGGTTTTCCCACGCCATTGGTCAGCTTCTACCATTATGCCGGACTGGCCAGGCTCTTCCCGCGCAACCGTCGTTTCGGGCGCTACAACATGACCTTCGCCGACGAAGACACCGAGCTGGAAGTGGATTCGGTCGTCGGCGCTTATATGCAGGTTCGCAAAGAGGCGATTGGACGGGTCGGCTTGCTGGACGAAGCCTTTTTTATGTACGGCGAAGACATCGACTGGGCTTTTCGCATTAAGGCGGCCGGCTACAAGGTCTGGTACCATCCGGCCGTGACGGTGCGCCATGTCAAGCGCGCGGCCAGCCGCAAGAACCCCAAGGCCCAATTCGAATTCTGGCGCGCTATGTTGATCTTCTACCGCAAGCACTTTCGGCGCACGACGTTTTTCCCGGTTCACCTGCTGATTCTGACCGCGCTCTTATTCAAGGGGGGTCCCGGCCTGTGGCAAGAGATCCGCAATCCCAAAGCTACACCATAGCGCCACGGTCAATACGCCTGAGCAATGACCATTTGAAAGCGCTGTCCACGCTGTCTTTGCTGCTTGTCGATCTTCTGATGCTGGTGGTCGCTTTTCTTGTGAGCTACGAGGCGCGCGAGATCCTGCCATTCTTCCCGCGCCCGGAAGAGCAACCCGCCTTGACCAATTATCTGCCCACGATGATTCTGCACAGCGCGACCATCATCGTGATGTTTTATTTCTCCCAGCTCTATCATTTGAAGCGCGCCTCCAGCCGCATCGATCAATTGCGCGGACTGGTTGGGGTGGTCACGCTGGGGACGCTGCTAGCCAGCGGCACGCAAGAATTCCTCCTGCAAAACACGGCCCTGGAAACGCTGTATCCGCGCAGTCTGCTCTTTTACGTCTGGTTCTTCAGTCTGATGCTGGTGGTGGTCGGGCGTGAATGGCATCGCCGCTTCTGGACATTCATGCGCCGCCGCGGCGTCATCAGGGACAGCCTGCTTATCGTCGGCGACGGCGAGATCGCGCTGAAAATCACTGACCTCGTCCGCAACAGTCCCGAGCTCGGCTATGACATTGTGGGCATCGTCACCGCGCAGGAGAAGCAGGGCGATATGCTGGGCTATCCCTACATCGGCGTCTATAGCGAAATCCCGCGGCTGATTGACGACCAGCAGGTGGAGCAGGTGATTGTCGCCCTGTCCGATTATCGGCGCGGCGAATTGGTGGAGCTAATCAGCCTCTGCCAGCGCGGCAAAGTAGACATCAAAGTTTATCCCGATATGTTCTCTTATATGGCTGGCGACCTAAACGTGGACGATCTGGGCGGCACGCCGCTTCTGACCGTGCGCGACATCGCTCTGCGCGGCTGGAAGCTCAGCCTGAAGCGCGCCCTTGATCTGACCGGCGCCACCGTCGGCCTGGTGCTGCTCTCGCCCTTCATGCTTATTACGGCCTGTCTGATTCGACTTGAATCTCGCGGCTCGGTATTCTACTGGCAGACGAGGATGGGCCTGGATGGACGGCCCTTTCCCATGATCAAATTCCGGTCTATGCGCGCCGATGCCGAATCCAGCGGCCAAACCTGGACGGTCGAGAATGACGCGCGCGTGACGCGCCTGGGCCACCACATGCGCCGCAGCAATTGGGACGAAATCCCGCAGCTGATAAACGTATTGCTCGGTCAGATGAGCCTGGTAGGTCCGCGGCCTGAACGCCCGATGTATGTGCAGCAGTTCCGCCAGCGCATACCGGACTACATGATGCGGCACCGTGAAAAGTCCGGCATGACCGGCTGGGCGCAGATCAACGGCTTGCGCGGCGACACCTCGATCGCGCAGCGCACTGAAGCGGACCGCTTCTATGTAGAGAACTGGTCGCTCTGGCTGGACATCGTCATTATCATCAGGACGATATGGCAGTCGATCACGCGCTCCAATCCAAACGCATACTGAGGGAACATACGGGTATGGATCTCGACGCCTTGACGCAGGCAATGCACGAATTTGTGGAAAGCAAGGGCTGGCTCAAGGAAGATTCCCCCAAGCGGCAGACACCGCGCAACCTGGCGATCTCGCTAGTCCTCGAAGCCTCCGAAGTGCTGGAGCTATTCCAGTGGAGCGATGCGGTCAGCCGTCCGGACGAGCTGGCTGACGAGCTGGCCGACGTCATGCTCTACCTGCTGCAATTGGCCAGCTTCAGCGGCATTGATCTGGGCCAGGCCGTGATGACAAAACTGGAAAAGAACTACGCGCGGGACTGGCGCGAAAGCCTGGAATCCGCCAGCGAGTCTTCGGATTAGTTTGCAGCGTCAACACATGCCAAATTGGCCGCAGAATTGACAATTGTCGCCTTCCAGTCTTTCATTCTCTCCTGAAAGCACTACAATACATGGCGTTTGCGTCCAGGCGAGTTGACGCGGCAGCCACTCATCACGAAGGATTAGTTGATATGTCAGAACAGTCCGTTACCGCCCAAAGTGAAGACTTTTCGCGCTGGTACAACGAGATCGTTTACCGCGCGGATCTGGCGGCGCCCAGCCCGGTGCGCGGCTGCGTCATCATCAAGCCCTACGGTTACGAAATCTGGGAAGGCATCAAAGCCGGGCTGGACCGGCGTTTCAAGGCGACCGGCCACCAGAACGCCTACTTCCCGCTCTTCATCCCGGAGAGTTACATCCGGCGCGAGGCGCAGCATGTCGAGGGTTTCAGTCCGGAGCTGGCTGTCGTCACTCACGCCGGCGGCAAAGAACTGGAGGAGCCGCTGGTCGTGCGCCCGACCTCAGAGACCGTCATCGGCGAAGCCTTCAGCGATTGGATCCAGTCTTATCGCGATCTGCCGCTGCTGATCAACCAATGGGCCAATGTCGTGCGCTGGGAGCTGCGTACGCGTCCCTTCCTTCGGACTGCCGAGTTCCTTTGGCAAGAGGGGCATACCGCCCACGCCACTCACGACGAGGCCGAGCGCGAGACCCTGCAGATGCTCAATATCTACGAGGACTTCGCCGTCAATGACGCCGCCATCCCGGTCATCAAGGGCGAAAAGAGCAAAATGGAGCGTTTTGCCGGCGCGCTGCGCACTTATACCATTGAGGCCATGATGCGCGACGGGCGCGCGCTGCAGTCGGGCACCAGCCACAACCTGGGACAGAATTTCGCCAAAGCCTTCGACATCCGTTATCTGGCGGAAAGCAACAATCAGGAGTACTGCTGGACGACCTCCTGGGGCTTGAGCACGCGCATGGTCGGCGCCGTGGTTATGACGCACGGCGATGACAAGGGTTTGCGCCTGCCGCCGAAGCTGGCGCCCTATCAAGTGGTGATCGTGCCGATCTACAAAGATGACAGGCAGCGCGGCGCGGTCATGGAAACCGTGGAGCGCTTGCGCGCCGCGCTGGACGACGCCGGCGTACGCGTGCATATTGATGATCGCGACGGGCAGTCGCCCGGCTTTAAGTTCAATGATTGGGAGATGCGCGGCGTGCCGCTGCGAATGGAAATCGGGCCCAGAGATGTCGAAAAGAACAATGCAGTGCTCGCTCGCCGCGACATCCTGGGCCGCAAAGGCAAACAATTTGTCTCGCAAGACGGCATTGTCGACGTCGTGCAGTCGCTTTTGGTAAACATCCAAAGCAACCTGCTTGAGGACGCTCGCGCTTTCCGCGATGCGCATATCGCCGATGCCGCCACGTACGATGAGCTGCGATCAATAATCGACGCCGGCGATTGGGCGCGGGTATTCTGGGACGGCGGCGACGACGATGAAGAGGCCGTCAAAGACGAGACCGGCGCCACCATTCGCTGCTTCCCCTTCGACCAGCCGGTCGATACAGGCGAGTGCGTGCTATCCGGACGAACCACAGAACGGGTAGCGCTTTTCGCCAAAGCCTATTGAGCCAATTGCGTGTATCTCGTGGTAGCGGATGCGGCTCTGTGGTCGAGCAGCCGCCCGGTTCTGAGACTGCGCAGGTTGGCTCTTGCCCAATAGCAGGCGAATCAGGCAAAAACTCGGCCATTGTGAAAATTGACACAATCGCAATCTTGCTGTAGAATGATCAAGCGGCTGAAAATAGTTGTTCTAAGTGCCCGTTGGCGGCTTGCCGCGGAATGTGAGAGAAGACTGACTTTCAAGCCTGTCTCGCCAGATTGTGTCGTTGAACGAGCGAGTTCCCTTACTTAATCTTTAATGCCGGATGTTATGACGTAACGCTGTAGCATAAATCGTAAACTTGTTGCCCATGCTTGAACATGGAACTATAAGTTATTCGCCGCCCGGTTAGCGTGCCGGCCGGCGCCGTAACTTCTTGGACAAAAATATGGCTGCTTACTTGATTGTAGACGTCGACGATCTGCTCAAATTCACCGCCGAACATGGAGTAGACCTGCAGGAGCTGGCGGTTGCGCTGCGCGGCAACGCGGCCTTGGCGGCCGGTTTGTATGACACGACCAACCTCAAGGCGATCGCCATTGCCGACTGGCGCACTGAGCTTGAAGGCGAATGGCAAGTCGAGCCGGAAGCCATGTTTCGCAGCGTCGGCTACGAAGTCTTTGACGCCGACGACCGCAGCTGCTTGCCCGAGTGCTTGCTTCAGGGTCTCTTCCGCCACGATCCGGCCCCGATCAGCGAGCTAATTCTGGCGACAACCAGCCTGGACCTGCTGCCGCTAATCTCCAAAGTAAACCTGACGCGCAACTCGCGAATTCGCGTTTGGGGCGCCGATGAAAATATGTTGGCCGGCACCGACTATGAACAACAAGTCATTTATCAACTGCTCGACGGTTTGTACGGGATACGGACAAAAAATGTCTGGGTCTACATTGACTTTGAGAACATCTCGATTAGCCTCAACGAACAAGGCTTCGTGGTGAACCTTGACCACTTGATCGAGCGCCTGGTGTCGCAGGCCCAAGCGCATGGCAAGCTGGTCAAAATGGCGGCCTACGCGCCTTGGGGGCAGCGTGGCGCTTTGCCGCCGCTGGTGGATTCGTCCGGGCGCGAAGTCGCCGGGGACGCGCCAGCCCGTTTGATGATGGCGAATATCGACCCGGTCTTTCACCTGCCGGGCAAGCAGAGCGCCGACATACGGATTGCCCGCGATGTGCTGACCGACGCCGGCCATCCGGAAGCCGGCGATGTCATCATTCTGGCCACCGGCGACCGCGACTTCAACGATGTCATCAATCCCCTGCTGCAGCGCAACAAGACCGTCATCGTCTGGGGCGTGCGCGGCAGCACCGGACGCCTGCTGCAGAGTCACCCTTCCTTGCAGCTCGAGTACATTGACGACTTTACCGACTTGCAGACGCATCAGTCTCTAAGCGCTGTCGAGACCGAGCTCGACATTGAGAGTTTTATCCCGTCACAGTGGTCCAGCGTCATCATTCAGTTCTTCCGCTTGTCCGCGGCGTCCGAGAATCCGTCGATCACGATCGGCCAACTGATCATTCAGCTCATCGACGCGGGCGACGTCATCTCGGCCGAGCGCGGGGATGACTTGGTGTCTCAGGCGATTTCGCTGGGTATCTTGCAGCAGCAGAGCGCCGAGGGCGGCATCAGCCTCAATATGCAGCACCCGGTGGTCGAGAAGACCCTGCTGATTGTCAATCGCATGGTGCGCCGCGTCGCCAACACTTTGAGCACGCGCAGCTGGGAATATGTCAATTACGGTTTTCTGCTGAAAGGTTTGGCGATGGAGCGCGACCTTGACCGGCCGGGCATGAACGAAAACGACCAGTGGCGCTCGCATTGGATCGACTGCCTGGTGCGCGAACGGGTCTTGCAGCGAGACCTCGTGCCGCATCGCCATAACCCGGATGACCTGGTGCCGGTGATTCGCATTCCCTTGGCCGAAGAACGCCAAATCACTCGCCAGACCGGGCCGGAGAACGGCGATGTAGAAGCCGCGGCCAAGAACTGGCAAGGCGTGCCGCCGCATCGCCTTTGCGAATCTGACGCCGAAGTCGCCCGCATGGTGACGCGCATCGTGGTCAGCGTACAGCAGTTCACCAGCTTCCGAAATTTTGCTTGGTGCCCCCTGGGCAGCTTGCACCGGCGGCTGCGGGAATTCGACAGCGGCGTGATATTTCAGCAAGCCGTGGAATACTTGCTGATCAACAATATGGTTACGGTGAATGAATACCCCAATCCGCGCAGCGATTACAACACCAAGGGCATCGAGCTGGATGAGAATAATCCCTTTGTAGCGGTGGTCCTGGCTGAGCGCGATGAATTTGTGCATGTCTTGCTGCAGATGTACCGCAACAACACCACCATCACGCAAGACAATATCGAGCGGCATCTGCCTGACGGCTGGGATGTCCCGCTATGGATTTCCACCATGCGCGTCGAGAATGTGCTGAATCCGCTGCCCGGTCGAACCGACCAGTACAGCCTGTTTCGCACGCATCATTCGGTCAAGCTGGTCGCCAACGACGATGTTGACGAAGTCGCCGCCGCCGGCCCTTAGCTCGCCATTGCCGGCTGCGGCGGTGGCTGATACAATCAGCGCGTTGTTTTGACCGACAGGCCCCCGATCCGGCCTGTCCGGTGGCTAGCGAAAGGACGGAATTCATGCCATTGGATAAAGCAACGAAGAACCAGATAATCAAAGACTTTGCACGCGAAGACGGCGACACGGGCTCGCCGGAGGTGCAGATCGCGCTGTTGACCGCGCGTATCTCGCAATTGACCGACCATCTCAAGATTCACAACCACGACGAACACTCGCGCCGCGGGCTGCTGAAGCTGGTGGGCCAACGTCGCCGTCACTTGAGATATATTTCGCGCAAGAAGCCGGATGTCTATCGTGAATTGCTGCAACGCCTTGGCCTGCGCCGCTAATCGCGGGAGCCCGGCGGGGTCCAGGCAATCTACTCGATGATGTCGGCGACCCGGTCATTTCTGGCTCATTGCGGAAAACCGCTTGTATTCAAACTACCGAAGAAGATTGACGCGTCAGCCGCGGCTAGTGTGCGCAATTCGCCCAGCTTGCCGCGCCGGCGCTTCGCCTGCATTGCAAATAGTTGGAGAACGCTATGACACTCGACATACGTGAATATCGCTGCATGGTAGGGGGCAAGGAGGTCATTATCGAGACCGGCCGCCTCGCCCAACAAGCCGGCGGCGCGGTAACCGTCCGCATGGGCGATTCCATGCTCTTTTGCTCGGCGACTATGGGCTCGCCCAGGGCGCACCTCGACTTTTTCCCGCTGAGCGTCGATTACGAAGAGAAAATGTACGCCGGCGGTCGCGTGCCGGGCGGTTTCTTCCGCCGCGAGGGACGGCCGTCCGAAGGCGCGATTCTGACATCGCGCGTCATCGACCGCACGCTGCGCCCGCTGTTTCCCAAGAACATGCGCAATGACGTGCAAGTGATTTTGATTTCGCTTTCGCACGACAAGGAACATCATGTGGACATGATGGGAATCATCGCCGCCAGCACTGCGCTGATGATCTCGGACATCCCCTGGGGCGGTCCGGTCGCCGGCGCGCGCGTCGGTCTGGTGGACGGCGAGCTGAAGGTCAACCCAACTTACACCGAGATGGAGTCGAGCAAACTCGACTTGCGCGTCTCCGGCACGGCCGACGCCATCAACATGGTCGAATGCAACGCCGATCAGGTCGGCGAAGCCATGATGCTCGAGGCGCTCTTCATGGCGCACGACGCCATTCAAGACATTGTCGCGCTGCAGTTGCGCATTCGCGAAGAAATCGGCAAAGAGAAGCTGGAACCGTCAGTGGACGAGGTGGCTGAGTCCTTGCAGGCCGATGTGCGCGACCAGGTCGAAGCGCCGATCCGCGAGATCATGACGGCGCACAGCGACCGCAACGCTCGCCGCCAGCCGCTGCAGCAAATCAGGGACGCCCTGCTGGATCAGTACACGCAGAAGAACGAAGCGATCGCTGACGCCGATGAGCAAGTCAACATCAAGCACGTCGCGCGCGCCTACGACCAGGTGATGAAAGATGTCGTGCGCGGGCGCATCGTCAACGAAGGCGTCCGTCCCGATGGCCGCGACTTCGCGGCGATTCGTCACCTGGCCGCCGAAGTGGGCTACGTCCCCCGCGTTCATGGCTCCGGCCTGTTCATGCGCGGCGAAACGCAGGTGCTGACGATCGCTACCCTGGGCACGCCCCGCGACGCGCAATTCATGGACGGGCTAAGCCCCGAAGGCGACAAACGCTACATACATCACTACAATTTCCCGCCCTACAGCACCGGCGAGAGTTACCCCTTGCGCGGCCCAAAGCGGCGCGAGATCGGGCACGGCGCCCTGGCCGAAAAAGCGCTGTTGGCGATGATGCCCTCCGAAGAAGACTTCCCTTATGTCTTGCGCCTGGTCAGCGAAGTGATGAGCTCGAATGGCAGCACGTCCATGGCCAGCGTCTGCGGCAGCACCCTGGCGCTACTGGATGCCGGCGTGCCTATCAAGAATCCGGTAGGCGGCATCGCTATGGGCCTGATCAAAGAGGGTGACAAGATCGCCGTCTTAACCGACATTCAGGGCATGGAAGACCACATCGGCGACATGGACTTCAAGGTGGCCGGCACGGTCGAGGGTATTACCGCGCTGCAGATGGACATCAAGATCGCCGGCGTCACCCGCGATATCATGCAGCAGGCCCTGGCCCAGGCGAAAGACGCCCGCTTGCAGATTCTGGACGTGATGCAAGCGGCGATGCCGGCGCCGCGCGCCACGCTCAGCGATTTTGCGCCCCGAATGGAGTCCTTCCGCATCGCTGTTGACAAGATCGGCGCGGTAATCGGGCCCGGCGGCAAGAATGTCCGCGGCCTGCAAGAAGATCATGGCGTCAAAGTCGATATCCAGGACGACGGCCTGATTTTCGTCGCCGGCGAGTCCGGCGCCGAAGTCGACAAGGTGATCGAGAAGATCCGCAACATGGTCGAAGATCCGGAGCTCGGTCAAATCTACACCGGCAAGGTAACGCGAGTGGAGAATTACGGCGCCTTCGTCGAATTCCTGCCGGGCACCGAGGGCATGGTGCACGTCTCGCAGCTGGCCGACTACCACGTCAAGAGCGTTGAAGACGAGGTCAGCGTGGGCGACGAGATCATGGTCATGGTCATCAATGTGGATGGCACCGGCCGCGTTCGCTTGAGCCGGCAGGCCGTCCTCGAAGGCTGGGACGTAGAAGAGGCCAAGCGTCGAGACGCCGCTGGCAGCCGGCGCGGGGGCGGTGGCGACCGCCGCGGGCCGCGCCGGGATGGCAATCGCCGGGGTGGTGGTGATCGCCGTGGCGGCAACCGCGACCGCCGCAATTAGGGCGGTCCGCCATGTAGCTGCGTTCACGCGTCGTGTTGTATCCGCGGCGCGTTTTTTGATGGTCGACCGAGTGAATTGCCAGGAGCCAGTAGAATGAGCGACAACAGCGATGCCGCCAACAAGGCCCTCGCTGAGACCGACAATTACATGGTCTGGGAAGTGCGCGAGCCCGACAGCGAAGTTACCTACCACGTCGAATTGGGCGCGGTAACTCTGCATTTCTTCCGTGAAGAATGGGATGAATTCCTGCAACTGACCAGGATAGCGGCGAGCAACAGTTGATGGACGCGCGGCGTGTGCAGCGCCACTTTGTCGCCGTCATGGCGAAGCATTTGCCGCCCAGCGCCTCGACCTTGCGCCTGCTCGATCTCGACGGGAATTCGGGCGACATCCTGGCGGGGTGGCGCGCTGATCTGGACATCGCGCGTATTTCGCCGAGTGACCTGCGCGCGGCTGGTATCGCCGCCGACTCAATTGACGCCGTGGTAGCCTATGATGTCGATGCTGACTCGGACCTGCTTCGCCAGGCATTGAGACTGCTGCGCCCGGGCGGCCGGCTGATCATGCTGCAATCGCGCGGCCGGGTAAGCGAAGCACACCCGCTTATGCTCCGCGAAAACGGCTACACGCGTCTTCTGGTGGAGCCGGCGCTGGACGGCCTCGGCGTTCTGCTGCGCGGCGAAAAGCCACATCAGACGGCCGACGCGGGCCAGCGCATCCGCAGCGTCGCGCGCGCTGATGGAGACTTGCTCGATATTGATCAGTACGCCGGGCGCTACCTGCACCTGCTTATTCAACAGCGGCCGAACAAGCCGGTTTGGAAATTAAGATCAGACGAATCAATTAACTGGAGCGCCGCCGCCCTCGACGATGGTTCCCGGCAAGTATTGCTGGCCTTCAGCAGCTTGCCCAAAGCGGTTGGCTTTATGCAGCCGGCCGTTCTGGAAGGAGTCATCCGCGATGTCAACAAGGTCGGCAAGTTCAGTCGCGCCGCAGCGAAAACCTGGCCTTGGGCCGCGCTTCTGAATCCGACTTTGGATTCCATTCACGGCAAAGCGCTGACCAGCGTAGAAATCGACCCGGGCAGCGCCGAAGCGCCGGACGAGTAGCGGCTGCCATGGCGCTGAGCCCCGACGACATCGCTTTTCTGCGCGGCGAAAGCGGCAGGCGAGTCCTGGCTGACTACGCCGACTGCGATACCTCCAAAGACTGCACACTCCCGCTCCTGACCGCTCTGCGCAAGTCGCTTTCGCTTAGCGAGGCCTCCGCTGTGCTAACGACATTGCGGCTGCGCAGGCGAGCTGCCGCGAAGTTTCCGCGCTCCGCCGGCGCGATGCTGTTCACGGAAGCGGGCTTGCAGCAAGCCAGCCATCCCTTGGTTCGCCGCTATCGAGCCGGGCTGATCGAATCTGGCAAAGTCCTTGATGTCTGCTGCGGCATCGGTGGCGACAGCCTGGCGTTTGCAGCGGCCGGCAAACAGGTGCTCGGTCTCGACATCGACCCCGTACGCGTCGCCATAGCCCGTCACAATGCCGAGGCGGTGGGGCTTGGCGCGGCCTTCCAGGTAGCCGACGCGGCGCGTCCGCTTCCGACCGGATTCGGCTGTATGTTCTTTGATCCCGGTCGCCGCGACCGGCAGGGCAGGCGCATCCACCATGTTGAGCATTATCAGCCGCCGCTTTCTCTGGTTCGCTCGTGGCGGTCGGACGAAATCTTCGTCAAGCTCTCGCCCGCCGTCGACCCTCGACAACTCACTGGATACGGCGGCCAGCTCGAGTTCGTCTCGGCGAAAGGACAGTTGACGGAAGCGCTGCTTTGGCTGCATCAACCATCTGCGCCGCCGCGCGCGACCCTGTTGACGGATTCTGACGTTCATCTCCTGACAGGCGGGGAACCGGTTCGCGTCGAGATCGCCACGCCCCGGGCCTGGCTCTTTGAACCCGACCCGTCCGTGCTGCGCGCTGGGCTGGTGCAGCAACTGGCGCAGGAATTGGACGCCGCCATGCTTGACGAGACTATCGCTTATCTGACATTGGACGCGCGCGCGGCGACGCCCTGGGGACGCTATTGGAAGATACTTGACTGGATGCCGTTTCAGTTGAAGCGTTTGCGGCGCTATCTGATCGAGCGCGGCGTCGGACGCGTCACAGTGAAAAAGCGCGGCTTCGCCATGACGCCAGGTGAGCTGCTCGCCCGCTTGCGGCTGCGCGACGGCGATGAGGCGCGCGTGCTGGTGATGACGCGCTGCCGCGGCAAGCCCATCGCCATCGTCTGCGAGTCATTCGAATTTGGGTAAAGTAAACAAATCTTCTATAATCTCATTGACGCTTTGTCCGCTCCTGTAGCGCTAGGATTCGCCGATGCTGATGCGCCCTGACGAACCGCGCCAACCTCGCCTGGTGACCTGGGACGAGGTTGACCAACTCATTGACGGTTTGATTCCGCGGATTCAGCACCTCGGGCCTTTCGGCGCGATGGTGATGATCACACGCGGCGGCGTCATCCCGGGCGGCCTGCTGGCGGAAGCGCTGAGCATTCAGCACTTGCTGACCGCCTCAGTGGATTTCGTCGCCACGCGTCAGGCCGGCATGATGGCTTGGCCGACCTTCCTGCAATTCCCCGATCCTGACTTGCTGCGCGGGCGCCAAACCTTAATCGTCGACGATGTTTGGGGCAGCGGCCGCACCAGCATCGCCGTGCGCGAACGCGTCAATTCCGCCGGCGGCATCGCCATCAATTGCGTGCTGCATTTCAACCCCTACCGAACCATGTTCTCCAACTTGGAACCTGATCTCTATGGCGACGTAACTGATACTTATATCGTATACCCTTGGGAGATAGACCGCGGCATGTTGGGACTTGATTTTGGCGAATCACAGCCGGACTTCTAACTCCGGCGGATTATTGCCCGGTCCGACTGCGTGGCAATCTTCACACTTTGCGCTATAATGCCTTTTCTGACGGATGCCGGATGTTCAAGTCCGCTGGCAGTAGACCACGAAGTTTCGTAAAGGAATCAGCCCGCCGTAATGCTGTTGTAAGCTGATTACCGTAGAAATGGGGTTGGAGATTACTTGGGCGTCGGTTCCGCCAGGCAACATTGTAGCAGAGAGCGCCTGTGCCATGGCATTGGCCGAGGGCGCGATGATAACCTGCTTTAGCAGGAGGCAATCGAAATCTTATGAGTGAAGCGCAAGAACAGAACCCCCTGGCTGACGAGAATTTCGAGGAGATGCTTGCTTCCTCCTTCGACTTTTCCTATACGCCGCCGCGCCGCGGTGAAATCCGTGAAGCGACAATTCTCCAAATTGACGAGCGCGAGATCATCGTCGATCTCGGCGCCAAACAGGACGGCATTGTGCCATCGCAAGACCTGGAGCGCATGGAGGACGCCTTTCGCGAGAGCCTCGAGACGGGCGCCAGCGTTCCCGTTTACGTCGTCAATCCTCGCGACCAAAATGATAATCTCATTGTTTCGATCAATATGGGCTTGCAGCGCTACGACTGGGAGAAAGCCCGCGAACTGCTGTCTTCTCAAGACGCGGTTGATGTGAAAGTCAGCGGTTACAACAAAGGCGGCGCGCTGGTGCGCTGGAACCGGCTTGAAGGCTTCATTCCCAGTTCCCATTTGGTATCGACCAATCTGTCGGTTGATCGCAAAGAAGCCATGACGCAGTTGATTGGCAACACGCTGGGCGTCAAGGTCATCGAAGTCGACCAGGACCGCCGGCGGCTGATCTTCAGCGAGCGCGAGGCGCAGAAAGAATGGCGCGCTAAACGCAAAGCCAAACTGCTGGCGGAGCTGAACGTGGGCGACGTCGTGAACGGCGTTGTCACAGGTCTGCGCGATTTCGGCGCCTTCGTCAACATCGGCGGCGCGGATGGCTTGATCCATGTCAGCGAGCTGGCTTGGCACCGCGTGGATCACCCGCGCGATATCTTGCATATTGGCGAGGAAATCGAAGTTTACGTGCTTAACCTGGATCGCCAGACCAACCGCATCGCGCTGAGCCGCAAACGCCTGCTCAGCGATCCCTGGGATGACGCGCAATATCGCTACCACGAAGGACAGTTGGTGTCCGGCTACGTGACCAACGTGGTCGACTTCGGCGCCTTCGTCGCGTTGGAAGACGGCCTGGAAGGCTTGCTGCACCTCAGCGAAATGGGCGATGGCGCGCTGAAGGAACCGTATTCCTACGTGCAGAAGGGCGATCAGCTGTCACTGCGCATCAGTCACCTTGAGCCGGAGAAGCGGCGTGTCGGCTTTACCCAGCGCTGGGGCACCGAACTCGGCGATGAGCAAGACGCGCCGGCCGCGGCCAGCCGCGCTGATGCCGAATCGTCGGGTGAAGCAGCTGCCGGAGGCGATGCCGCCGACTAGTCCGCGATCAAGGCTTCAGCAGCCGCGGACGCCGATATAGACGACGATTTAAAGTCAAAGCAGCAGCCTGAAATCGAGAAACATCAAGCGCCTCCTTCACGGCAGGCGCTTTTGATTTCCTCGTTCAGGAATGTTGACAGCTTGCGGGCGCGGCTGTATAATTCGCCGCGATTTTGAGGTTAGGTGCATTCGTCCGTACCAGGCCGTAAGCGCAGACGTCCTGGGAAGTCCGAGCCTGGCTGTTCAGCGGTTGACTGAACCCGGGTTTTATTTTGCCTGTTCGCCGTGACACGGACGCCTCGGCAGAGATCATTAGTCTCGATTGACCCGCTTCGGACGAAGCCCGCCGAAAATCAAACCCGTTTCGTAAGAGGAGAGTGAGTAGTTATGCAGACCGAAACCACAGTGAATGACCTGGCCGAAGAGCTGGATTTTGCCGCCCTGTTGGAAGAGTCGCTGGCGGCGAGCCATCTGGAGCGAGGCGATATCGTCAATGGAACGGTGCTATCTGTCGACAGTCAAGGTTTGATTGTCGATATTGGCTGGAAGCAGGATGGCATCGTGGCGCGCGGCGACATAGAGCGAATGGGCATGACAACGGCCGATTACCAGGTGAATGCTGAAATCGCCGTCGCCGTTGTCAACCTGAACGATCACGAAGGCAACCTGATTCTTTCCGCTTCACAAGCGCGCCAGAATGAAGACTGGCTGCGCGCCGAAGACTTCATGAACAACGAGACGCTGTGGACCGGCGAGATCGCTGATACCAACCGGGGTGGCGTCATTGTGTCATTCGGGCACTTGCGCGGCTTCGTTCCCGCCAGTCATGTGCTTGATCTGCCCCGCGGCATGAAAGAAGACGAACGCATCGCCTTCTTGCAAACGCTGGTGGGCAACGAAATCACGGTTAAGGTTATCGAGGTCAATCGCAAACGCCGCCGGCTGGTTTTCAGTCAGTTGGAAGCCGAGCAGGAAAACCGCGCCGCGCGCAAGGAAGCGCTCTTGAGCGAACTCGCTGAAGGCACGTCACGCGTGGGCGTTGTCAGCGGCCTATGCGACTTTGGCGCCTTTGTGGACCTGGGCGGCGCCGATGGCCTGATCCACATATCGGAACTGGCCTGGCATCGCGTTCGGCACCCCAGCCAGGTGGTCGCCGCGGGCGACCGGGTTGAGGTCTATATTCTGAATCTGGATGCGCAGGGCAAGCGCATTGGTCTCAGCCTGAAGCGGCTGCAACCCAATCCCTGGAGCCTGGTGGACGATATGTATCACATTGGGCAACTGGTCGAGGGCGTGATCAGCCGGCTGGAGTCCTTTGGCGCCTTCATCAGCCTTGAGCCGGGAATCGAAGCCTTGCTGCACGTCAGCCAGATGTCGTCAAATCCTGACGAGAATCCGCTGCGCCATCTCTACGAGGGGCAGAAGCTGCTGATGCGCATCATCAGCATTGAATCCGATCGACAGCGCCTGGGCTTGAGCCTGACCGAAGTAACCGCCGCGGAAAAGGCGCAATGGGATGAGCGGCAGATTGAGTTGGTGGCGGCAGCTTCGGAAGCCGCGCAGTTGGAAGCCGAGCAGAATGAGCTCGCCGCGCTGGCCGAAGATGCCGAGTTGCTTGCGCAAGCGGATGACCAGCCAGAGGACGGGGCCGAGCTCGAGGAAGCTGCGTTGGCGCCAATTGAGAGTTAGCCTGTTGCTGGCCGGTAATCAGATGTATACTGCAGAATCTGCTAGTTCACTAATGACAACGAATCAACGAGAAGGTGGTGAGTAGAGCATGGCTTCAGTCAAACTTAAGCCAGGCGAAAGTCAGGAACAGTTGCTGCGCCGTTTTCGCAAGCGCGTGACCAATGCCGGCATATTGAGCACCGTACGCCGCAAGCGCTGGCATATCTCCAAGAGCGAATTGCGCCGCATCGAAAAGAAGAAGGCGATCCGTCGTTCGCGGCGGCGCCAGCGCAAAGTCTGATCGCTACGCGGCCCTGACGAAACGAAGGCGTATCACAGATTGGTTCAATCGCGCGGGGATCCGCTGCGTCGCTAGTATGCAGCGGATAATTACGTTATAATGGCGTGGCGAATTGCATAAATCAGGAGGCATATGGCTAAGAAAGAAGAAAAAATAGAAGTGGAAGGCACGGTAATCGAGGCGCTGCCAAATACGCAATTCATGGTGGAGCTCGATAACGGGCATCGCGTCCTCTCTTATTTGTCGGGCAAAATGCGCAAATTCTACATTCGAATTCTGTTGGGAGACCGCGTAAAGGTGGAAATGAGTCAGTACGATATGAATCGCGGCCGCATAATCTACCGACACAAGGACAATGTGCGCACCTAATCGTCAAGCCGTCGTCCGAGCGTAGCTGCTGGGCTGCTGGCTAAGCCAAGGGAGCATCAAGATGTTTCCTGAACAAACTTGAACAACGGGTCATCGCAAGATGGCTCGTTTTTTGTTTGGGCGAGCGATCGGCGCAAGACTATAGCGTCTCTCTGCCCGGCTTGACACCCCAGTGAACCGCCATCGCGCCGAACATCAGCCTTTTGAAGTCTACATCGGCGAAACCCGCCGCTTCAACCAGTCGCGCCAACTCCAGCGGCGTCTTGAAGGCCTGGGTCGATTCCGGCAGGTAACGGTAAGCGTCGCCCGCCGCTTTCCCGCCGACCAGCCGTCCGATTAGCGGGATGCCGTATTTCAAATGCAGCATGATCAAAGGCTTGAGCAAGTTGTCCGGCGGCGGCGACGTGTCCAGGATGACGATGCGGCCCGCCGGCTTCAGCACGCGCCGTTGCTCGCGCAGCGCCTGCGCGATATCCACAACGTTTCGCATCAAGTAGCCCGAGACCACCGCGTCAAAGCAGTTGTCGGCATAGGGCAGTCGCAGAGCGTCCGCCCCCGTCCAGGCCACCTGCTGACCAAAGGGCGAGCGCCGCCCGCCCACTTGCATCATGCCCAGGGCGAAGTCGGCGGCAACGACCCTGGCTGCCGGCGCGGCCCTCAGCGCTTCAAAGGCGATGTCGCCCGTCCCCGCCGCGATATCCAGCAAGCTGCCCCGGGGCGGCAGCGCTGCCTTTTCAACGACGAGCCGGCGCCAGCGTTGATCCTGGCCGCCGCTGATGAGACGATTGATGAGATCATAACGTTCGGCTATGCGGTCGAACATCGCCTGCACGTATGCGGAGCGTTCGTCGCCGTCGAGTTGCGCCATCGGGCTGCCTATTCCGCCGGCCGCTTCGCTTCGACCAGCAGCCAGTCGCCCATCTGCCGCCGCGCATAAGGCAACAAACCGGTAGCCCGCAGGGCGTCCTCGACTTCGTCCGCCTGCGAATCTATGATGCCGCTGAATATCGCTCGGCCGCCCGGGCGCACGATTTCGCCCAGCCGTTCCTCCGCCATCTCGATGATGATCCGCGCCAGAATGTTGACGATGACCAGATCGAAGCGGCGCGCCGAACCTAGCAGACAGTCATAGCTGCCGCGCTCGGCGATAACTTTCTGCCCCACGCCATTGGCGAGCGCGTTCTGCCGCGTGGCGTCCACCGCGATGGCGTCGACGTCCAGCGCCAGCACTTGCCGCGCGCCCAGCTTGGCGGCGGCGATGGACAAGATGCCGCTGCCGGAGCCAAGGTCCAGCACCGACTGCGCCGGCTGCAGCAGATCCTCCAGCGTTTGCAGGCAAAGCTGGGTGGTGGGGTGGCTGCCCGTGCCAAAAGCCATGCCCGGATCCAGCGCGATCTCGATGTCGCCGGGCGCCGGCGGCGTATCAATCCATTGTGGACGAATCAGCAGCCGCTTGCCGATGCGTAGCGGCTCATAATGCGCCTTCCAGGCTTCCGACCAGTCTGCTGCTTCTACTCTCCGGTATAGCGGCGTCGGCATGGGATACATCAGCCGCATATGGCCCAGGGCTGTCTCCAGTTGCGCCTGTGTCGTTTCCGCTTGGTCGTCAGCCGGGAAATAGGCCCGCAGGGTAAGGCATTGGGGCGGGGGAACCTGGCTTTCGTCCCAGGTGTCGGGCGGGATACCGTCTTGCTCCAGCGAAACCCCTTGGTGGCCAAAGCGCTCCAGGACCTCGGCGACCGCCTCCGCGCTCTCGCCATCGACTTGCAGGGATACTTCTATCCAGGCCGAGTTATTTGTCATCGCCGGCGAGGAAGTCCATCACCTTGTCAAAGAATCCGCGCCCGCTGGTTTGGGGCGTGATCTCGCGCCCGAGGCTGTCAGCCAGCTGCTCAAATAGCTCGCGCTGATGCTCGGTCAGCTGGGTCGGCGTTCGGACTTCCACGTAGACCAACTGATCGCCGCGGCCGGAGCTTGAGCCGTCCGAGCGCAAGCGCGGGAAGCCTTTGCCGCGCAGCCGGAAGACCTTGCCCGTCTGCGTGCCCGGCGGGATCGACAGCTCCTGGGGGCCATCGACCGTATCCACTGAGATGCGGTCGCCCAATGTCGCCTGCGCTACGTTGATGCCGATGTCGAGAATGATGTCGTGTTCATTGCGTTTGAAGTAGGCGTGGTCTTTGACATGCACGCGCACGAAGAGGTTGCCGGGCGGCGCGCCGCGTTCGCCGGCGTCGCCATCGCCGCGCACTTGCATCTGCAAGCCGTCGCTGATGCCCGCCGGGATCTTCACGTTCAGAACCGCGCGTTTTCGTCTGCGCCCCGAGCCATCGCAGCTGCGGCAGGGATTCTTGATGATCTTGCCCTTGCCGCCGCAATTGGGGCAGGTATGCGACTGCACCATGGAGCCGAGGAAGGTCTGCCGTACGCTGCGCTCTTCGCCACTGCCGTTGCAGCGCGGGCAGGTCGTGGGGCGCGTGCCCGCCGCTGCGCCGCCGCCATCGCAGTCCTCGCAGACTTCCAGACGCTGAAACTCGATTTCTTTCTCGACGCCGAATACTGACTCAACGAAGTCGATGGTGACGTCCACGCGCCGATCACGCCCTCGTGCCGCCGATCGCCGGCGCCCGGCCTGCTGCTCGCCAAAAGCGCTGTTGAAAATATCAAAGATGTCCTCAAAGCCGCCGAACCCGCCAACGCCGCCCGGGAAGCCGCTGCCCGCGCCGTTGACGCCGGCATGGCCGAAGCGGTCGTAGCGCGCCCGTTTCTCGTCATCGGACAGCACTTCGTAGGCTTCGTTGATCTCTTTGAACTTCTCTTCAGCGTTGGCTTCCTGGCTGACATCGGGGTGATACTGCCGCGCGAGGCGGCGGAAGGCGCTCTTAATCTCGCCCGTGTCCGCGCCCTGCGCAACACCGAGTACATCGTAATAATCTCTTGGCATGGAAATAATCCTGTAGCTCTCTCGGTGTCCCGCGCTTTACTTTGGACTCAAGGGCAAACGGGGCATAAGTCAATATACCCCGTTTGCGTGCTTTATGTGACTCAGCGATTAGGTTTCGCTGAACTCGGCGTCAATGACATCCTCGTCTTCGGGCGGCGCTGCAGCTGCCTCCGGCGCGCCTTCCGCATCTTGATACATCTGCGCGCCCAGGGTCTGCAGCTGCGCCATCAGCGCCTCGGTGGCCGCTTTGATTTCGCTGACGTTGGCGCTTTCCTGCGCTTGCCGCACGGCGTCGATCTTCTCCTGCGTCTGCCGCACGGCCTCTTCCGGCAGTTTGTCCTTGTGCTCTTCGATCAGCTTCTCGGCCTGGAAAATGGCGCTCTCGGCCTGATTGGTAACCTCGGCCTGCTCCTTGCGCTCGGCGTCCTGGCTGGCGAATTTCTCGGCTTCGGCCACCATATTGTCGACCTCGTCGTCGGACAGGCCGCTGCTGGCGGTAATCGTGATGGCCTGCTCGCGCCCGGTCGCCTTGTCTTTGGCGCTGACGTTGAGGATGCCGTTGGCGTCGATGTCGAAGGTGACTTCGATTTGCGGCATGCCGCGCGGCGCCGGCGGGATGCCGTCCAGGATGAACTTGCCCAGCGACTTGTTGTCCGCCGCCATCGGCCGCTCGCCCTGCACGATGTGAATCTCGACCTGCGTTTGATTGTCGCCAGCCGTCGAGTAGACCTGCGATTTCTTGCTGGGGATGGTGGTGTTGCGGTCGATCATCGGCGTAGCCACAGCGCCCAGCGTCTCTACACTCAGCGTCAGCGGCGTTACATCAAGCAGCAGAATGTCCTTGACATCGCCGCCCAGCACGCCAGCTTGAATGGCGGCGCCCAGCGCCACCACCTCATCCGGATTGACGCCCTTGGTCGGCTCCTGGCCGAAGAAGCCCTTGACCGCTTCCTGAATGGCCGGCATACGCGTCATGCCGCCGACCAGCAGAACGGCGTCCACATCACCGGTGGACAGGCCCGCGTCCTGCAGCGCCTTCTTGCAAGGCTGGATAGACTTGCGCACCAGCTCATCCACCAGGCTCTCAAACTTTGCGCGCGACAGACTCATGTTCAAGTGCTTGGGTCCGCTGGCGTCGGCGGTGATGAAGGGCAGGTTGATCTCGGCCGACAGCGTCGACGACAGCTCAATCTTGGCTTTCTCCGCCGCCTCTTTCAGCCGCTGCAGCGCCTGACGATCCCCCCGCAAGTCGATGCCGTTTTCCTGCTTGAACTCTTCGGCGATCCAGTTGATGACGCGGTCGTCGAAATTGTCGCCGCCCAGATAGGTATCGCCGTTGGTGGACTTGACTTCGAAGACGCCGTCGGCAACTTCCAGTATGGAAATGTCAAAGGTGCCGCCGCCCAGGTCGTAAACGGCGATGATGCCTTCGTTGCGATCGCCCAGGCCATAGGACAAGCTGGACGCCGTCGGCTCGTTGATGATGCGCAGCACCTCCAGCCCGGCGATCTTGCCGGCGTCTTTGGTGGCGTTGCGCTGCGCGTCGTTGAAATAGGCCGGCACGGTGATCACGGCCTGGTCGACAGTCTCGCCAAGGTACGCTTCCGCGTCCGCCTTGATCTTCTGCAGCACCATGGCCGAGATTTCCGGCGCGCTGTAATCGCGCTCGTTAAGGCGTATGCGCACATCGCCGTTCGAGGCGGCCGATATGTTGTATGGCACCAGCTTGGCGGCGTCGCTGACTTCCGGATCGCTGAACTTGCGCCCCATGAAGCGCTTCACCGAGAAGATCGTATTCTCCGGGTTGACCACCGCCTGATTGCGCGCCACGCGCCCGACCAGACGCTCGCCGGTCTTGGTGTTGATGGCGACGACGGACGGGATTAGATTGCCGCCTTCCGACGATGGAATCACGGTTGGCTCGCCGCCTTCCATCACAGCGACGACCGAGTTGGTTGTACCCAAGTCAATGCCGATTATTCTTCCCATGGCTGTTTCTCCTTACTGCATGGTTTTATGTCTATGTCTGCGGCGACCGCTTCGCGTTCAGTTGGCCACCTTGACCAACGCCAGCCGCAGCACCGTGTCGCCGGCGCGGTAGCCCTTCTGCAAGGTCGCGCTGACATGGCCGCTCTCCACCTCGTCGCTGTCTTCCGCGCCGATGGCTTGATGCAGGGTCGGGTCGAAGGGCTCGCCGGTCGGGTCAATCGCTTCGACTTCGTACTGCTCCAGCACGCCGGCAAATTTGCGCTGAATCATGGCCACGCCGTCGATCCAGGCATCCTCCGCCAAGGCTTCCGGCACGCTCTCGAAGGCGCGGTCGAAGTCGTCAACAATTGCCAGCAGCGAAACCAAGGCGTCGAGCTGTCCCCTTTGAAAAGCCGAGCTCTGTGCTTTCGCCGTGCGTTTCTTGTAGTTGGCGAATTCGGCCCGCGCGCGCTGCCAGCCGTCTTCGTTGGCCTGCGCTTCTTTCTGCGCCGCGATGAGCATCTGCAACAGATTGGCGCCTTCGGGCAGGTCAAGCGTCTCCTCGGATGTTTCGACGGCTTCCTCGCTTGGCTCCGGCGCATCTTCGTTCACCGGTTCGTCAGCGCTGGCGGGCATCTCTTCTTCGCGCTCGAGCTCGTCGGCCGGGCTTTTGATATCGCTCATGCAATGTCCCTCTGCTGCTGTAATCGCGGAACGGTCACACACGACCCTATTATGCCGGGACTGTGTATGACCAATATCAGAATTGGCAGCATTATAGTCAGGAAGAGAGCGCTTTTCGAGGCGCGCCACGAAGTCTAACAAAGATTATATGTTTGTCTGCTCAGCATCTTCTACATTGTCTTGATAAAGCGTCGCCAGCACATTCGTCATCAGATTGGAAACATAGCGGACGGTGCTGATGGCGTGTCCATAGTTGATGTGCGTCGGGCCCAGAACGCCCACCGCGCCGCTCATCTTGTCGGGGTCGCCGTAGCGGCTGAGCACGACGCTGGTTCGGCTCAGGTTTTCGTAGCGACCGTCGCCGGCGATCACCACCTGCACGTCCGCCGCGTCACGGTCCGAGGGCGGCAGCCTATCGAGCAACTCGGCCAGCAGCGCGTTTAGCACGGTGTGCTCTTCCAGGATGCGGATGGCCTGTTGCGCGCCCGCTTCGTCTGCAAAATTGTCCATGATGCGGCTCAGGCCGTCGCGATAGATGTAGCGCGCGCGATTGTTGTCCACATTTTCGATCAGCTCCGCCGTCAGCTCCGCCACTTCTCGCTCCAGCAGGGGCAGGTTGATGCTGCGCAGGCGCACTTGCCGCGCGCCCAAATCGGCGCAGGTTTCGTTCACGCGCTTGGCCGCCTCGCCCAGCTTGGCCTGCGGCACCGGCTCGGCCAGCGTCAGCATGCGCTGGTGTACGCTGCCGCTATTCAGCACCAGCACCATTAGCGCCAGCCGGCCCTGTATTGAGATCAGCTCGACATGCTTGAATGAATTGGCTTGCGATACCGGCGGCGTGACGATCGACGCCGTCTGAATTGAGCGGGCAAGCAGCGCTGCCGTGCGCCGCATCCACTGTTCCATGCCGCTCTGCAAGGTCCCGACCCGCTCGGAGATATGGCTCTGCTCGCCGCGCGTCAGGCTGCGCGTTTGCAGCAGGCGGCGCACAAAATAACGGAATCCGGCGGCGGTCGGCACGCGCCCGGCTGAGGTATGCGGCGCGGCGATATAGCCCAATTCTTCCAGCTGCGCCATTTCATTGCGCACGGTCGCCGAGCTGATGTTCAGCTGGAAATTCTCGACCAGATGCCTCGAACCAACCGGTTCCGGTCTGTCCGAATAGGCCTGTACGATGCAGGTGAGAATATCTTCCTGCCGGCTGCTGAGGCTGGGCAAGTGGCGCTCGTCACTCATGACATATAACGGTCAACGGACTTAGGGACACATAGCGAGTTGCCCTGATGCTATCACGCGCGCCATGTTATGACAATTGACCGGTCGCCGACCCAGGTCCCATAGCAACTTGCCAGCGGCGAGTTTGCCCGCTGTCTCAAACATAGTTCTGATGTAAGATGGCGCACGGGCTAATCGTCCAAGTGATAGACAATTGAAACGGGGCTTGCGAGCAGTCGCGGCTCCAGCAAATAACAGGAGACAAACACCAATGGGCGCCAAGACCTTCGATGTCAACAAAGACGAATTCCAAAGCGAAGTGCTGGACAGCAGCACGCCGGTGCTGGTCGATTTCTGGGCGGAGTGGTGCGGCCCCTGCAAGATGATCGCGCCCATCGTCGACGAAATCGCGGATGAATACGATGGCAAGCTGCGCGTCGCCAAAGTCGACGCCGACGAGAATCAGGAAATCCTGATGAACTACGGCATCATGGGCATCCCGACGCTGATCCTCTTTAAGGGCGGCGAAGCGGTTGAGCGGATCACCGGCTTCAAACCCAAAGGCAAGATTGTCAGCCAGCTGGCGACGCACATTTAGCGACCTCGGCAGCGAATTCGCAACGCTCATCGCAACTCGGTGAGCGTTTTTGTTTCCGCAGAGCTACGCATGAGAATTCTTGGAAAGGGGCCGCCTTTCGCCGCATCTTTGCCACTATCACGCGGCAAGAACTTGCTGGTATTATCGGACGCAATGAAGCGGGCGAAATCTATCCGCAAGGCGCCGCGCGCGCACTGCTTTGCCGGCGCAAGTTCGCTCGCATCGGGTAGCCGCCAGGAGTCGCCGTGAAGCAGATGCAAATGACCAATATGGTGAAAGTGCCGGGCGCGAAATTCCACCCGGAACCAGGTCCAGAAATCGACCAGGAGGAGG
>CAZWCV010000032.1:0-31004 GCA_964632725.1 uncultured Anaerolineaceae bacterium
GACCCCTTCCCCCAAGATGAGGGAAGGGGAGTTTAAGTCCCTCCCTCTTTATGGGGGAGGGATTTAGGGTGGGGGCAACGGAGCAGCTATGCGCGGATTCTTCATCAGCCGTTTGGCGCAGTTGATCGTGACCATGTTCATCATTTCATTGGTCGTGTTCTTCATATTGCGCCTGAGCGGCGACCCCATCCTGGTCGTGGCGCCGGATTTCTTCAGCCAGGAACAAATCGAGCAGATGCGCAAGTTCTGGGGCTTTGACAAACCGCTGGGCGAGCAATACCTTACTTTCGTCACCAAAGCGATCACGGGCGATTTCGGCAAGTCTTATCTCGCCAAACGGCCGGCGATGGAGCTGATCATCGAACGCCTGGGATACACCTGGATGCTGGCCGCCGCCGCCGCCGCCATCGGCCTGACCGTCGCCATCCCGCTGGGCATCCTGTCCGCGCTAAAACGCAACAGTCTGCTTGACCTTGTCATTACTTCCATGTCATCTCTTGGCACTGCCATGCCCAGTTTCTGGCTCGGTCTGATGCTCATCATAATCTTTTCGGTCTACCTGCGCATGCTGCCCGCCTTCGGCGCCCTGGAGCCCAAAGCCATCATCATGCCGTCGGTGACGCTCGGCGTGGGCATGGCGGCGCGCCTGTCGCGCATGACCCGCTCAGCCATGCTCGAGGTGCTGAACCAGGATTACGTCCGCACCGCCCACAGCAAGGGTCTGCTGCACAAGACGGTCGTCTTCCGTCACGCCCTGCGCAACGCCCTGATTCCCATCGTCACCGTCTTTGGCTTGCAGCTGGGCTGGCTTCTGGGCGGCTCGGTCGTGGTCGAGAGCGTCTTTTCCTGGCCCGGGCTGGGCCGGCTGATGATCGACTCCATCAGCGTCCGCGACAATACGGTTGTTCAAGCAGGTTTGCTGTTTTTTGCCTTGTCGTTTATTTTGATCAATTACGTCATTGACGTGCTGTACATCATCCTTGACCCGCGCATAAAGTTCCAATAAAAACACTTGATGGACGCCCAGAACAACAGCCAATCGAGAGTCGGCCAAGTTGCCGACATGCCCGCTCGCCGCAGCGCGCCCGCGCGTCTGGCGGCGATCCTGCTTAAGAGCCCGGTCGGTATGGCCGGCAGCCTGATCGTTACCGTCATCGTGCTGCTGGCGTTTTTTGGTCCGCTGGTTTCGCCGCATGATCCGCTGGGCAGAAACCTGCGCGCCCGCTTTGAGGCGCCGGGTTATGCGGATGATGTCGGCAGCTATTCACTGGGCACGGATCAGCTGGGCCGCGACATCCTCAGCCGCATCATCGCCGGCAGCCGCGTATCGGTGCTGGTCGGCGTCGTCTCCGTGCTCATCTCCGGCACAATCGGCGTCATCTACGGCCTGATCAGCGGCTTTGTCGGCGGCATCGTCGACAGTGTGCTCATGCGCATCGTCGACGGCTTGCTGGCCATCCCGTTCATCATCCTGGTCATCGCCATTTCCGGCGTGGTCGGCGCGGGTTTGTCGACGCTGATTCTGATACTCGGCTTCACCGGCTGGATCACTTACGCCCGCGTCATCCGCGGCGAAGTGCTGAAAGTGCGCGAGATGGAGTATGTCATCGCCGCCTACGCCCTGGGCCAGAACCGCCTCAAGGTCATGCTGCTGCACATCCTGCCCAATGTCATCTCATCGGCTATCGTGCTGGCCGCCGTGCAGGTCGGCGTGACCATCCTGGCCGAATCTTCGCTGAGCTTTCTCGGCCTGGGTGTCAAACCGCCGACCGTGACCTGGGGCTTGATGCTCTCCGATGGCAGGCAGTACATCAACAGCGCCTGGTGGATGACCGCCTTCCCCGGCATGGCCATCACCATCACCGTACTGGGCGTGGTCTTCCTGGGCGACTGGCTGCGCGACTTCCTCGACCCGAATATCCGCGGCCGCGCCTGATGATTCGCGCTTCCGCTCTCGAAGAGAGTCGCCGCTCCTCAGCTGATACTTGGGCGTGGGAATGGAAGAGGGGTTGATGTTCCGCGTCCCCCGCTCCCGCGCCTGCAAAACTCACCGTGACATGCGCGATGAGATCATCGCCGCGCTGGAGCCCATCCTCTTCGACGCCTACCAGCACAGCTACCCGCTGCGGGAGCAATTGGAAGACGCCTTCGCCACCGAAATGCAGGCGCGCTACGCCGTCGCCGCCCACTCCGGCACTATCGCCCTAGTCATCGCCTTGCGCGCTATCGGCATCGGCCCCGGCGACGAGGTCATCACCGTCGGCAACTCCGACATTTCCACCACCGGCGCCATCAGCCACTGCGGCGCGACGCCCGTACTCTGCGATGTGCTGGCATCCGACTACACCATGGATATCGCGGCGGTCGAGGCGCGGATCACCGAGCGCACGCGCGCTATCCTGCCGGTGGACCTGCACGGTCACCCGGCCGATGTCAAAGCCCTGCGCGCCCTGGCCGACCGCCGCCAACTCAAAATCGTGGAGGACGCGGCGCTGGCGTCGGGCGCAATGGATCACGGCCTGCCAGCCGGCGTCTTCGCCGATGTCGCCATGTTCAGCTTCGCGCCCTTTAAGCCGCTGGGCAGCGCCGGCAACGGCGCCATGCTCGTGACCGACGACGAGGCCATCCACGACCAACTGCGCCTGCTGGTTGGCTATGGCTCCGACCCGGCCCCCACCCTAAATCCCTCCCCCATGAAGAGGGAGGGACTTGAAAATGCATCAGCTCCCCTTCCCTCTTTATGGGATGCCCGCCATAGAGATGGCGGGAAGGGGCAGGGGGATGGGGGCATTCCCGCCGCCTGGCAGAATTACGTCGCCGAAGGTTTCAACGTTCCGCTGGACGGCCTGCAAGCGGCGCTGCTTCTGTTGAAGCTGCCGCGCCTCAAGCAGTGGACGGCACGACGCCGCGCTATCGCCGCCGCCCTGGAAGCGGGCTTGTCCGATGCGCCGGTCATCACGCCGCGCTTCCGCCCCGAGTCGGCGCCCACCTTCCGCTCTTACGCCATCCGCAGCGAGCGGCAACTTGAGCTGCACGACGGCCTGCGCGCAGCCGGCATTGAAGCGGTCATTCACTACGCGCCTCCGGTTTATAGCTACGCTGTCTACGCAGACGCCTTCCCAAATCGCGACCAGCTTCCCGTCACTGAAATGCTGGCGCGCCAGGTGGTCAATCTGCCCGTCACGCCCGAACTGACGGATGACGAGGTAGAATATATGATAGAAACAATCAGAATACTGCTCGACAGCAAACTGCTCGTGTAAACGCACGCGTGGAAGAGCCATCATCCGCTCAACACATCTTCCATAGTACAGTGTTTTGCTCCCCTCCCTGACTCGTCGGGGAGGGGCCGGGGGTGGGGTAAATCGCCCGCCACACTAAGAGGAACTTATCCTATGAACCTTCTCGAACAATTCGCCGATTACACGCTCAGCCTCCGCCTCGACGACATCCCGGCCGAGGCGCTCGACCTGGCCAAGTGGATCGTCTTTGATTCCATCGGCACGGGACTGGGCGGCTATCAGCGCGACCTGGGCCAAAAGGCCGCGCATTACGCCCGCGCCATGATGCCGGGCGACGACGCCACGCTGCTGGGAACGGGCGAGCGCGTCTCGCTGGAAGGCGCCGCCTTCGCCAATGCCGTCTTGATAAAGATCCTGGGCATGGACGACTCGCATCGCTCCGCCGGCCACATCGCCTCTCAAGTCGTGCCGGTCGCGCTGGCGGTCGGCGAAGCCTATGGCAGCAGCGGCGAAGACATGCTCGTGGCCATCATCGCCGCCTACGACTTCGCCGTGCGCGTCGGCCGGCAGGTCCGGGCGACGCATCGTGAGCGCGGCAACGATCTCAAAGGCACCCTTGGCGCCATGACGGCGGCGCTGGCTGCCGCGCGCTGCGCCGGCTGCGACCGCGAAACGCTTATCAATGCGGTCGCCCTGGCCGCTGACCTGGCCTCCGGCACCGAGCAGTATGTCTATGAAGGCGGCCCCTGCGACACCAAAGACCTCATCAGCGGTTTCGCCTCGCGCAACGCCGTCTTCGCCCTGCGACTGGCCGAGTCGGGATTCTACGGTCCGCGCGGCGCGCTGGACGGCGAATACGGCTACTTCAGCGCCTTTGGGGAAGGTGGCAGTGTCCACGCGCCACACGGCTGTGACGCGAGCCTGTTCGACGATCTCGGCCAGGACTTCGCCATTCTCGGCACGGCCTTCAAGCCCCACGGCGGCTGCCGCCATACGCACCAGGCCATCGACGCGGCACAAGCCATCCTGCAGGAGGGCGCGCTCGACGCGTCCGCGATCGAGAGCATCCGCCTCAAGACTTACGGTTACGCCACCCGTCCCGTCTTTCGCGTCGATCCCAACCCGCCCGCGCGCGATGTCGCCGGCCTGAGCATCCGCGTCTCCACCGCTGTCGCCTTGACGCGGGGCAGCGCCTGGCCGCACGACTTTTCGAGCTGGGATGACCCCGACGTGCGCCGACTGCGCAACTTGATTGATGTGCAGATCGACCAGGAGATTGAAGCCGGCTATCCCGATCTCAACGGCTGCCGCCTGCATATCAGGCTGGCGGATGGCGAGACGCGCGAAGCCTACCTGCCCAATATGAAAGGCGAGCCGGAATATCGCATGACCGAGGGCGAGATGCGGCAGAAATTCGCCGTGCTGACGCGCGACCTGTTTGAGGCCGGCCGCGCCGACCGCATCTACGAGATTTGCAGCGAATTGGAGCGGCTGGGCGACATCGGCGCGCTGACGCAGATCTGCGGCGCCCGCGAAGCCGTTGCTGTCTAGGGCTCGCGGCTCAAAATGTAGCGGGCGCTGTCCTGGTCGCGGACGAATCCGCTGACGATATAACCCGCGTCCAGCAGCGAGGTCATCGCCCGGCGCACGCTCATCTGCCAGGTCATGGCGCGCTCCAGATTGGCCGCCTTGAGCCCGGCGATGTCAAAGGGAATCTCAATGCCGTAGCGCGCGTCGCTGAAGTTGTCCGGCTGCTGATGCCGGAGTTGGTTGGCGCTGTCCACATACACCAAGTTCGTGGTTTCGGGGAAATCATTGGCTCCCCTTCCCTCATTATGGGAATCCTGCCCCCCGATGAGCGGGGGGACCGAGGGGGGAACCGGGCTGGGGGGTGGGGGACACTGCCCGCCTCCCTCAGCCAGCGCAATCACGCGCGGCGAATCCAGCTGCCACTGCGCTTCCAGTCGGTCGCTGGCCATACCGGCGTTGATGTCGTCTTGCATATCGCCATAGTGGTTGACCGAATAGGCGCGCGCGGTCGCGCCCAGTCGATTGAAGTTGAAGTTGGCGTTGCCGCTCTGCATCGGGTCGAAGGTCCAGGCCATGCGGCGGAAGCCCTTGCTCAGCGCCCATTTCCGCTGCGCCAGCTTAAGTTTCAAGCCGATGCCGCGCCCCTGATACTCCGGGCGCACACCAGCCATATGCGACCAAAGCCACAGCTCGCCCGCGCGCCAGGCGGCCATGCCGAAGCAGAACCCGACCAGCCGTCCGGCCGCTTCGGCCGCGATGACCGCCCCGCCAGCGTGAACGATGGCGCGCAGCGTATGCGGCGACGACGCCTCGACATCGCTCATGCGCCAGACGGCCTTCTGCAACTCAACCGTCTTGTTGATGTCGGACATCGTTTCCAGTTCGCGAATCGTGATCTTGTCGGACATGCCGCGCCAGCTACCGCGTCAAAGAACGCCTGCAATCATAGCAAGCGCGCCCACAAATGGCAAAGCGCCCGGGCGCACCCGCTGAAACTTGTTGAATCAAACTGAAATTGAACCACAGAGATCACAGAGACCACAGAGAAAAGCCATAGCAAAGAGTACTTTTGTGCCCTTTGCGTCTTAGTGTCTTTGTGGTGAAAGTCATCTGAACCGGATGCGCTCGCGCTTTCTTTTGCATTCGACCGCCGCCGACTTATAATTTGAGTGTGCGACAAGCGCGCGAGGGACGAGATAATGCCAGCGCCGGAAAACTGCAAATCCGTGCTTGACGCCATCGGCAATACGCCTTTGGTCGAACTGGCGCGCATCACCCGCGGGCTGGAGGGCGCGGTCTTCGCCAAGCTCGAATACCTAAACCCGGGCTATTCGAAGAAAGACCGCATCGCCCTGCAAATGATTGAAGACGCCGAAGCCGACGGCGCGCTGCGGCCGGGCGACACGGTCGTCGAGCTGACCAGCGGCAACACCGGCACGGGCCTGGCCATCGTCTGCGCCGCCAAGGGCTATCGCTTCGTGGCGGTGATGTCGCGCGGCAATTCGATGGAGCGGGCGCGTATGATGACCGCGCTGGGCGCTGAAGTCGTCTTGGTCGATCAAGCGCCGGGCTCAAGGGCCGGTCAAGTCTCCGGCGACGATCTGGCGCTGGTGGAAGAGCGGGCCCAGCGCATTGTAGAAGAGCGCGGCGCCTTCCGCGCCGATCAATTCCAGCTCAGCGGCAATGCTCGCGCGCACTACCTTTACACCGCGCCGGAAATCATGCGGCAATCGGGCGGCATCGACGCCTTCTGCGACTTTGTCGGCAGCGGCGGATCTTTCGCCGGCTGCGCCCGCTACTTCAAGGAATGCGACCCGGCCATCCAATGCTACGTAGTTGAGCCGGAAGGCGCGGCCGCCCTGGCCGGCCAGCCAGTGACGCGCCCCAATCACAAGCTGCAAGGCGGCGGCTACGCCCTGCGCGACCTGCCGCTGATCGACCGCGAGCTCATCGACGGCTGCCTGCAAGTCTGCGACGACTACGCGCTGGAAATGACGCGGCGCCTGGCCCGCGACGAGGGATTGTTCGCGGGGTTCTCGTCCGGGGCGAATCTGGCCGCCGCGCTGCAACTGTTGACGGGCAATCACCGTGGCGACCGTATCGCCATCTTGCTGCCCGACTCGGGCTTGAAGTACCTGAGCACGGATTTGTGGCCCTGAGATCATGAGCGAAAAACGCCCGCAAGATGATATCGTGCGCTGGCTGCGCAGCCAGCATGATTCGCTGTCGCCCAGCCAGCGCAAAGTGGCGCAGTTCTTGCTGGAAGGACGCATCAACGTCATCCACTTCACCATCAGCGAGATCGCCGCTGCGGTTGGCGTGAACGCATCCACGGTCGTCCGCACCGCGCAGGCCCTCGGCTTCGAAGGCTTTCCCGAGCTGCAATCGGTGCTGCGCAGCCAATTCCTCAGCCAGGCGCGCATCTCCCAGCGCATGCAACTGGGCTCGCAGACGCTGATTGACGACCTCTCGGCCGATACGGAAGCGGACGCTCACCTGCTCACCACTGTCTTGCGCGACGAGTTGCAAACGCTGCTCGATTTGCCGCAGCATGTGCCCCGACATCGCTTCGACCAGGCTGTCGATCTGCTGGATGTCGCCGAGCAGATTTACATCATTGGCCTGGGCGCCTCGTTCCCGATGGCGCTGAATTTCGGCATCGTCTTGCGCTACATCCGGCCCGCTTCCACTGTGCTGACGCCGGGCATCGACCCCATCGCCGCGCAGCTCATCCCGCTCAAAGCCGGCGATCTGATATTTTCGGTCTGCTTTGCCCGTTACACTCGCGAGACGCTGACCGTGATGGATGTCGCCAGGGAGCGCGGCGCATCGGTGCTGACAGTGACCGACAGCCACGTTTCGCCGGCGGCCATCCGCGCCGACCTGGCCCTGATCGTGCCCTTCCGCCTGCGAATGTACAGCAATACGGTGGCCGTTTTCGCGCTGCTGGACGCGCTGCTTGGCGCCTTGGCCTTGCGCTATCCGGAGAAAACGCAAGAGCGCCTCGACAGCCTCGAGGAGCTGTATCAGCAATTCAACCTGTGGAGCAGCAGCGGCTAGAGTCGCGCGGACGAGTTCAGCGCATCAAGAAGCGCCATAGGGATTCTGTTTACGCCAGCGCTGCCTGGCCGCTTCCAGCCGATCGCGCTGCACTTCAACGCCGATGCCATAGCCGTCGGCCACCGCCAGCGTACTGTCCGGCCCCAGCACAAAGGGCGGCTCGGTCAAATCAGCGGCGAAATAGCGGTCGGTCGCCGAAATATCCGAGGGCAAGTTAACCGCCGGCAGCGCAGCGAATGAAACGTTTGCCGCGCGCCCCACGCCGGTTTCCAGCATACCGCCGATCCACAGCGGCAGGTCGTGCTCGGCGCAGATGCGGTACATTTCCAGGCTCTCGCTGAAGCCGCCGACGCGCGCCGGCTTGAGATTGAGGATGCCGATGGCGCCCACCTGCAGCGCGATCAAAAGATCACTGGCCGACTTGACGCTTTCGTCCAGGCAAACGCGCGTCGTAAGCCGCTTCTGCAAAAGCCCGTGATGGTAGATATCGTCATGCGACAGCGGCTGCTCGATCATCAGCAAGTCGAAGGCGTCCAGCTGCGCCAGATGCTCGGCGTCCCCGGGCCCGTAATCACTGTTGGCGTCCAGCATCAGCAAGATGTCAGGATGCGCCGCGCGCACCGCCCGCGCCACCTCCACATCCCAGCCTCGTTTGATCTTGAGCTTGACGCGACCGTAACCCTGCGCCAGGCGCTCACTGACGACCGCCACCGTTGCCTCCAGCGATGGCTGAATGCCGATGCTGACGCCGACAGTCGCCCGCCCCTCGGAGCCGTGCCCCTCAGGCGCGTAATGCGCGAAGCAGTCGGTCAGCCGCATGTCGTTGCTTTTGGCGAAGGCGTCCCAGATGGCGGCTTCCAGGCCCGCGCGCGTATGGTGATTGCCGCGGAAGCGCTTGATCAGGGCGGGAAAGTCGCGCGGGTCGGCCACTGTCTCGCCTATGACAGCCGGCGCCATGAATTCGGCCAGGATATGCTCGGCCGTCACCGCCGTCTCGTGGCCGTAACCGGGCCAGAACTCAATCGAGCACTCGCCCCAGCCCACCACGCCGGCGTCAGTCGTCAGCTCGACCAGCACCGCCGCCTTGTCGGTTTCCGCGCCAAAACTGGTCTCGAAGGGCCTCAGATAAGGCAGCAGTACAGTATGCAACTCAATAGATCGAATCGTTACAGGCTTCAAGACTTTTTCCTTTGGCAATGCCTGCGCAAGCGCGATTCGCTTTCGTCCAAGTCAGGCATTGTCTTTCAATCGCGAGCAAGTCATATTATAGCAAGCGGGTTCGCCGCGCAACAGACAGCGCCCGATGGCTTGTCATCGCGCCGACTTGCGCAAGTGTCGCTGGGTGGACGAATCCTTCGAATTATGAGGTCCAACATCACATGCTGGTTTTGTGCAGAGAGCATTTTCCGCAGTTGAAGCTATATTCCGATTTACAGGCGAAGTCTCCCCCAATCTTGATGGGGATGCCCGCCATAGAGATGGCGGGATAAAGAGAGGGGGTTAGACAATGAAAATCGCGGCTGGCGGCATCGCCATAGAATCCACCACCTTCTCGCCCCTGCTCACGGAATTGTCCGATTTCCGGGTCCGGCGCGGCGAGGAGCTGCTAGCGCGCTATCCCTTCGTATCAGCCACAAACGACATTGACTTCGCGCCCTTGCTGCACGCCAATGCCGTTCCCGGCGGCGTCGTCCGGCGCTCGGCCTACGATGCGCTCAAGCGCGAATTCCTCAAGGGGCTGGCGGCGGGCGCGCCCTGGCACGGCGTCTATCTTGATATGCACGGCGCCATGGCGGTCGAGGACAGCGAAGACGCCGAAGCCGACTTCATCGGCGCGGTGCGCGCGCTTGTCGGCCCCGACTGTCTCATCAGCGCCAGCTACGACCTGCACGGCAATCTCTCCGCAGCCATAATGGGACATCTGGATCTGGTCAGCGCCTACCGCACGGCCCCGCACGACGACGCCATCGAAACCCGTGAACGCGCGTTCGAGCTGCTTATGCACTGCCTGCGTGAAGGGCGGCGGCCGCACAAAGCCTTCATCCGCATCCCGCTGCTGCTCTCGGGCGAGCGCACCATGACCCTGATTGAGCCGGGCCGCGGCATTTACGCGCAGATCCCCGGGCTGATCGACGGCGACGCCGTGCTGGACGCTTCGCTGCTGGTCGGCTACACCTGGGCCGATCAAGCCCGCAGCCAGGCGGCGGCCGTGGCTCTGGGTTGGGACGAAGCAGCAACACGTTCGGCCGCGCGCAAGCTGGCAGGCGCCTATTGGGACGCCCGCCACGACTTCGACTTCGGCGTGCCCACCGGCAGCGTCGACGATTGCATCAGCCTGGCGCTGGAATCGGACGAATCGACCGTATTCCTCAGCGACTCGGGCGACAATATCACCGCCGGCGCCGCCGGGGACTGTACCCATGTGCTAGAGCGCCTGCTGGCGCGCGGCGTACCCCGAACAGCGCTCGCCGGCATCATTGACGCGGACGCAGTCACCGCCTGCTGCGAGGCGGGCCAGGGCGCCCGGCTTGAGCTGTCAATCGGCGGCAAGCTTGACCCTGTAAACGGACAGCCTCTGGAAGTCAGCGGGAGCGTCAAAAGCACCCACGACAACCCCGAAAGCGGACGGCAAGTCATATTCGCCGTCGATAATGTCGATGTCGTCCTCAGCGAACGACGCGTCTCTTTTACGTCGCTCGCGAGTTTCTCACGTTTGGGCATTGACCCGCTGTCGTACAAGATCGTCTGCTTGAAGCAGGGCTACCTCGTCACCGACTTTCAGCGCATCGCCCCGCTGGCCGTCATGGCGCTTAGCCCGGGCGCGGTTTACGCCTTGCCCGAGACCCTGCCCTTCCACAAGCTCAAACGCCCGATCTACCCTTTCGACCGCGACATGCGCTGGTCGCCCTGAACCAGGAGCGAAGCGGGCGTCTCAGCGAGCCGCCCCTACAGCTTACCAGGATTTGTGTCTGTTTCTCAGCGGCGACAGTCGCTGCAAACCGCTCGGCATCGGTAGAATCTCGTCAATTGCAGCATTCCCACGTCCCAAGCGCCAAGGCCACCAGACGAATTACGGTTACAATGGAATCAGAGACTTAACGGGACGCTGCCCATGTCAGATCAAACCTATAAGCGTTTGCGCGCCGAATTGCGCGGCATCGAAGCGGAGGGGCTGTACAAGCGCGAACGGCTGATCTCATCGCCGCAATCGGGCGAAATTCGCGTCGCGCATGAAGACGGTGAGCGGGCCATCATCAACCTCTGCGCCAACAACTATCTGGGTCTGGCGGATCATCCGGACGTAATCGCGGCGGCCAAGGCGGCCCTGGACGACTACGGCTACGGCATGGCGTCAGTTCGCTTCATCTGCGGCACGCTCGATCTGCATCGTCAACTGGAGCGCGCCATCGCCGAATTCCTGGAAACCGACGACGCCATCTTGTACGCGGCCGCCTTTGACGCCAACGGCGGCGTCTTCGAGCCTCTGCTGACCGCGGAGGACGCTATCGTCTCCGACTCGCTCAACCACGCCTCGATCATCGACGGCGTCCGCCTTTGCAAAGCGCAGCGCTTTCGCTTCGAAAACAACAATATGGACGACCTGGCGGCCAAGCTGGCGCAAGCCGCGGCCAGCTCGCCGCGCAGTATCATCATCGCCACGGACGGCGTCTTTTCGATGGACGGCACGCTGGCCAATCTGCCGAAGTTGCGGCGCCTGGCTGATGACTACGACGCCCTGCTGCTGGTGGACGACTGCCACGCCACCGGCATCCTCGGCCCGCAGGGCAAGGGCACGGCGGCCCACTTTGGGCTGCGCGCCGATATTATCACCGGCACACTGGGCAAGAGCCTGGGCGGGGCTGCTGGCGGATTCGTGGCGGCGGCGCAACCGGTCATCGATATGCTGCGGCAGCGTTCCCGTCCCTACCTGTTTTCCAATTCGCTGCCGCCGATGCTGGTGGGCGGCGCGCTGAAAGCGATTGAGCTGGCCCGCGCCGCTGACGACCGGCGAACGACGCTGCGCCAGCATGCGCGCCATTTTCGTCAGGCGCTTGGCGCTGCCGGCTTCCGCTTGCTCGAAGGCGCGCATCCCATCATTCCGGTCATGCTGGGCGAGGCGAAACTGGCGCAAAACCTGGCCGCCCGCTTGTATGAGCTGGGCGTCTACGTCACCGGTTTCTCTTATCCGGTGGTGCCGCGCGGCCAAGCCCGCATTCGCGTACAGATGTCCGCGGCGCTGACAACCGCACAGCTGGATCACGCCATCGCGGCCTTCGCGCAAGCCGGGCGCGAACTGGGAGTAGTTGCTTAGCGCAGACATCAGGAGAGATCCACCATGAAAGCGCTGGTCAAGGCCAAGGCGGAACCCGGCCTGTGGCTGCAAGAGGTTCCCCTGCCAACTGTCGGCCCCGATGACGCGCGCATCCGCGTACTGCGCACGTCCATCTGCGGCACCGATGTCCACATTTACAACTGGGATGATTGGGCCAGCAAGACCATTCCCATACCATTGACCATCGGTCACGAATTCAGCGGCGTGATTGAGGCCCTGGGCGAAAATGTCGAGGGGCTGCGGGTTGGGCAGCGCGTCAGTGGCGAAGGGCATATCATCGGCGGCAGCAGCCGCAACGTCCGCGCCGGCCGTTTCCACCTCGACCCGGACACGCGCGGCGTCGGCGTGGATCGCCCCGGCGCCTTCGCCGAATACCTGGTGATACCGGCCTTCAACGTCATCCCGCTGCCGGACAGCATCTCGCTGGAAATCGGCGCGATACTCGACCCGCTGGGTAATGCCGTGCACAGCGTCTTGTCATTTGATGTCATCGGCGAAGATGTGCTCATCACCGGCGCCGGCCCGATTGGCGTGATGGCGGCCGCCCTGGCGCGTTTTGCCAAAGCGCGCCACGTCGTGCTCACCGATATCAACCCCTGTCGTCTGGCGCTGGCGGAGAAAGTCGCAGATATCCGCACCGTGAACGTCCTCGAAGAAGACTTGCGCGCTGTCATGGACGAGTTAAAAATGCGCGAAGGATTTGACATCGGCCTGGAAATGAGCGGCAGCCCGCTGGCATTCGAGCAGATGGTCGATACCATGATCATGGGCGGCGTCATCGGCATGGTCGGCATCCCCGCCGGCCGCAGCGAAGTCGACTGGACCAAGGTCATTTTCAAGGCGCTGACCATCAAAGCGATTTACGGACGCGAGATGTTCGACACCTGGTACAAGATGCTGGCTATCCTGGATGAGGGCCTCGACCTTAAGCCGCTCATCACCCATCGTTTTTCCGCCGCCGACTATGAACAGGGCTTTGAAGTGATGCGCAGCGGGCAATCCGGCAAGGTGATTCTGGACTGGGAATAACTGAACTGTACCTGGCCCAACCAGGCCTGCGTTTGCCCCCCTCTCCCCTTGTGGGAGAGGGGACGGGGGTGAGGGCCCGCTTAAAGCAAATCCACCGCCTCCAGCCCCAGCTCGCGAACCATCGCATTGAAGTCCGACACAGTTTCGCCCAGATCCGTCCGCAAATACGCGACATGGCCATCCAGCTCGTCGCACAGCTGCGCGAAGACCTGGCGCGCTTGCTGCGGCGGCGCGTAATCGGCGCTGTCGACCGAGTCCAGCAGCGCGTTGAACTTCTCATGCAAACCGCTGGCATATAGCTGCGACTCGGTGAAGCCGACATTGATTAGCTCGGGCAGCAGACGCTCGACCTCTGCCGAGATGGCCGCCGCGCTCGCTGTCAGCGCCGCATCGTCGCTGCGGCCCGCCCAAGCGCCCACCTGCCGCTTTAGCGCGACCAGCTTGTTGATCAGCCCATTGTTCTGCGACAGCCGCTCGCGAATATCCAGCAGCATCTCCAGCTGCGCCTTGTAATCGGCGGCGGTCGCTTCAACGCGGGGGTCGGCCAGCACCGCAAAGCGCTGAACGCTGCGCGCATCGCCGACTACCAACTCCGCCTGGTAGTCACCGGGCACAATCATGGGACCATCAGGCCGCTCCCACCAGCCGGCGACGCCCTCAACCGCGGCGGCGCCGTCGTAGCGCATATTCCAGTGAAAACGGTTGACGCCCGCATCGGCGCTGAGCTCGCCCGACTCGCTGCTGTAGCACCGTATCAGCTCGCCCTCTGCCGTGTGAATGATCAGCTCAAGCGGCGCATCCGGCGGCTCGGACAGCGCGTAAACGAAGACGACGCCCGCCGGCGGATTGTGACCGGCATTCAGGAAATGGGGGCGGTCGGAATCCGCGCCGCTGGTGAATGCCGCCACGCTCGTGCCCACACCGCCGTAATTGACCATGTCGCTCCCGAAGTCCTCGTTCCAGCCGCCGAAGCCGCTGTAAGTTCGCAGCCGCATTTTTGGCGCCGGCGCGAAGAGATGCGCGCTGCCGTCGCCAAGTTGGCCTTGCGCTTGCCGCAGCGGCGACAGGTCGTCCAGGATCCAGAAGGAACGCCCGTGCGTCGCCACCACCAGATCATCGCCTTTAACCACCAGGTCGTGGATCGGGCACACCGGCAAGTTGCCGCCGGCCCTTCGCCACTCAGCGCCGTCGTCGAAGGAGATGTAGACGCCAGTCTCCGTGCCGGCGTAGAGCAAGCCGCGCTGCCGCGGATCTTCGCGGATGACGCGCGTGAACTCATGCGCGGGGATGCCGCCATTGATCGCAGTCCAGGTCTCGCCATAGTCAGTCGTCTTGTAAAGATAGGGCCGCGTATCGTCGAGCTTGTAGCGCGTCGCCGCCAGATAAGCCGCGCCCGGCTGATGCGGCGACAAGTCGATGATGCTGATCAGCGCCCACTCGGGCAAGTCCGGCGGCGTGATCTCCCGCCAGGTTTGCCCGCCATCGCGCGAGATATGCGCGAGCCCGTCATCCGTGCCCGCCCATAATTCACCCGGCTGATGCGGCGACTCCGCCAGCGCGAAGATATTGCAATAGACCTCGGCGCCGGTATTGTCGCGTGTGATGGGCCCGCCCGAAGCCTTGAGCTTGTCCGGATCGTTCCGCGTCAAATCGGGACTGATGACTTCGAAGCTGGCGCCCAAATTGGTCGAGCGGTGCAAATGCTGGCTGCAAACGTAGAGCACATCGGGGTCGTGCTGCGAGAACATGATCGGAAAAGTCCACTGAAAGCGATACTTCATGCGCTCGGCGCCGACGCCCCAGCCGTAAAGCTCGGGCCAAGCCGTGATGATCCACCGTTGCCCCGTGCGATGGTTATACAGCGTCATCAGGTCGTTGTAGGCGCGCTGGCCGATGGGGCCCGAGGCCACCACAATATCGGGGTCGTCCGGTTTTATGGCGATAAAGCCGCTTTCGCCGCCGCCCGGCGCATACCAGTCGCGCTCGTGGATGGCGCCGTCCACCGTCGCGCTGGGCACGCTGATGGCGGTGTTGTCCTGCTGCGAGCCGTAGACACGGTATGGATAGCGGTCGTCCGCGCAGACATGATAAAGCTGCGCCGTGGGCTGATTGTAAATCGACGACCAGCTGCGCCCGCCGTTGAACGAAATGCAGGCGCCGCCATCGTTGCCGCGCGCCATTCGCTGATTATCGGCTGGGTCGATCCAGAGCGCGTGCTCATCGCCATGCGGCGTCGGCAGCGTCTTGAATGTGGCGCCGGCGTCGGTCGACTTCCAAAGACTGTAATTCTGGATGTAGACCGTATCGGCATCCAGCGTGTCGGCGGTGACGTGCATGTAATACCAGGGCCGCGTCCGCAGCAGTGATTCTTCGCTGAGGCGCATCCAGGTCTCGCCGTAATCGTCCGAGCGAAAGACGGCGCCGTCCTCGGCTTCGATGCAAGCCCAGACGCGCCCGGCCTGCGCCGGCGACGCCGCCACGCCGATCTTGCCCAACAATCCCTGTGGCAAACCAGTACCCCCCTCCCTCTTGATGGGGGTGGGGTCGGGGGTGGGGGTGAGTTCCACCCAGCTGTCGCCCCCGTCCATACTGCGCCACAAGCCACAATCGGGCCCGCCATTCTCCAGCTTCCAGGGATAACGCTGCGCCTGCCAGACCGCCGCGAACAGGATGCGCGGATTGTTTACATCCATGGCGATATCATGCGAGCCGGCGCGCTCGCTCTTGAATAGCACATGCTCCCAGGTCTCGCCGCCGTCGCGCGACCGATAGACGCCGCGCTCAGCGCTGGGGCCGAAAGCCCGCCCAAATGCCGCCACGTAGACCGTGTCCGGGTTTTGCGGATGAATGACGATCTTGCCGATATGGCGCGACTCGCTCAAGCCGATATGGCGCCAGCTCAGGCCGGCGTCGTCCGACTTGTAAACGCCGTCGCCGTGCGAGACATTGCCGCGGATGGTGCTTTCGCCCGTGCCGGCGTAGATGACATTGGGGTCGGACGCCGACACTGCCAGCGCGCCGATAGCCGCCGTATTGAAATAGCCATCGGAGATATTGCGCCAATACGTCCCGCCATCAGTCGTCTTCCAGACTCCGCCGGCGCAAGCGCCCATATAGAAGGTCATTTTCTGGCGGACATCGCCGGACACAGCCACGACGCGCCCACCCCGGTGCGGGCCGATGCAGCGCCAGTCGAGTTTGTCCAGCAGCTGCCCTCTGATCTCGCTTGCCTTCCGGGAAACTGATTCGCTCATTTGCCGTCGCTTTCTGTCTCTCGTTTGCCGCTTCCGTTATGCAATCGCCACCTTCCACGCGCCGGCTCATCACGCGCTATCAGCCGACTCGCCCGGCTAAGTTTACCCAGCCCTGGCCTTTCGCGCACGCTGCGTTTCGACTGAGGCGCCCAAGCCAGCCAAGAACAGCGCCCATCCAGCATTCTGGCTCAATCCGCGCAATTATTTGGACTTGGCCACGATATGCGTTACACTATCATTTAACGAAAACGGTTTCGATGGTTGCTGAATCATGCCACCCTCCATTCGCGATATCGCCGAACAGCTTGATCTTTCCAAGGCGACTGTATCCAAAGCGCTCAATGGCTACACGGACGTGGCGCCGGCAACACGCGATCGCGTGCGGCAAAGGGCGGATGAAATGGGCTATCAAGCCAGCGCAACCGCCCGCAACCTGCGCCGCGGCCAAACCGACAAAATCGGCCTGCTGCTCAATACCGCCGTTGATTACGCCGTTGATTACTTGTCGGGCATTCTGCCCGGCGCCGCCCGCAGCGCCCAAGACCTCGGCAAAAACCTCATCATCTACACCATCACCGACGAAGACCCCGCGGATGTCCTGGCCGCCTGCCGCGGCGGCGAAATCGACGGCCTGGTCATGTTCTCCACCAATTACGACCCCGCGGCTATGAACTCGCTGCTGGAGGACAATTTCCCGCTGGTGGTGGTGGGGCGGGATATTTGCGACCCGCGCGTGTCCTCCGTCGTGCCGGATTATTACGCCGGCTCCTACCAAGCCACCCGCTATCTCATCGAGCTGGGCCACCGGCGCATCGCTTTCACCACCCGGCCCCAGCTGACCACCGCCAATCAGGCGCATCTAAGCGGCCATCTGGACGCCCTGCGCGACGCCGGTTTATCCGCCGATCCACGGTACATCGTGGAAACGCGCCTGGAGCCGGGCAGCGCGACCGCCGCGGCCCGGCAATTGCTGGCCCTGCCGAACGCGCCCACCGCCATACGCGCCTTCCACGATTTGATCGCTGTCGAAATCGTCAACACGCTCCAGCAAAGCGGCTGTCGAGTGCCGGAAGATGTTTCCGTAATCGGCTTCGACGGCTTGCGCGCCCGCTTCACCACCCTGCCGCATATCACCAGCTTCAAGCAGCCCCTGGAAACTATTGGCAGGCGCGCAATCGAGATCATCCAGCAGCAAATCGCCGGCGGGCGTACAGCGGTGATCAATGATGTCCTGCCGCTGGAATTCGACCAACGCGGGTCAACCGCGCCTTGCTGTGAAACCGCCCGCAATCGGGCGCTGGATTTTGGGAAATGATGGCGTCCTCCAACAAAGGAGCCGCCTTCAGATCAAATCGTTATTTTAGTTGCCAGTCGAAAGGATGCTACAAATGAAGAAGCTACTGACCCTCTTGGCGCTGCTGCTGCTCGCGCTGCCCACCCTGGCGCAGGACGATATGGACCCCTGCGTCCTCGACCCGCCCATGGAAGCGGCCGAGCTCAACTTCATTGGCTGGGCCTTCCCCATTACCGAATTCTTCGCCGCCGAACTGGAGAAGTGCAACGAAGTTGATAATGTGACCGTCAATGTCCAACTGCTGGATTCCGCCAGCGCCGAAGAACAAACCAACCTGGCCCTGGCCGGCGGCGGCGATTCGCCCTGGGCCATCCTGCACACGACTCCAACGCGCATGGTGGTGCTCTCCGAGTTTGACGCGCTGCTCCCGCTCAACGACCTGGTCGAACAGTACCGCGAGGAATACAACCTGGACGATATTCCGCAGCCGGTTTGGGACGCGGCCACCATCAACGGCAATATCTACGGCGTGCCTTTCTTGTCCAATACCTTGCACCTCTTCTACCGCACCGATCTCTTCGAGAAGCATGGACTGGACGTGCCAACCACCTACGACGAAGTCATTGACGCCTGCGAAGTGCTTCAGGGCGAGGACAGCATCGACCTGCCCTTCACCATGAACCTGCATGCCGGCTGGGCCTGGGATATTGAGTTCTTGCACTTCATCCGCTCCTTCGGCGGCAGGTACCTTGATGACGAGACCAATATGCCGGCCTTCAACAGCGATGCCGGCGTCGCCGCGCTGACGAAAATGAAGGAAGTCGTGGACGGCTGCATGGGCGCCGAAGGCTTGACCTACAGCATCGACGACAGCGAAATCGGCATGGAAACCGGCACGCTGGCTTTCGTCCACATCTGGGCCAGCCGCGCCGCCAACATGGATGACCCGGAAAAGTCGGACTACGTCGGCATCATCGGTTTCGCCGGCTCGCCCGCGCCCAATCCCGACAGCGGCATCGTGGGCGGCTCCGCCTACATTGACGCTTACTCCATCGCCAAGCGCTCCGGCGTCGACCCTGATCTGGCTTTCCGCGCCATCATGGAGACCTTTGACTACGAAGGTCAAGTCGGCGGCGCCGCGCACGGGGCGGTCGTTCGCACCTCCGTCGCCGAAGCCGGCCACGGCGGGCGCAACCTGCCGGCGATGGCTGTCTCTCTCGGCCAGGGCGTCGGCGGCTTCTCGCTCAACCCGGCCGCGTCGCTGGCGAGTAACGCGCTCAGCAACTGGCTGCCGCTAGTCGGTACAGGTGAAGTAACACCGGAAGAAGCGCTCGAAAACGCAGAAGCAGAGTATATCGCCGAAGCCACCGCCCAAGGTTATATCGACGGCTAAATCAGCAATCTGTAGACCCTCGCGCTGCAAGGCAGCGGCTCACGCAAATTACTTTGCGTCTCGCTGCGATTAGCTCCCCTCCCCTAGCCTGCTGGGGGAGGGGCCGGGGGAGGGGGTTTCCTGCTCGCAATGTAAACAGGGGCGACCCTTGCGTCGCCCGCCAAACGCAGAATCCGTAGGGGCGACCCTTGCGTCGCCCGCCGAAACACAAACCGTAGGGGCGACCCTTGCGTCGCCCGCCGAAACACAAACCGTAGGGGCGACCCTTGCGTCGCCCGCCGAAACACAAACCGTAGGAGCGACCCTTGCGTCGCCCGCCAGCGCCGAGGCCGCCAGAATGAACAGACGCACCTTCTATATGTTCATGTCGCCCAGCTTGCTGGTCATGCTGTCGCTGATGGTCTTCCCCTTGCTGACCTCCGTCTGGCTCAGCACGCAATACATGACCTTCCGCAATATCAACGAGCCGGAATTCGTGGGCCTGGCGAATTACCTGGAGGTGTTCCAGGACCAGAAATTCTGGAACGCCTTCACCTTCACCATGACCTATATCGCCATCGCCGTGCCCATGATCATCTTCTCCGGCTTCCTGATCGCCGTCTTGCTGGACCAGGTCTCCCGGCGCATCCGCGGCGCTTACCTGGCCGCCTTCCTCATGCCCTTCATCGTCGTGCCCGTGGTCGGCACGCTCATGGTCAAACAGCTCTTCGAATCGGGCGGGCTGGTCGCCTGGCTCTTCCGCGAAGTCGTCGGCTCGCGCTTCATATTCACCGAGCAGTCCGTCAAAGGGCTGATCCTGGTCCATGCGCTCTGGGCGGCCACGCCCTTCCCGCTGATCGTATTCTTCGCCGGCTTACAAACCCTGCCCCACGAACTCATCGAAGCCTCCATGATCGACGGCGCCACCCGCTTGCGCCAGATCCGCTACATCATGATTCCCCATCTGCGCTCGCTCTTCGTCTTCGTCGGGCTGATCTCGATTATGGACGCTTACCGCGTCTTCGATAGCGTCTTTGTGATGACAGAACAGAACCCCATTTTCAAGGCGGAAGTGATGATGCTCTACACCTTCCGCACCGCCATGAGCGTGCAGCGCCTGGGCAAAGCCAACGCCATGTCAGTCATCACCGTAGTGCTGATCCTGGTTGTGCTGGTGCCCTTCCTGGCGCGCACCTACAAAGAGCAGACTGAAGAGCGCTAAGATGAAACGAATCGAGAACCGTTACGCGCTCGCCCTCATCTACCTGGTGTTGACCGCCTACGCTGTCTTCAGCGTCATACCGTTTTTCTGGACGACCATTCAGTCCTTCAAGACGCCGCGCCAGGCCAATTCCCGCGTGCCGCTCTTCATCTTCGAGCCGACTGCCGACAATTACACCGACCTCTGGCTCAAAGCCATTCCCGACGACCCCTTCTTCGTGGCCATCGTGCTGGTGGCGATATTCGGCCTGCTCACTTTGATCGCCCTGAACGCCCGCCGCTTCCCGATTGCGCGCGGTTATGTCTACCTGGTTGTGCTCGCCGTCGGTTTCGCGGTCTTGTGGTCGATCCCCGGCTATATCCGAACGCAGACCTTCTACGACTACTTCCTAAACACCATAATCGTCACGGCAGGCACAATATGCATCTCGATCTCTATCGGCTGCATGGCGGGTTATGGCCTGGCGCGCTACAGCGGCATCGCTGGCGTCGTCATCCTGGTGGCCGCGCTGGGCTTCCGCTCCTTGCCCGGCATGTCCTACATCTTGCCCTACTGGTGGTTCGGCCAGCGCTCCGGCCTCTACGATACGCACATCCTGCTGATCATCACCCTGGTCGCCATCAACCAGCCTTTCACCATCTGGATGCTGCGCAGCTTCTTCATGAATATCCCCAAAGAGATCGAAGAATCGGCCATGGTCGACGGCGCCAACCGCCTGACCGCATTCATCAGCGTCATCATCCCTATCATGTGGCCCGGCATCATCTCCACCGCGCTCTTCACCATGCTGCTCGCCTATAGCGACTTCCTGCTGGTGCGTATCCTGACCCAGTCCAACTGGACACTGACTGTGGCCATTTCCAAATACGCCGCCGGCGAAGACCCCGGGCATATCACCCTGGCCGCGGCCGCCGCCGTGTCCGCCGCCGTGCCCATCATCATCGTCGTCTTCATCTTCCAGGGCCAGCTGGTCAAAGGACTGACCGCCGGCGCCGTCAAAGGCTGAGCCAATGTCGCACGCTCTACATGACGGCCATCGTGTTCGCCCCGCCTTATGACCGCCACCTTAAGCCAACTGACCTGGAGCGAAGCCCGGGTGAAACCCCGTTACCGCTTCGTCATCGCCGCGCTGATCCTGGCCGCGCACCTGTCCATCGGCCTCAATTTCTTCAGCGTCACGCCGCTGCTGCCGCTGGTCATAGACGACTATGGCGTCTCCCGCGCCAGCGCCAGTTTGCTGATCGCCTTGCCGACGGTGGTCAAAGCCCTGACCGGCCTGCCCGGCAGCCTGATCATCAATCGGCTCGGCCTCAACCGCAGCGTTACCATCAGCTGGTTCATGCTGGGTATGTTGGCGTTCTCCCCACTGGCCAGCGAATTCCCGGCCATGATTCTGCTGCGCCTGCTCTATGGCCTGGGCGCCGGGCTCATGATGACGGCCAGCGCGTCGCTTATCATGCAGTGGTTCCCGACCAACGAAGTGCCGATCATCAATACCCTGCTGCTGGTCGTCGTCAGTCTGGGCGTGGCCAGTTCGGTCTCGCTGGCTGTTCCCCTGTCGCACAGCATGAGCTGGGAAGCCGTTCTGGGCGTATTTGGCGCCATCGGCCTGCTCGGCGCTATCACCTGGACGCAGCTGGGAAAGACCGGTTCAACTACCCAGGAAGCCGGCTCGCTTTTCACAATTCGCGATCTTTGGCAAGTTTTCCGCAACCGCACCATCTTTCTGCTGGTGGTCGGCGACGCCCTGGTTTTCATCCACTACGCCGCCGTGACCAGCTGGCTGCCGGCCTTCCTGCACGAATTTCGCGGCCTCAGCCTGGAGCAAGCCGGTTATGTCACGGGCCTGCTGCCCGCCGTTGGCGTCGTCGCCGTGCTGATCGGTGGCTTCCTGACCGTGAGAGTCCGCGCGCGCCGCCCCTTCTTCATCATCCCCGGCATCATCGTCGGTCTGGGCGGTTTCGGCTCTTTCCTGCTGACCGACTTCAACGCCATCACCCTCAGCGTCGTCATGATCGGCGCCGGCACCTGGGTCTACCAGCCCATCCTCTTGACGCTGCCGATGCAGCTGCCCTGGATGACGCCGCGCAAGATCACGGTGGTCTGGGGCGCCTCCCTGACCATCGCCGGCCTGGGCATGTTCCTGTCGCCCATCGTCGTCGGCGCCTCGCGCGACCTCTTCGGGACATTCGCGCCTGGCTTCTCTCTTTGGGCGCTGCTCGCCTTCGCGCTGGTGATCACCGGCCTCTACCTGCCCAAAGCCTCGCGCGCTGCCGCCTGAAATCGAGATTACATCAAATCCTCAGCTACGAAAGGAGTACTGCAATGTCTAGTCTGCTGAACCAAAGGAATAAAGATGCCGTCTGGGACTACTGGCAGAAGTTGAATCATGTCGGCGTCGACAATGCGCCGGCTGTCATCCGCGCCGCCGTCCACGACGATGTCAACTGGAATGGCTCCGCGCCAATCGACCAGATACTCGGCGTCGAGAATCTCATCTCCGGCTTCTGGCTGCCGCTGCTGCAATCCTTTCCCGATCTGAAAATTCGTCCCTATGTCTTCATGGGCGGCATCGAAACGGGCGAGTCGGAATGGACGGGTGGCGCCGGCAGCGAATGGGTCACCGCCTGCGGCTACCTCACCGGAACCTTCGCCAAGGATTGGCTGGGCATCCCGGCCACGGGCAAGAAGACCAATATCTGGTTCGGGCAATTCTACGTCATGCGCGAGGGCAAAATCGCCGAGTGCTTCGTGCAATACGACATCCTCGCCGTCATGCGCCAGGCCGGTTATGAAGTCTTGCCGCCATCACCCGGTATGGACGGCGGCAAAATCCCCGGCCCGGTCGCCAAAGACGGCATCCTGCTCACCGAGCAGGACCCGCTGGAATCCCGCAAGAGCCTGCAACTGGTCCAAGCGATGGGCAAGGGCCTGATGCGATACGTCCGCGACCGCGACGGCGGCGATATGAGCCGAATGGAGCAGGACAAATACTGGCATCAAGACATGCGCTGGTTCGGGCCCAGCGGCATCGGCGGCTGCTTCTCGCTCGAGGAATTCGAAGACTTTCATCAGCGCAACTGGCTGCACGGCTTCGGCGACCGGCAACTCAAGGTCGAGCGCGGCGGCCGCAATATGGGTTTCATCGGCGAGGGTTTGTACGCCTGCGGCGGCATCTGGGACTCGGCCTTCTCCTACAGCAACGGCGACTACGCCGGCATTCCCGCCAACGGCGAACTGATTACCCTGCGCGACTTCGACTGGTGGAAGCGCGAGGGCGACTACCTAATAGAAAATTGGGTGCCGATCGACATGATTGACCTCTGCCGGCAGCTGGGCGTCGACTTGATGGATCGCCTGCGCATTCAGATTGAAGACCGCAAGCGCAGCGCCTAGCGGGGAATGGCGAATTCCGTGGATGTAGCAGCTTCAGAGCAATTGAAGCATATCTCAGTAAACGCAAGTAAGTCGTGCAATAAGTCGCCCTTCAAACCCCCATCCCCCGGCCCTCTCGCCATCTCTATGGCGAGCATCCCCAAAATGAGGGAAGGGGAGCAAAGCCGCGAATATGCTGAGCTTAAGCCCCCTCCCTCTTTATGGGGGAGGGGGTTTGGGGGTGGGGGTAACGTGTGACATTCTGTTGCATGACTTACTTTGTTCTACTTCTGTGATCTCTGTGGTTAATCCGCCGGTGTCGAGGTCGCGTTGCGTCCCATAACCACGAGTTTAGCCACTCCCCCCAGCGCCAAACTGTCCGGCTAGCCCCTGGACGCCCGCACGGACACCACCGTAAAGGCCAGCAGGGTCGCGAAGTAGAGCAGCACGCCGATCCAGGTCAGCGTCCCGCCGCTGCCGGCGTACATCATGAAAGCCGAGATGACCGTCAGCGCGCCGATGCCGAAGACCACCGGCTGGTTCACCGATGACTTTAGCTTGTCGTCCGAGGGCGCTTCGCCGTCGACGATGTAGCCCTGCTCTTCCAGGCGCTGGCGCGATTCCGGATCGACTGAGGCGTAGCCGCCACTGACGTAATTGACCGCCTGGCGCAAACCGAACTCGACGCCGCTGGTTTCCGGATGCAGCAGCATAACCGGTGTGCTGGTGCGGTCGGCAATCATCATGGAAGTATTGCCGAATAGCCGCTGCTTGACGCGCGTATCACGCGTCTCGCCGATCGCGACGTAATCATAGTTGCCGGCGGCCTGCACAATCGACTCGATGCGGTCGGCGCTCTGCTCGGTCAGCAGATTAACCTGCTTGCCTTGCAATTTGACGGCGTCGATCTGGCGTTGCAGCGCGCGCGTCATCCGTTCACGCTCGGCCGCCGGCGTCTCGGCTGAGAAGACATGCAGCAGATCCAGCTGCATATCGTTGGCCGAGAATTGCTGGATCAAATGCAGCGAGTAACCGACTTGCCGCGGCTCGGCAATCGGCAGCAGGATGCGCTGCGCCGAGGCGGTATCGCCCAGCTGCAGCATCATCACATCGCAGTTGACCTCGCTCAAGACCTGGTCGATATTGGAGCCGACAACAGTCCGGCCTTCGCTGGTCTTGACCCCCTGCCAGCCGATGACGACCAGGTCGGCGCGCTGCTCCTGCGCGGTGTCGATGATGGCCGGCGCCACCCGCCGCGCCACGCGCACGATATACTCCACCGCAACATCTTCGTCCTGCACCATGGCGATGGCTTTCTCGCGCAAAGCTTCCGTGGCGGGCAAATACCGATAACCGGACGACAAGGGCGTTGGCGATGGCACGGTGACGATGTGCAATAGCGTGATCTTGCCGTTGTTCATTCTGGCGGCGTGCACCGCGGGCGACAGCAAGGTAGCCAGCGAATCGGGATTGGCCACCGACACCAGGACGCGGTAGGGCGCCTCCTGCGTAGGCGTCATCAACTCGGTCTGCTGCACCACCGGCGTGCGATGCGCCCGTTCCTGGCGCGGCCGCGCGTACAAGTAGAAAATCAGGAAACCAGCGCCGATCCAAATCGCGGCGTAAATCCAGGCGATAATCGACACTTCAAACAGCGACAGCAAGAGCAGAAATTGCATGCCGATGGCGATCATGGGCAGAATCGGGAAAAATGGCAGCAGGAAGCCGTATTTCAGGTCCTTGCCATACTTGCTGCGGATGGTGATGACCGCCAGATTGACTTGCAGGAAGAGCAAAATGAACATGATATCGGCCGACGCCGCCACATCTTCGATCGGCAAGGTGAGCGCCACGAAGAGAATCAAGACGCCCGACCAGCCCAGAGCCACATGCGGCGTGCGCGTCTTGGCGCTCACGCTGGAGAAACCATCCGGCAGCGCCCGGTCCCGCCCCATAGCGAAGGACACGCGCGTCGAGGAAAAGGTGGTGGCGTTCAGCGCGCTCATGGTAGACAGCAAACCGCCCACCATAATCAGGAAGGTGCCGAAAGGCATGAACTGCGCCGCCGCGCGCGCGATGCCGATCTCTCCAAGATCGCCAAGCCACTGGAAAATGGGGACTCCTTCCGGTGGATCGACCGCCCCCAGGATGACAAAGGCCACCAACATATAAATCGGCACCACAATCGCCAGCGACAAGAAGACCGCCCGCGGGATATTCTTGCGCGGCTCGCGCACTTCCTCGCCCGCCTGCACGATGATCTCGTAGCCTTCAAAGGCGATAAACGTTAGTCCCATCGCGCTGACAATGCCGATGATGTCTCTCGGCGCGAAAGGCTGGAAGGACTCGAAGCGCGCCGGCTCGCCAAAGATCACGAACAGGCCGCTGACGATGAAGATCAAGATAATAATGACCTTGAGCACCGTAACGATATTGCCGACCGCGCCCGTCTCCGATGTGCCGCGATAATTGATGTACAGAAACAGCAGGACGATCAGCACGGCGAAGATCTTCTGCACCAAATCTCCTTCAGTCATTTCAATCCCGAAGGGCAAGTGCAGGGGACCGGTCAAGAATACGCCGGCATGCTCATCGTGGTGAGCAGTCGGGTCGAGAAAGAGGATGCGCAGCAGCTCATAGATAAAGCCGCCGAAGCCGACGCCGTACAAGCTGCCCGCCACCGCATGCGCGAACCAGCTCATCCAGCCCGCCAGGAAGCCATTCGGCCCCGGCAAGCCTTCCTTCACCCACAGGTAGCCGCCGCCGGCCTCCGGTATCGCCGAACCCAGCTCGGCGTAGACCATCGCCGTCAGCACGGTGATGACGCCGTTCATGGCGAAAGCCAGGATCAGCGCCGGGCCAGCCGTGCCGGCCGCGATGCCAGTCAAGACGAAGATGCCGGCGCCGATCATCGCGCCGACGCCGATCATCGTAATGTCGAATAGACCCAGATTCCGAACCAACCCGACGTGGTGTGATGCCTCTTTCGACGCTGCCATGGTCAGATTTCCTCATGCGCTCGGTAAATGAGATTAGTTGCAGCCGCCATGCAATCAGCGACATATAATATCCACTTTATAGCAGAACAGTATCATTTGACAAGTACCCTGGCTTGCCGCCACACACCAGGCAAAAATGTAGGGGCGACCCTTGGGTCGCCCGAGAAGCCCGCAGTCGCCGCAATCTCGCTGCCCAAAGCCAGGCCGTCCTACCCGCCCAGCTTGTACGCCGCGTCATTCCAGCGCAGCTCGTTCTTGAAAACGCGCAGCTCGGTCGTCTCGTCAATCTGCAGGTATTCGACGCCGGCCATCTCGCTGAAGTCGTACAGGTGCTGCGGGCTGAGCGCCTGGCTGAAGACCGTGTGATGAGCGCCGCCGGCGTAAATCCAGGCGGCCGCGCCAATATTTAAGTTCGGCCGCGGCCGCCACAAGGCCCGCGCCACCGGCAGCTTGGGCAGCGGCGCTTCCGGCTCGATCACATCGACCGCGTTGACAATCATGCGGAAGCGGTCGCCCAGGTCCACCAGCGAGGCGTTCAGAGCCGCTCCGGCCGTAGTATCGAATACCAGACGCGCCGGATCGTCCTTGCCGCTGATGCCCAGCGGGTGCACCTCAAGGCTGGGCTGGTCCGCCGCGATGCTCGGGCAGACTTCCAGCATGTGCGCGCCCAGCACGGCCATATTGCCCGGTTGGAAGTGGTAGGTGTAATCCTCCATGAAGGACGTGCCGCCCTCCAGCCCCTCGGCCATCAGCTTGAGCGAGCGCAGCAGGGCCGCCGTCTTCCAGTCGCCTTCCGCGCCGAAGCCATAGCCGCCCTGCATCAAGCGCTGCACCGCCAATCCCGGCAGCTGCGCCAAGCCGTGCAGGTCCTCGAAGGTCGTGGTGAATGCGCCGAAGTCGCCAGCGCGCAAGAATTGCGAGAGTCCGATCTCAATCCGCGCGGCCTCGCGCAGGGACTCATGCCGCTCGCCGCCAGCGCGCAGATCAGCGCCCATGCGATAGGTCGCCTCGTACTCCGAAGCGAGCGCATCGATCTCGGCATCGCCCACTTGATTCACGACCGCGGCCAAATCGCCGATGCCGTAGCCGTTCACCTGGTAGCCGAATTGCGCCTGAGCCGCCACCTTGTCGCCTTCGGTCACGGCGACATGGCGCATGTTGTCGCCGAAGCGCGCCACTTTCAGGCCCTGCGTCCCCGCCCAGGCCGCCGCCGCCCGCGCCCAGACGCCGATCTGCGCCAGCACACCTTCATCACGCCAGTGGCCAACGACCACCTTGCGGCGCAAACGCAACCGGCTCATCATAAAGCCGAACTCGCGGTCGCCATGAGCCGCCTGATTGAGATTCATGAAGTCCATATCGATCTCGGCCCAGGGGATGTCGCGGTTATACTGCGTGTGCAAGTGCAGCAGTGGCTTCCGCAGCGCTGACAAGCCGGCGATCCAGTTCTTCGCCGGCGAAAATGTGTGCATCCAGGCGATCACGCCGACGCAATTCTCGTCGCTGTTGGCCGCGAGGCAAATGCCGTGGATTTCCTCAGCCGTGGTCAACACCGGCTTGTACACGACCTGGGGCGGGATCTCCGCCGCTTCATCCAGCGCGGCCGCGATCTCCCGCGAGTGCGCGCCCACCTGCTCAATCGCCTCCGGCCCATACAAGTGCTGACTGCCGGTCAGGAACCAGATGTGGTAGCGGTTAAATGGCATGTTTCGTTTCCTAGCTATTGGTGGCTACGCCAAAATCAAGATCCGTAGGGGCGAGCCTTGGCTCGCCCACATTTGGATAGTTTTCTGCAAGGGCGAGCCAAAGGCTCGCCCCTACATGTCCTTCGTTTAACGCTGCCCGTAGACATTCTGATAACGCTCGTGCAGGCTGTCGATCTCGGCTTGCGAAATCGGAATCACATCGCCCAGCTGCCGCGCGGTCCAGACGATAGCGGCGTTGTCCTCGGTCATCACCGCCGCCTTGACCGCCTCCTCGGCGCTGGCGCCAATCGTGAATACGCCGTGATTCCGCAGCAGGGCGGCCGGGCTGCGATGATCGCGCAGGGCATCCACCACCAGCTTGCCGATGTCCTCGCCGCCGATCAGGCAGAAGCCGGCGCAAGGAATCTCTCCGCCGAATTCGTCCGCCATCGCTGTTGTTACGCAAGGAATCGGCTCGCCCACGACGGCAAAGGCGCTGGCGTAACGCGAGTGTGTATGCGCGACCCCGTTTACGGCGGGCAAATGACGATAAATGAAACAGTGAGAGGCGGTATCGGAGGATGGCGCGAGTTCGCCGTCGACGGCGCGTCCCTCGATATCGACGACCACCATGCTGGCCGGCGTCAGGTCTTCAAAGCGGACGCCGCTCGGCTTGATGACGACCAGGTCAGTGGCCGGGTCGCGGGCGCTGATATTGCCGCTGGTCCAGGCGACCAGGTTATTCCGCGGCAATTCGGCGTGCAGGCGACAGACTTCTTCGCGCAATTGCTGCAGCAGCATAAGCGTCAGGCGCTTTGCGCTTCAGCGCCACCGCCATCGTGAAACAGGCGCAAGGCAACACGATTGGCAAAGGGAATTGTCCGCTCTTCGCCGCGCAGCGCCATGACGAAGCTGACTACCCAGTTCGCCGCCAGAAAGGCCGCCATCGCGATCACCAGCGAAAACAGGGCGATAGCTACGATGGGACCGGCGATGGGAATCAGGCTCAAGAGGTAGCCTACCGCCGCCCAAACGAAGAAGGTGATGATTAGCGCGAGCACAGTCGAGATGCTTTGCCGGGCGTGAACCCGCGTCAGCGGATTGTCGCCGTCCAGCGCCAGCCCCAGCAGACCGCCGATTACCGGCAAGATATACGCCAGCGCCGCAAACATTCTGCCTTCACCGGCAGCGTATTCAAGTCCCCCTTGACTCGTCGGGGGGGATTTCGGGGGGGTTGACCGTCCACCCTGACGCGTCGGGGGAGATTTAGGCGGGGTCGCCATAGTCCACTCCCTGCAATTCCAATTCTTCGGAGAAGTGGCAGCGGGCGTGATGTTCGGGCCCGATCTGCACCAGCGGCGGCTCCTGCTCCAGGCAAATGTCCTGCGCGTAGCGGCAGCGCGGGTGGAAGACGCAGCCCGAAGGCGGATTGGCCGGGCTGGGCACATCGCCTTCCAGGATGATGCGCTCCATCTTGATCAGCGGATCGGCCGGCGGCACGGCCGACACCAGCGCCTCGGTATACGGGTGTCTGGGGTTGCGCAGCAGCTCGTCCGTCGGCGCCAACTCCACCAGCTTGCCCACATACATCACGGCGATCTTGTCGCAGATATGCTCCACTACCGACAAGTCGTGCGAGATAAACACAAAGGTCAGCCGCAGCTCGTCGCGCAGGGTCTGCAGCAGATTCAGCACCTGCGCTTGCACCGATACATCCAGCGCCGACACCGGCTCATCGGCCACGATAAGGCGCGGATTCAGCGCCAGGGTGCGCGCCACGCCGATGCGCTGCCGCTGGCCGCCGGAGAACTCATGCGGGTAGCGCCCCATGTAAGCCGGCTTCAAACCGACCGCTTCCATCAACTCGGCCACGCGCGCGGTGATTTTGTCGCGGTCCGAATTGTGAATGACCAGCGGCTCGGCTATGATATCGCGCACGGTCAAGCGCGGGTTGAGCGAGCTGAAGGGATCCTGAAAGATCATGCGCATTTCTTTGCGCAGGTCTTTCATTTCCTTGCGGCTGATAGTCGCCACATCCACCCAGCTGCCGTCGGCGCGGTGAAACAGCACTTCGCCGCCGGTCGGGTCATAGAGTCGCAGCAGCGCCCGGCCCACGGTCGTTTTGCCGCAGCCGCTCTCGCCCACCAAGCCCATGACTTCCTGCTCGCGCAAATCAAAGCTGACGCCGTCGACCGCCTTGATCGTGCCGACGCGGCGCTGCAGCATCCCTTGCCGCAAAGGAAAGTGCATCTTCAAATCATTCACTTTGAGGATGGCGTCGCCCCCCATCTCCTGCGCCCCTGCGCCCCCTCGGTCCCCCGCCTCACGGGGGATTTTTCCCACACGGAGGGAAGGGGAATCCACGGCATTCAATGTCCCTCCCTCTTTATGGGACGCCCGCCATAGAGATGGCGGGAAGGATTTAGGGTGGGGGTAAGCGCCTGCCATGTCTGAGCGTCTCCGATTACAGATTCGAGTAGGGATCGGCCGCGTCGCGCAAGCCGTCGCCCAGGAAGTTGAGACCCAGCACGGCCACCACACTGAAGATCACCGGCGTCAGAATCCAGGTATTTTGACCCAGCGTCTCCAGGCTCTGCGCGCTTTTCATC
>CAZWCV010000033.1:0-13739 GCA_964632725.1 uncultured Anaerolineaceae bacterium
CCTGCTGCCAGGTGAAGGGCGCCAGCTCAGCCGAGGCGAAGCGCTCCGAGAGTCGCCAGCGCGAATCGTGCCGGTAGGCGTAGGTGCGGCTGGTCACGATGATGCGACAGTTGGGAAAGCGATCGGCCCAATTCTCGATAATGCGCTGCAAGATGATGCGGTCACTCTCTTCGTAGACTTCGTCCAGGCCATCGAGCACGAGCAAGCTGCCGTGGGTGGGCACGTCAGTCTGCGTGAGATAGGCTTCCAGGTGCGGCCCCAGGTTGCCGGTGGCCCCCTTGACATAATCCAGCAGATGATTGGCCGAGCTTTCGCCCAGCGACTTGGGGAACAATTCCGGAGTATTGGCGAAGTCGCGCAAGCTGACATAAATCGGCAGGATCGGCCCGTGGATCCAGGATGGCCCCAGCATCTCCAGCCCCTTGACCTTGCTCTGCCGCTCGGCGCGCGGATCACAAGCGTAAGCCAGCGCGGTAACGATGAAGCGGCACAGCGAGCTTTTGCCCGTGCCCGCGGCGCCGGTGATCACTATCAGCGGATGGGCGGCGACCACCTCAAAGACGGATTCGCGCACATAACCCATGTCCTTTTCGATGGCTTGGTAACGGCGGGCGTTCAACTCCTCAATGCCGACCGTGTGGAATTGTCGCTGGTCCGTCCAGATATCGACCGGCGTGTACAGCTGGTGCAGCGCCGCCGAGGTATGGTGCTGCGAGGCCGGGTGGATGGTCGTGGTCGGGATGTCCCACTCCGTGCGCACGGCCGCCAGATAGCCCTTCAGCGCCGACTTGTTGCCGTGATAATGCTCGGCGACGATGTTGACGTCCTGGCCCGCGAAAATGACGTGGCCGCCGGCGGATATCGATCCCGCCTGCACGCGCACCGCCGACGGATAATCCCGAAATTCGCGCATGGTTTCCAGCAAGTTGCGCGAGAATTGTATGGCTTGCGCGCCTTGATTGGCTGAGCCGTCCAGCCCGCCGGTTGCCACAATCAGCCAGTCCAGCCCGGCCACTTCATCGCGATCCAGCTTCTCGGGCAGCAGCTCATCGCGCGCCAATTCTTCCGCCGTGCGCGCGTAATTGCGATCGCGGTAGATCTCGGTCAAGCGCTTGCTGAGCGGCCCGCAATAGCGGTACTTTTTTAACAGCCGCCGCAGCAGGGTCAGCTTCGTGGTCGGGTTGGGCATGACCGGCGTAAAGACCATCATGACCAGCTTCTGATACGGCGACGCCAGCGTGGATTGGTCGGCCTGCTGTTTGAGCCGGCTCCAGTGGGTCTGCACGAATGCGCGCCAGGCCGCCGGCGAAGAGACCATGACTTGTGAGGGCGTCGCTCTGGCGCTGACGATGGCGCTTTGCCTTTGCTTTCGCAGCTGCTGGTTCATAGACTTGTCTCGGATTTGATGGCGGGCGCGGGCTTCGGCGCGGCGGCTCGGCAGTTCCCGGCAGCGGGACACCGGGGTCAAATCTTCTTGCCAGGCCGGTGCCGCGCGATGGCTTCGTGGAAGTTGATGGCGACTTCGCCGGCGCTGGCGAGAATCGCGCCGACCAGCGGCTGGTCGAAGAGCGTCAAGGCGGCCGCGGTCAGCGCGGGCGAGAAGCGCAGCAGCGACTTCGCCGCCCGTATCAGGATGCGCGGATTCGGGCGCCTGGTGGTAGTCAACTGCGCCTCCACAGTTTGCAAGTCGTGCCTGGCCGCCTCACGCGCTTCCGGCTGCAGCTGCCGTTCCGCCTGGATTGTCTGCTCGACATTGCGAATGCACTGTAGCATCATATCGAGCTCTTGCGGCGTCGTCTCCACGCCGCCGACGGTGACGGTCTGGTTGGTGTGCTGCGCCACATCGCCGCCCGTCTGCACCTTGACCTGGCCGTCGCGGCCGGCGAAGACGACGTGGCCGGTCACGGACAGGTGGTCAATGTCGATATTGATATCCGGCCGAAATGGCCGGGTTTTGTCCAGGCTGCTCTCGCTTGATTCCATGTTCTTTTTTCCTTTGTTGTCCCGGTCGCGAATTGGCGTCTATGTCAAGCCGACGAGTCGAATTCCAATGGATGAATAACGCACGCGCGGGTCCAAGTAATAGCGGAAAGACGTCCGCGCGCGATCGCAAGGGCTGACGAAGCTGCCGCCGGCGACCGCTCGCCGATGGTCCCGGCCCTCTTCGGCCGCGGCCGCGGTATTCATCGTCCACTCCCAGATATTGCCGGCCATATCGTAGACGCCGTAAGGGCTGACGCCCAGATGGTAGCGGTTGACCGGCGTCGTCCTCTTGAGTCCGGTTTCCAGCGTATTGCAATGTTCCTCGTTGTACTCGTCGCCCCAGGGGAAATAACGATCGTCATCGCCTTGGGCGGCGCGCTGCCACTGGGCTACCGTCGGCAGGGCGACTTTCATCTTGAGCAAACTGCCCAGCCAGTTGGCGAAGGCCATGGCCTCGTACCAGTTTACATTCTCGCGCGGATGCTCTTCGCCGCTGAAGCGTGCTTCGGCCACGCCCTTGGCCAGCTTGAACCAGCGCTGCGCATGCTCCGAGAAGGTCCACCAGCGCGCATTCTTGTAGCCGTCTTCGGCTCGGGCGAAAATGGCGAATTGCGCGTTGGTGACGGGATACTTGCTCATGACAAAATTGTCCACCGGCACCGTCATCTCGCCAAAGTCTTCATCCGCGCCCACGATGCTGGAAACGGTCACCGTCCCGTGCGGGATGTCACACCATTGTAGCATAGGCAGAACTTCTTTTACCGTTAGCGGCGCATCAGCGTCGGGAAGGCGCCTGGGCGTTTCTGCCTGCGCCAGCGCCTCAAGCACAGGAGCCGCGGCAGCGTCGCCGCCTGGCCGGTCAGGGACCGCCTGACTGCTCGCCCGCGCGGTGGGTTTGCGGCTGGCGGCCGGCCGGTGCGCCTCGACGCGCGGCGAACGCGGAGCCGGCCTGACGCTGCTGGAGCTGCGGCCAGGGCTGTTCGCCCGGCTGTCGGCGGGGGCCGCGGGCTCACACAGCTTGCGCAAGCCGCGCGGGTCGTAATCGCCGAATTCGCGGCGAAATTCTTCCAGCGCCTCGCAGGCCAATTGGCGGGTGCTCTCGAAGGCGAAGAGCGCCACAATATGCTGATATTCGCGCTCTACTTCGCGCGTCTGTTTGCGCTCTTTCAGCGCGGATTCCGCCACGCGCAGCAGCTTGTCGATCTTGACGAAACGCGACTGGTAGCCGCTGGCTTTGGCTTGCCGCAGCAGACGCGCCGCCCGGCGGTAATCGCCATTTTCCAGCGCGCGCACGGCATCGCTGATCGTTTCCGCCGCTTTGGCCGACGAGTCCGCAGGGCCGTCTCTGACTTCAACTTCCGCCGCTGGCGCGCTTGCGGTCGTTTTCTGGCGCTCAACCATCAGAATGGCGTTCAGCAGTTGCGACACATTCTCGACCGTTAAATTGTCGGACAAATCGACATACTGCCAGTCGCGCATGTTCTGCGGCAGCAGGGTGTCTTTTGCGATCATCACCGGGATGATGTCGCGCTTTAAGCGCAACGCCAGCTCCAGCTCGCGGCGGCAATACTGCGATGTCACCGAATCCGGCGAGAGCAGATAGAGAAAGACCTCGCACCATTCCAGCCGCCTGAGGATTTCTTTCCACCAGTCTTGCCCGGCGTAGAGGCGCTGGTCGTACCAGACATCGTGGGCGTGCAAGGTCTCGATGATGCGGATGCAGTAGGGTTTGTCCGCCCGCGCGTAACTGACGAAGACCTTCATGCGCTGGTCCGTTTTTCGGCGGCGCCATGCGAATCCAGCAGCGCGCGGCTGCCGTCGCTGTTGATGCGCCGCAATACTTGTAGAGCCAGGTCGCGGGGTGAAGCGCCTTCCCATGAGGGTCGCTCGTCGTCTTGCAGCAGCTGTCGCAGAATCGGCAAATCGCTCTCGGTCATCTCGGGCGCCAGCCGCTCCATGGCGAATACCCTAATATGCAGGTAACTGTCGCTGAGGGCGTATTCCAGCCACGGGCGCGCTTCGGCCGGGCTGATGCGGTAGATGGATGTCAGCGCCGCCAAACGCACAAACTCGTCGGGCTCCCGCTTTAAGGCTTCGCCCAATGGAGGTATCGCGGCGTGATATGCCAGTTCGCCCAGGGCTTCGGCCGTTGCTTCGCGTACGGGCTTGTACTCGCTGCGCAGGCGCGGCAGCATTTGCGGCGCGGCATCTACGGCCTCCAGCTCGACCAGGGCGCGGATGCTCGCCACCTGCACGATCCAGCTCGCGTCGTTCAGGCAAGTTTGCAGTTGAGGAATCGCCGCCTGATCATGGAGCATGGCCAGAGCCTCAGCCGCCGCCCAGCGCACGCTCCAATTTGCATCGTCCAGCGCGGCGCAGAGCAGAGCCCGAATTTCAGAATTGTCGCGACCGCGCATGTGGCGGGCGAATTTGCGCAGAAACCTGGCCGCCTTCTGCGTCCGGCCCCAGTCGTCATCACGCAGCACGTCCAGCGTACGCGCAATTTTCTCGGCGTCGCTGAATGACGCCGCGCTGCCGGTGTCGCCGCTGCCCGGCACGACAAGTCTCACGCGCGAATCATCGCCAGTTGTCGCGGTTGGAGCCAGTTGTTCGACTGCCGCGCGCGCTCGCTGGCCGATAGTGGGCGCGCCCTGCAAGGGTTGGCGCGAATCGTCGACAAGCTGCCCAATCGCGGCGGCTGCCTGATGCTGCTCGGCCCCTGCGAGAATCGCTATGGCGGCGGCGACCGCGGTGGGATTGGCGCTGTCCAGCAATTCGATCAGCGCGTCGCAGCCCGCCGGCGGCGACTGCTGCAGCAAACTCGTTACCGCCTCGACGACTTCAAGATCCTGATGCGAAAGCGCCGCAATCAAGGCTTTTTTGGCGGTGATGTCGTCAAATCCAGCCACTACCTCGTAAGCAGCCAATTGCACGCGCTTGTCTTCGTCAGCCGTGGCGGCCAGCAGATGCGGCAGCGCATCGGCGGCGGCGACGCCCGCCAAACTGTTGACGCCGCGATGTCTCTGCCGCCAGTCGCTGTGCTTCAATTGCTGGGGCAAGTCCGGTGGGATGGCGCCAGGAGCGGCCTGCGCCGAGACTTCGTCGAAGACGCCCGGCCCGTAGAGCAGCGCGTCCAGGCTGCTGCCGGCGATCACAGTCGGCTCGGGCGGGTCAAGCAGCACCTGCTCAATGTCTTGCGCCAGCTGCTGGAAACCTTCGCGGTTGGGCAGGTGCTTTATGGCGCCGGCGATGCGGCGGCGCAGCGCCTCGGCATTCTGGGCGGCCAGCACAGCAGTCTCAACCGTCTCCGGCAAGTCGACCTTTTCGCCGACGATTTGCGCCAGGCCAATGGCGATATCGCGCTCATCGCTATTGGCTGCGAAGTCATAGAAGTCCTCACTAAAAGTCAGTCGACGCGAGTCGGCAAAGGCCAGCAGCCGGCTGGTCACGCCTCGTTTACGCCGCGCCAGCGCCGCGATGACTGTGTCGCGATGCCAGGGATTGCCGTGAGACCAGCGCAGCACCCGCGCCAAGATCTCCGAGTAGGCAAAATTCATCAGCGCCGACAGGACTTCGCCCAGATCGTCGCGCTCGGCCCCTTCCAGGTAGTCCAGCAGCAGAATGGCCGCCGGCAAGTACATCAATTCGCCCAAAGCCCAGAGCGCGTTGCGGCGCAGCAGTTTATCTTCGTGCTGCGTCAAGCGCGCCAGGTAGGCCAGCGCGTGCGGCAAGCTGTATTCCGACAGCTTTTCCGCCACGGTGCTCGATTCGTCTCGCTGAATATCGGTCATCAGTTCGACGAATGAGACCGGCAGGTCCAGCGGCAGCGCGCAGACTTCACGCCAGAGCCAGAGCTGTACCGAATTGCTCTGCTGACCCAATTCAGCGATTAGCAACTCGGCCGTTTGCAGCGGATCAGGGAGATCAGCGACGGTCGCGCGAAATGCGCCCTGAGCGGCGGGATTCTGCGCGCAAAAGCGCAGCAGTTGCTCGACCAGCGTGGTACGGCAGCTGCTGAGAGATTGCGGGTGACGCCGCAGGCACATCGCCGCCAGAAAGGGATCAATATCGGCGATCTGCTGGACGACGCGAAGGCGCTGCTCGGTAGCCAGCGAGTCTACGACCAGAAGCGCCAGCTCGTCCCATTTGCGCTGTGCGCGGCCCTCTTCAGCGTCGAATTCCGGCCGCGTCAAGTATTTGATTAAGCCGTCCTTTTTGAGGTTTTCGGCGGCAAGGTAGTATTGGATTGCATCCGATTCGAAGCGAATCTGATTCCTCGATTCCACCAACAGGCCAATCTCGAGCGCGTACTCGATTACCTGGCTGTCCGACGCCTGCGTTTCCGCGGCCGCTCGCGCGATGGTGCGGTGGCTGCCCTGCAGCATCATCGACCAGGCTAGCGCCCGCAGCGATGACAAGGTCAACCCGGCGGTCAGCGCAATCGCTCGAGGTGGCATTCGCCGGCTGCGCAACTTCACAGCCGCGCCGACCGGATTGGTATGCCAGGCGTTGAAAGCGAGCGCCCGGTCCGCTGACGCAAGCTCCACGCCTAGCGCCAGATGAGCCAGCTGGCTGTCTTGAATCAGCGCTTCTTTTTGGCGAAGGATTTGGCGAAATCCGCTCTGTTGATCGAGCGTCAGGAAACCGGCGGCGAATTTCTGCGCCAGCTGCGAATTCATGGGCGCAAAGCGCAGCGCGGGCAGGGGCGGGTCGCCGGCGCCCGGTTCATCGGCCAGCAAAACGAAGCCTTGGGCAGGGCTGGCGTCAATCCAGGTGGAGAAGTCGGCCGCGATTTTGGGACGAGACTCGCGGAAGCCGCTCCAGTTATCCAGGACGAACAAAGCCCGGTGGCCCTCAAGCCAGTGTCGCCAGTATGACAACAGCGGCCATTGCGATTCGATAAAATCGTCTGCGGAGCGGCAGTCGTCTTCCCATAGCGACAGATCCAGCCAGATGGGCAGGGCCGCAGTTTCATCGCGGCGGGCGGCGTGGGCCAGTTCCAGCGCGAGCAGTCTGGCCAAGGCGCTCTTGCCGCAGCCGCGCTCGCCCAGCAGCATGAACTGCGTTTCACTGCGCGCCCAGTCCAGCAGACTCGCCTGCGGCAGTTCAGCGCCGGATTTCGCGCTGACAAACTCCCACTGCCGCAGCATGTCCGCGTGGATCAGCCGAGGGCGGATATCGCCAGCGTCGGCCGCGTCCCCGTTGCGCAGCGCCGCCCAGGCTGTCGGCATCCTGGCAAAGGCCAGTCCCGCCTGGTGAATGAAGCCCCTCAAGTAGTCCAGCCGCTCCCCCGTCTGGGGTACCGACTCGGACTGCGGGAACTGGCTGAGCAGATTCTCTACGCTGCGCTCGTCCGGCTCGTCGAACCAGCGCCGGAAGTCAACCCAGTCATCAAAGGCGAAGCCGCTGATGTGATCGGTGGAGAAATCGCGCGCGATGACTGCGGTTACGGCAATGCCGCGCGCCTGAAATTGCTCAAATTCCGCGCGGCAAACCGCCGACTGCAGATAGTCGTCCGATAGAATGGCGATTGCGTCAGTCGCCCGAGCGCGGGCGGCGCGCGTCTCGGACTCCCATTTAACCGTTGGCGCAATCTCAAAGCGGTCCAGCCAGATATTGCGGTAACGGCGAATCAACAAGGTTGAAAGCCGAAACGCGTAATCGAGATCAATGTTGTGGTACGAAACGTAAATCAAGCTCTCGTTGATGACGGAACCCTCTGCCGCGCGTATTCGCCACTGCCTACCTATCGATTATACTCTTGGGCGGCATGTGTGTTGGGAGATACGGGCGCAATTCCGACGGCTCGCTACCCTTGGCCAAGCGCTGGGAGGGGCGCGTCGCACGGCCGTAACTGTGACGCGAAACTATGGAAAGTTCGGGCATGTGGCGCGGCGCGCTTTATGGCGTCAGCGCCGCCAGCATCTGGGGCGGCATGTACGTGGTGTCTGATGTGGTGCTACTCGTTGTGCCGCCATTTACACTGCTGACCCTGCGTATCGTTCTCGGGCTGGCGGTGCTGCTGCCGCTCAGCCTGCGGCAGGGCCAGTCGCTGCCCCGCGGGCGCAGTCTGCGCGGCATGCTGGCGGTTGGCGTTGTCGGGCTTGGCCTCAGTCTGGGCGCGCAATTTCTAGGAACCGACCTGTCGACAGCGGTCAACGGCGCGCTTGTCACCAGCGCGTCGCCGGCTTTTGTCGTATGCTTCGCTGTGCTGCTGCTGCGCGAGCGGCTGACCTTCCAGCGCCTTGCAGCCATAGTAGTGGCTTCGGCGGGCGTCTTGATCATTCTGGATCCCGCCTCGGCTGACTTCGCGTCGGCGACCTTCGCCGGCGATGCCTTCCTCGCTCTTGCGGCCGTCACATGGGGTCTATATTCGGTGCTCGTGCGCCGAGTCTCGCTGCGGCATTCCGCGCCTGCCTTGACGGTTACCGTGGTCGCGTTGATTGGCGGCCTGGCGGTGTCGGTTCCCGCCAGCGTCCTCGAGCTGGCTCAGCGGCCGGTCGGCGCGGTCACTATCGAGATTATTTTGGGCATTCTCTATCTGGGCATCGTCTCGACGGCCCTGGCGCTGCTGCTGTGGAATCGCGCATTCAGCCTGGTCCCCGCTACGATCGCGTCGCTGTTTTTCTTCGCTCAGCCGCTGGCCGGCGCGATTCTTGCGGCGCTGTTTCTGGGCCAGCGCATGACCGCGACCTTGTGGCTGGGCGGCGGCTTGATCGCGCTCGGCGTGTTGCTATCGCTGTTTCGCGCCGGCGACCGGGCGGCTAATTCGGGAGCAGCGACCTAGCTTCGCGCGCCATTGTCAGCAGCCGAAAGCGGCGCACATCGGCGAAGAAGCCGGCAACCTGCTCCAGGCTATTCGCCCGATGCAGTTGCTGTAAGTCGAGGGCCGCGGCGTCGTTCATCAGCTGGTCGATATCCTGCTTGACGCCCGCCAGCCCGCGCAAGGTCATGCCGCAGGTGTAGCCGATCCGCGCCAGCCGCTCCTCGCCCGTCCAGCCCGCCTGCCGCAGCCCCTTGATATAGCTCGCAAATACCCGTTGGTCGAGCTGGAACGCATACTCCTGCGTGTAGCCTTCGTAATACAAGCTGACGGCCACCAGCGACACCAGGTCTTCTCCGATGGCGCCGATGCCGGCCAGCGCCCAGTCGAGCAGAACAGCATCGTCCCCGCGGGATAGAATGTTGCGGCGGAAAGCGTCGTAGTGGCAGAGCGTCCGCGGCAGTTGACGCAAGGCGTCGACGAAGAGAGCGCGGTCGCGCCAGATCGCTTCAATTTCAGCTTTGGCCTCCAGCGGCAGGGTAGCGCGCGCCAGTGGATGCTCCAGCAAGCGCCCCAGCCGGTTAAAGCAATCCGTTAGGCCGGGCAAGAGGGCGGCGTGCCAGCTATTCGAGAGCCAGGGCGCCGCGGGTTGCGAATCGCGCGCCAGCCAGGCGCCGTTGAAGCGCCCCAGTCGCTCGGCCACATCCGCGAAGTCGTCAAGCGTCCAGTCGTTTTTGCTGTCCTCAATGTCCTCCATCCAGATCCAGCAGGCGTCCGCGCGCTCCTCCAGGGCCAGGAGGCGCGGCGGAACGAATGAATCGCCCGGCAACTTGGCCAGAATGCCCGAGCGGTATAGCTCGAATTCGCGCTTCCAATAGTATGGGGAGTCGTCAGTCTCGTCCGGCCGGCGGTAAAGTATCTTCAGCACCAGGCTGCAGCGCCGGCCGTCGTCGGATCTTACGTGCAGGCGATAAAGGGCGGTGCCGCCCACTGCGCTGCCGAACCCGCCTTGAACCGGCGCCAGACGCCAGTCGCGAGCTTCGAAGCGATCATCGCCGGTCGCCATGCGGGCGAGACCGGACACATATGATTTGGATAATTCCAAAGCGTTGCTTGACTCGCTGACTGGCATTGGGTCAGTCGATACCGAGATAGGTCTTCTGAACGGTTTCGTTCTCGCGCAGATTGGCGGCGGAATCGCTGATGGCGACTTCTCCGCTCTGCAGCACGTAGCCGCGGTCAGCGATCTGCAGCGCCATGTGCGCGTTCTGCTCCACCAGCAAGATGGTGACGCCTTCGCTGGCGATGCGCTCGACGGTATCAAAGACGCCGTCGACCAGCACCGGCGCCAGGCCCATCGACGGCTCGTCCAAAAGTAGCAGGCGCGGCCTGGCCATCAGCGCGCGCGCGATCGCCAGCATCTGCTGCTCGCCGCCGCTCAAGGTGCCGGCCACTTGCTTCTTGCGCTCCTCCAGCCGCGGGAAGAGTTCGTAAGCGCCTTCCAAGTCGTCCTTTATGCCGCCGTCCCGCCGCGTATAAGCGCCCATGTCCAGGTTTTCTTCGACGGTGAGTTTGGCGAATACGCCGCGGCCCTCCGGCACCATGGAGATGCCCCGCGCCACCAGCGTGTCCGCGCGCGCGGACGAGATGTCTTCGCCGTCGTACGTGACGCTGCCTTCGCGCGGCGCCATCAAGCCGGATATGGTGCGCAAGGTAGTGGTTTTCCCGGCGCCGTTCGAGCCGATCAAGGCGATGATCTCGCCAGAATCGACTTCGAAGCTAACGCCCTTTAAGGCGTGGATATTGCCGTAGTAGGTATGAATGTCGTTGACTTCCAAAAGCGCCATGGCAGCTGTCCGTTTTCGGCTAGTCGTCAATTCACACGCCGCTTGCCTCGGCCGCGCCCCGCCCGAGGTAAGCCTCGATGACGTCGGGATTGGTCTGTATATCAGCGGGCAGCCCTTCGGCAATTTTGCGTCCGTAATCGAGCACCGTGATGTGCTCGGAAATGTCCATCACCACGCGCATGTCATGCTCGATCAACACAACAGTGATGCCAAGCTCGTCGCGCAAGCGGCGGATGAAACCGGTAGTTTCAATCGTCTCGCGCGGATTCATGCCCGCGGTAGGCTCGTCCAGCAAGATCAGCTTGGGTTTGCTGGCCAAGGCGCGCCCAATCTCGAGACGCCGCTGATCGCCGTAGGGCAAGTTCTTGGAGAGCATATCGCCCTTGCCCTCCAGTCCGACGAAGCTCAGCAATTCCCGCGCCCGTTCTTCGGTAAGCGCGTCTTCGCGCCGCGTGGACGGCAAGCCCAAAATCGCGCCGATCCAGGTCGAGCGCAGATGCGGCTCTTGCCCGACCATGATATTTTCAATCGCCGACATATTGTTGAAGAGCCGGATATTCTGAAAGGTGCGGGAAATGCCGGACCGGGTGATTTGATCCGGGGTCTTGCCGTTGATCCGCGCGCCGTCGAAAAGAATCTCGCCCTCATCAATCTGGTAGAAGCCGGTGATGCAATTGAAGAAGGTGGTCTTGCCGGCGCCATTGGGGCCGATGATGCTGGCGATCGCGCCTTCGGGTATGTAAAAGTCGAGATTGTCGACAGCGACCAGGCCGCTGAAACGCTTGGTCATGCCCTTGGCTTCGAGAATGCGGGATTGGCCTTTGCGCTTGTCTGTCGCCATGAGTCAGTCGTCCCTTCGCGCTAGTCAGCAGCCGCTACTTTGGCTTTGACGCCGGCCCTGACTTCATGCGACGCCAGCTGGGACGGGATGAAGCCCTGCGGCCGCTTAATCATCATGATGACCAGCAGCGCGCCATACATCAGGAATCGAAAGTCTGAAAACTCGCGCAGCAATTCCGGCAAGCCGATCAATACCACTGCGCCGACCACGATGCCGGGATTGCTGGCGATGCCGCCGACGATGATCAAGCTCAAGACATTGATCGAGATAAAGACAGTGAAACTGTTGGGGAAGACGGTGCCGACTTTGGCGGCGAAGATGGCGCCGGCGACCCCGCCGGTGGCCGCGCTCAGCGTGAACGCCAGCAGTTTGGCGCGCGCCGTATCGATACCCATGGCGGTGGCCACGTCTTCGTCCTCGCGGATGGCCATCCACTGCCGGCCGGTGCGCGAATTGTTTAGTCGTATCGAAACAAAGAGCGTCACCAGGCTCGCCACCAGCACAATGTAATAGAGCTGCTCAGGGTTCTTGAGCTCTGTGCCGAGAAAGATCGGTTTTGGGATGGCCTGCACGCCCTGCGCGCCGCCGATCAGCGGTTTCAGCCAGTCCGAAATGGCCAGTTTGCCGATAATCTCGCCGAAGCCCAGCGTGGCGATGGCCAGGTAGTCGCCGCGCATTCGCAGCACTGGCACGGCAAACATGAAGCCGGCGAACATAGCCGCCATCAAAGCGACCGGGATCACCATCCAGAATGTAAATACGCCGTCCAATCGACCCAGAGGGCCGATCGACGTCAGCACCGCCAGAATATAGGCGCCGACAGCGTAGTTGGTGACATAACCCAGGTCCAGCAAGCCCGCCAGGCCAATGGCGATATTCAAGCCCAAACCCATCAATACGAAGATTCCGATGGTAACAGCCACATCGCTGCATCAGCAGAATGCCGGCGAACACCAGTATGCCCACGCCATTCACTACCCGCCGCCGCGACGGCTCCAGCGCAGTGAAGCCGAGTCGCGCTCGCTGCCCGAACATCGCCCACAGCAGGCCGGCGACAGTGCTGACGATAAAGAGCGCCAGCGCCGGATCCTGGCGCAAGGTGTCGCGCCGGAATATCAACTTTAGCGTATCGCGGTCTACGTTCTCCTGCAGGATGAGGCGCACGGTCTCGCCAAAGGCGCCAACCATCAGCGTGACGCCCAGACCGTAGAGCAGCGCTTTGCGCGGGATTGGCGGCAGCAGATACAAAATCGAACCAGCCGCGCCGGCGCCGCCCGAAATCAGCAGCAGCGTGGCTATGCCAGACATCAGTTCCTGACGCTGGTCGAAGGTGACAACCTCAACCCAGTCGCGACTGATATTCGGCAAGACGCTTCGCAGATCTCCCTTAATCTCGAAAATCAGCGCGAAGGAAATCGTGACGATGCCGACCAGGACAACGATCGCCAGCCAGCTGCCGATGATCAGCCGCTGGTCGCTGCCGTTCCGATGCAGCTTGAGGGCGTAATAGGTCGCTACCCCAAAGGGGACGAGTTTAAGCGTCAAGTCCAGCAAGAAGCGATACGCATCGGCGTTGAATAGCAGCAAAATCGCGGTTGGCAAGGCGGTCAGCAGGCCGACGGCGATAGACCCGACGATCATCACTTGAGGCTCGGCGCCATTCCGGCCCAGCCGGTCGGCTGCGATGAAACCAGCCGCGCAGGGCGCCAGCAGCAGCAAGAGCTGTCCCAGGCTGAAAACACCGTCAACGACTTCCCGTTCATGGAAGGCGGCGATCATGCCGACGGCGCCGGTGAACAGAATGAATGCGCCCGACAGCAAACCCAGGGTCAGGACGCTGCGCGCGTTCTCGGATCTGAGCATATTCATGACGCCCTCCTACGCCTTGGTCTCTGACAGGCGTTCGCCGAGGATGCCTTGCGGGCGGAAGATCAGCACCAGCACCAGCATGGTGAAGGCGATGACGTCTTTCAGCTGATTGGCGCCGGGGATGCCCAAACCGGCCAGCACCAGGTTGGGGCCAATCGCTTCTATCACGCCCAGAAACAGGCCGCCGAGCATGGCGCCGGGGATATTGCCGATGCCGCCCAATACCGCAGCCGTGAAAGCTTTGATGCCGGGGATGAAGCCCATATAAAAGTTGACGCCCTGCGGACGAAACAGGCCGTTTATCACGCCGGCTGAACCGGCCAGGAAGCCGCCCACGCCGAAGGTGAACATGATTACCCAGTCGATGTCGATGCCCATCAAGCGCGCGACTTCCTTGTTCTCGGAAACCGCGCGCATAGCTTTGCCGACGCGCGTC
>CAZWCV010000033.1:13749-30233 GCA_964632725.1 uncultured Anaerolineaceae bacterium
ATCAAGAACAGCGCGGCGCAAAAGACGAAAACCTGCACCACCGGGATGCTGATGCCGCCGATTTCGATGGCGCCCTGCAGCGCATGGACGCCCGGGTAGGCCTTGAAACCCGACCCGTACAGGCCGCGGAAGGTGTATTGCAAAAAGAAGGAGGCGCCGATGGCGGTGATTAGCGGCACCAGGCGCGGGCTGCCCCGCAGCGGACGATAGGCGATGCGCTCCAGCAAGATCGCCACGCTCATCGACACCAGGCCGGCAAATGCGATCATCAGCAGAATCGCCAGCAAGGGCTGCGCATTGAGAAAACCGGTGCGGTTCAGCGCTTCGGCGAGAAAGACGGTGGAAAAGGCCCCGGCCATAAAGACTTCGCCATGCGCGAAATTGATCATGAGCAAGATGCCGTAAACCAGCGTATACCCCAGCGCGATCAAGGCATAGATGCTGCCTTGAGACAGCCCGGCGGCAAAGAGATTCACCCACTGCGCGAAGCTGATCCGCCCCGAAGACAGCGTATTCCAGGCGCCAATGACGACGCCCAGAACGATGATGACGCGCAGTACGTCAATCGTGAAATCGACCCAGGAAAAGTCGTCAGTTCTCCATTTGAACATAGGCTGCACCGTTGTACTTAGTCGACTGTATCTCCATGCCCGGCCTTAGCGAATCGTCCACCGGCTCTCATTCCTGTTTGCCGGCCTCCGCCGCGAAATTCCAGACGATCGGCGGCGGCCAGTTGTCATTGTAGACTTCCGCCTCGGTGATTACAAACATGGCCAGGGCCGTGCCGGTCGCGCAATCGCCGGCAAATGGCGATTCGTCCTTGCAGGTTAGAATTCCGGTCAGGCCGGGGTAGTCCTCGGTGGCGGAAAGCGCGTCGCGGATGGCGCCGCGGCCAATCATCAGTGTACCATCATCCGCTTCGACCGCCACAGCTGCGACAGCTTCGAGCAGGATATTGGCGGCGTCGTATGCATGCGCATGGTAGCCGCCGGGTGGCGTCCCGCCGTATTCGTCATCCCAGGCGGCCAGCAGCTTTGCATAGGCTTCGCCGCTTACCTGGGGTCCGGATACATATATACCGATCGCGGCTTCGCCCGTATTCTCGGGGAAACCGGCCACGAAGGCGGCCGCGCCGCTGATGATCTCGACATCTTCCAGGCCGGCAATATGCTGCATCTGCGCGGCAAGAAAGTTGATTTCAGGTTCAAACAAGGGTACGTAAATGACATCGGGCCGGCTGACGGCAATCTCGGTCAGAATCGACGCCATGTCCGTATCGCCTTTGTTAACCGCGCCTTCAAACACGACGTCCCCGCCCAAGTCAGCGAAGGTATCGGCCACCACCCGCGCCAGACCCTCCGTGTAGGGGTCGCCGTCATGCACGGTCGCGATAGCCGCCGCGTCCAGAATATCCATAGCGAACTCGGCATTGCGCATGCCTTCCATCAAGCCGTTATGGCTGGTGCGGAAGTAGCCGGGCTGGTGCGACCCGCCGGCGTCAATATCGTCATTGGTCAGACTCGGCGATGTATTCGACGGCGCGATCATAACCATGCCGGCGGCGCTGATAATGGGTATCGCGCCCTGCGCCGCGCTTGAGCAATTGGTGCCAATCACGCCGACGACTGACTCGTCGGCCGACAGTCTCTGCGCGGCGGCTTGACCGCCCTCCGCTGTACACAGGCTGTCTTCAACGACCAGCTCAATGTCGCGGCCCAGCAGTTCTTCATCGCGGTGCAGGATCGCCAACTCAACGCCTCCCAGCGTATCCTCGCCCAGATATGAGACGGCGCCGGAAAGCACCAGCATGGCGCCCATAACAATCGGATCGTCGGGCCCCACTTCAACGCAGCCCAGCGGGTCATCGCAGACGGTCTCGGCCGCGTATTGCGGAATTAGCATCAGTGACAAGACTAGCGCGCTGAATATACGAAGGATCTTGGTATGCATGTTGTTGGATTTCCTGATCAGTGAACAAGACTGTTGGTCAAGCGCGTACGCCGGTGGACAGCGACAGTTGCTGCTGTCCGCGCGGGAGAGATCGCGTGCTCGCTAAAGTTATGAAGACAGGCGAAAGGCGAGCCGGAGAACTTCTCGCTCCGGCCCGCCGTGGAATTACATTTGTCCAGACAAATGGCGGTTTCTAACCGTCACTCATCATCGACATTGACAGATCCCAGACGATTGGCGGCGGCCATTCGCCGTCATTGACCTGCGGCTCGGTTATCTCGAATACCGCAAGCGCGGTGCCTGTCGCGCAGTCGCCGGCGTAGGGCGACTCGTCCTGGCAGGTCAGCGAGCCGGTCAGACCGTCGTAGTCCTCAACCGCCGAAATGGCGTCGCGCAGCGCCTGGCGCCCGATCAAGACCGTGCCGTCATCAAGTTCTTCGGCCACAGCCTCGACCGCGTCCATCAAGATGTTCGCGGCGTCATAGGCGTGCGCATGGAAGCCGCTGGGTGGCGCGTCGGTGCCGCCCGGCTGTTCTTCCGCCCACAGATCCAGGAAGGCGCTGTAGGCCTCGCCCGAGACATGGGGGCCGGTCATGACGACGCCTACCGCGGCAGCGCCGGAATTCTGGGCGAAGGTCGCCGAGAAGCTGCCGTCAGCGGTCATCATCACGGCATCTTCCAGGCCCGGCGTGTTGGCCGCTTGCGAAACCAGGAATTCGGATTCCGGCACGAAAACCGGCAAGTATACGACATCCGGCGCGCTGGCGGCGATTTCTGTGAGGATAGCGCTCATGTCGGTATCGCCCTTGCTGACCGCGCCCTGGAAGACAACGTCGCCGTTCAGGCCCGCGAATGTGTTGGCCATGACAACTGCCAGACCCTCGGTGTAGGGGTCGCCATCATGGATGGTGGCGACGGCGCCGGCTTTCAGCACCTCGACGGCGTATTGCGCGCCCATGGCGCCCTGGAACAAGTCGTTGTGCGCAGTGCGGTAGTAGCCGGGCATGTAGGTGCCGCCGGCTTCCGTGTCGTCATTGGTCAAGCTGGGTGATGTGTTCGAGGACGAAATCATCACCATGCCCGCCTCGCTGATGATCGGCATCGCGCCTTGGGCTGCGCCCGAGCAGGTGGTTCCGATGACGCCAACAATCGTCTCATCGGCGGCAACACGCTGCGCCGCAGCTTGACCGCCCTCGGCCGAGCACAGGCTGTCTTCCACGACCAAAGTGATTTCGCGACCCAGCAGCATGCCATCGCGGCCGCTGATCGCCAATTCAATGCCGCCCAGCGAGTCTTCGCCATAGAATGACGTCGCGCCCGACACCGATAGCATAGCGCCGACCACAACCGGATCATCGGCAGCGATCTCGACGCAGCCCAGGTCATCCATGCAGCCGTCTTGCGCGAGCGCGGGCACGCCAAAGGCGACGAGCAAACCCAACAGGGTGAACAAAAGGAATAAACGTTTCATGGCATTCAGTCTCCTTAACCTTGAACGAAGTCGGATACGTTACGCTTCATATTCGATTATACTCAAAATGTCTCGTTCTGTGAAATGTCTTTCACATCGCAAATCAGCCCTGTTCAGAATTGACTGACGCGCCTGACTTGGGCTGGCCATGGCTGGCTGGTTTTCCGGGGCGGGCATCCGGGCATTACCTGGCGTTTTCGCGGCTTTTGGCCCGCCGGACGGCCGCCGGATTTGCGATGCCGGCGGTGAAGCTCTCCGGCCTCGACCATGCGCAAGCGTTCGACCTTCAGCATTTGGATGGCCGCGCCCGGCGATGGGGCGTACGAAAATTCGCGCCATACTGTACAATCGCGCCACCGCGTCGGAAACAAGGCATCATGAAGTTACTGGTCGTTGTATCGTCGCTAGACCTGAAACAGCCTTTCAGCGCCACGCCCGCCTGGTGGCAGCTCATGAAAGGCCTGTACGAGTCGGGCGTGGACCTTGTCGCCACGCCCTATCAAGGCGCTGCGGTGGAGAGCTTGTGGTGGCGCTCAATGCCGAATCCCGCGCGCTGGCACGGGGGCGCATTCAAAGCGGCGCGCGATTTTGCAAGATCGGTCGCGCCCCGCCGCGCCGCCGGCAGCGAACGATCGCCTTCGGACGACTCGCTGTCCGACCGGGCAATAAGACGCGCGGCGCAAACCTTGATCGCGCCCTTATGGCGCCGCCATCTCGAGCGAATTCTGACGAGCGAGCCGGACATCGACGCGCTGCTCTTCCTGACCGTCCCGCTCAATCACCTGAGGGGCGTTCCTGGCTACCTTTCGAAAATGTTCGATCTGCCGGTTTTCTATTTTGATGGCGATGTGCCGGCCAGCCTGCCCGATATGCAGGGTTTCGCCTCCGGCTTCCGCATCTACCAGGGCGCGGACTTATCCGAATATACGGCTTTTATCAGCAACAGCAGCGGCGGCGAAGACTTGCTGCGCCAGCTCGGCGCCCGGCATGCCCATACCCTTTGGTACGGCGCGGACCCCGATGTATTCAGTCCGGTCACGGCCGGGGCGCAAGACCTGGACATCTTCTTTTACGGGCACGGGCGGGAATACCGCGCCGACTGGATCGACAGCATGATTACCGCGCCCTCGCTTGAAATGTCTGTGGCGCAATTCGCTGTGCGTGGGCTAAACCTGGGCGACCTGGGAAGCGCCAGACAGCTTCCCTATCTCAGCTTCAGCAAGCTGCGCGAATACGTCTGCCGCAGCAAACTCAACCTCTGCATAACCCGCGGCGCGCACGCCAGCGTCTACGCCTCGTCGTCGTCGCGGCCTTTTGAGCTGGCCGCTATGGGCGCCTGCATCGTTGCCAATCCCTATGCCGGAATTGATGAATGGTTTGAGCCGGATAAAGAAGTGATTGTCGTCCGCTCGTCTGACGAGGCCATTGACCGCTACCGCTACTTGCTGGCCAATGAGAATGAACGGATGGCAATCGGCAGAGCGGCCCGCGAGCGCGTCATCAAGCAGCATACTTTTCGCCATCGCGCCGGCGAACTGGTCCGGATCATCAAGCAGTATCTGTAAGCGCGCGAAGCTTGGCTCGCGCGGCGCGACAATCGTCAGGAGTGGAACTTATGCCCGTTGATTTTGCCAAAGCCCGCGACTTCGTTTATCGCTCAGGCACGCTGTTCGAGCGCGCCCTCTTCGCCTGGCTGTTTGAAGACGGCAGCCTGGAACGCGTGCACCAACTCATCCTCTGCTACAAGAATCCTGACGGCGGCTTCGGGCACGGCCTGGAGCACGATCTCAAAGCGCCTCATTCCAACCCGCTGGCGCTGGAATACCTGCTGGGCGTGATGAAGCACACGGAAATGCCGTGTGGCTCGGTTTTCGCTGGAACTGCGGATTGGGTCGAGAGCCAGATGCAGGCCGACGGCAGCCTGCGCAATCCGCCGGAGACGCGCGATTATCCGCTGGAATGGTGGTGGCGGGAGCCGGGCGGCCAGACCATGCCCGACTCCATCGTCGCCAAACTAATCCGCTACGGCTGCGCGACGCCGTCGCTTGTCGAAAAGACCAAGCGCTGGGCGCTGGCCAACCATACGCCGGAATCGATACGGGCGAATGAATGGCTCTTCATGGCTTACCACGCTTTCGACTTTTTCTTCGCCGTCGATGACTTGCCTGGCCTGGACGAATTTCGCCGGGCGACGATCGACAATATTGTCGCTCGCGCATTGGCCGCGCCCGAAAACCAGGTGGACTCGCTTTTCGCCTTCGCGCCGACGCCTGATTCGCTGATCGCGCAGGCGCTGCCGGCCGGTTTCATCGATCGCTGTCTGGATTTGCTGGCGGAGGGGCAGCAAGAGCAGGGACACTGGCGCGACCAGCATGATCTGCCGCAGTGGTTCCCGATGACCACCATCAATGCCCTGCTGGCGCTGCGCCGTTACGGCAGAATGTAAGAGGCCGAAGCAACTTGGCGCGTTGTGCTATACTCCCAGCCGAAAAGCCATGAACATATCCGGGGAGTCGTCGCTTTGGCCATCGACTACATGATCGAATTCGACTGCGCGCCCAAACGCGCCTTGAGCGCGGCGGGAATCATGGAACGGCTGAAGGAACGGCAGCGCGCGCAAGAAGTTATCGAGTGGTTTCGCGCTGCCGGCGATCAGCGGCCGCCCGCGCAAATGGGCTTCGAATTCAGCCAGAGCACTCCCGGCGACAGCGGCGACAAGCAGCTCATCGTTGTGCAAGACTTGCTCGATCACGCGGCTGTCCTGGACGAGCACGCCGAGCACTGCCGGGCCTGCCCGGCCAATCGCGCCGGCCGCGCTTATGGCTGCGCCGGCTTCATCAAGTACCCGATCACGGCGCTGGCCGAGACCTGGCTGCTGGATCGGCTGCCGGTCCCGGACGAACCGCTGGTCTGGCTGCTCTTGCGGCAGGGCATTCAGAACCTGGGCTATGACGGCGCTTCGGTCAAGGCGCTGCGCGACAAGGATGCCGGCGCCGCTGCTGACGGGCCAACCTATTTCGAATTGCCGGACGCGCCCCAACGCCGACTGGGAGCGTTGCGCGTCTCCTCGGATCAACTGCTGGAGATGATATTCGGCGTCGGCGAGCGCATCATTCCCAATCACGCCGGCATTCTACTGCTCTTTGTTCATGCGATTGGGCGCGATCTGGAAGCGGTGGAAATCCAGGGAATCTCATCGTCCGAACCAGTCACGCGCGAACAATACGCCTTTGAAATGTCGGACGCAGCTGACAGCGACCAGCGCATCCGCGAATTTGTCGCTTTCTTCCATGCCCTCTACACCGCCTGGCAGCTCGACGCGCCGCTCTTCGTCGATGCTTGAGAGGACCTTGGTATGAGCAACGAGCGTTCGAATCACACTGCCGGCAAACCGGTAGCCTGGATTGAGACCGTAGCCGAAGAGGCGGCATCGGGCCAGCTGCAGCGAGCTTATCGCCGCGCCGCCGACCCCGAGTCGGGCCAGGTCGACCACATCATGAAGATTCACAGCCTCAACCCGGCTTCATTGCTCGACCATCAGCATTTGTACAAGACCTTAATGTACGGCGAGTCGCCGCTGTCGCGCGCCCAGCGCGAGATGATCGGCGTGGTGGTCTCGGCCATCAACCGCTGCGAGTACTGACTGCGGCATCACGCCCGCAACCTCCGTCAGTTGACTGGAGACCCAAAACTAACCGACCAGATTGAAGCAGATTACAAGGGGGCTGACCTGTCGGCCGCGGACAGGCAAATGCTGGATTACACCGCCAAGTTAACCCGCGCTCCCTGGGACATGGCCGAAGCGGACATTCTTCGACTTCGCGCTTGCGGTTTCAGCGACCGCGCCATTCTCGATATCGCGCAGGTGGTCGCCTACTATGCCTACGTCAACCGCATCGCCGACGGCTTGGGGGTCTCGCTGGAACACTACTGGTCTGAGGGCAAAGAAGACTACGAGTAGGCTCAGGCGCCGCGCGTCGCCAGCGCAAGCAAAACCAGCACGGTCAGGATGACGGCGATCGCGGCAACCGCATAGAATTTGCCGAAGAGTTTCCGCGCTTCGGAACCCTCTTTGAAAATGTCAGAGAGTTTCAATGGCGCCGCCTCGTGGTCGCTTCCGGAAATGGTAACCTTAGGATAATTCGAATCGGACGCCTTGCCAACTGAATGCGAATCCTGCGCGCAAGCGTTACAATGTTCACATGAATACAGCAGACCAACAGAACAAGTCTATGATTCCCAGCGCTTTCAGCGGATTCATCGCCGTGGTCAAGCGGGACTGCGAAACTTGCCGGCTGATCGAATCCGCCCTGGCCGATATGTCTGGCGAGTTGAATCTTGTTGTGTACTCGCAAGACGATCCTCATTTCCCGCAGGGCATAGACGACGTGCGCGATGAGCGCGAACTTGAGCTTTCGTACCGACACGATATCGAAATCGTGCCAACGCTGATTCGCGTTGACGCCGGCCAGGAATGCGAGCGCCTGGTCGGCTGGCGGCGTGACGACTGGCGCCGGCTGACTGGCATGCCCGCGCTCGGCGAAGACTTGCCCAACTTCAGCCCGGGCTGCGGCTCGAAGTCGCTCGACCCCGGCCTGCCGGAGCAACTGGCCTGCAAGTTCGGCGACAGCCCCTTGCAAGCGCGCCGCATTGAGGTGGCGACCGCGCAAGACGAACACGAACTCGCCTTTGAACGCGGCTGGTCGGACGGGCTGCCGGTTGTGCCGCCGACCGAGGAGCGCGTATTGCGCATGCTGGCCGGGACGACGCGCTCGCCGGCGGAGCTGGTCGGGATTATCCCGCCCGACAATGCGCCCTGCACAGTTGAAAAAGTCGCGATCAACGCGGTGATGGCCGGCTGCAAACCTGAGTATCTGCCGGTTGTGCTGGCCGCGGTTGAGGCGGCTTGTCGCGACGAATTCTGCATGCACGGCGTACTGGCGACCACTTACTTTGCAGCGCCCATCATCATCGTTAATGGGCCCATCCGCGAGCGCATCGGCATGAATTCCAGCCATAATGTGCTGGGGCAGGGCAATCGCGCCAACTCGACCATCGGCCGGGCGTTGCAATTGGTGATTCGCAACGTCGGCGGCGGGCGACCCGGCGGCGTCGACCGCGCCACGCTGGGCCAGCCGGGCAAGATCGGCTTCTGCTTTGCCGAACGCGAGCAGGACTCCTACTGGGAATCACTGGCTGTCGAGCGCGGTTTCGCGGCCGAAGCGTCGACCGTGACGCTCTTCGCGGGCGGCGGCGCGCACCCCATCGGCGATCAGGCCTCCCGTACGCCCGAATCGCTGACGCGCAGCCTGGCGCTGTCGCTGCGCACCGTCCACCACGCCAAAGCCTACAACGGCGCCGATGCCCTGCTGGTCATCTCGCCCGAGCATATGCGCGTATTTCGGCAGGCCGGCTGGAGCAAGGCGCGCTTCCGCACCGAGCTGGACAAACACACGACCGTCGACGGACGAACGGTGATTCGTGGCGCCGACGGCGTCGCGGTTGGCATGCCCGAGCGTTTGGCCGCCAAGCGCCTGCGCAAGTTTCGACCGGACGGCCTGCTGATCGTGCACGCCGGCGGCGGCGCCGGCATGTGGTCAGCGGTAATCACCGGCTGGGCCGCCAACGGACCGCGGGGCAGCGTCCCGGTAACGGTCGCTATCCAAACTTGAAAACGCATAGCAGGAGGCAAGCATGATGAAACTACTCGACCCGACGAACGAGCGCCAGGCCGCCAGTCGAGTGGCCTTGCCGCGCCCCGAATCGCTGGCCGACAAGCGCGTCGCCTTGCTCGACATCTCCAAGCCGCGCGGCGATGTCTTCCTCGATCGCGTGGAGCGGCATTTGCAGAATTTGGGCGTCGAGACGCAGCGCTATCAAAAGCCCACATTCGCGCGCGTGGCGCCGGTTGATCTCGCGCATCGGATCGTCAGCGAGTGCGACCTGGTGATTGAAGCTTTGGCCGATTGAGGCTCATGCACGTCGTGCAGTGTGCACGACATCACTGACCTGGAAGCTCGCGGGATTCCGGGCATGTTCGTCGCTTCAAGCGAGTTTGTCGAGGCGGCCGCGGCGCAGGGCCAGGCGCTCGGCTTTGAGCCGGCCGCCTGCTATGTGCAGCACCCGATACAAGACCGCAGCGACGCGGAGATTCAGGCGCTGGCGGATGCCGCTTTTGAGGAAATTGTGGCGCAGTTGGTGGCGCCTTAGCGCGAGCCCTTAGGCGTATCGGCTGATTACGACGGCTGTATTGTGGCCGCCGAAGCCAAATGAATTGCTGAGCACATGCTCCAGCGGCCGAGCCACGCCAACGTTCGGCGTGTAGTCCAGGTCGCAATCCGGATCGGGCGTCTCCAGATTGATGGTCGGCGGGATGAAATTGTCTCGCAGCGCCATCACCGAGAATATCGCTTCGGCTGCCGCGGTCGCGCCCAGAATATGACCGGTCATAGACTTGGTCGAGCTGATGGGAATCGCATAGGCGTCTTCGGCCAGCGCCTGCTTGATGGCGAGGGTCTCGCTCTTGTCGTTGAGCTGGGTGCCGGTTCCGTGCGCGTTGATATAGCTGATGTCTTTTGCGCCGATGTCCGCTTCGCGCAGTGCGCGCCGCATGGCTTCAGCCGCGTCGACTCCGTCGGGGTTTGGCGCGGTCACGTGGAAGGCGTCTGAAGTGTGACCGTAGCCGGTCAGCTCGGCGTAGATGCGCGCGCCGCGCGCGAGGGCATGGTCCAGGTCTTCCAGGATCAGCAGGGCGGCGCCTTCCGCCGCGACGAAACCGTCGCGGGTCACGTCAAAAGGACGGGCGGCTTTCTCGGGAATATCTTCAGTGTTCGTCAGCACCTTCATATTGTTGAAGCCGCTGATAACCATGGGCATGATGCAGGCTTCGCTGCCGCCGGCCACCATGACCTGGGCGCGGCCCATGCGGATGAGGTCGGCCGCATCGCCCAAGGAATTGTTGCTGGTGGCGCAGGCAGCCGTGATATTGTAGTTGGGGCCTTTGAGCCCGAAGTGCATCGACACGCGCGAGCTTATGCCGTCGTGCAGCAGGGCGGGCACGATGACCGGACTGACGCCGCGATGTCCCTTGGCTTCGAAGCCTTGCAGCGCTTGCACCACCGTGACAATCCCGCCGATGCCGGAGCCGACGACCACACCGACATCGTATTGGTTGTCCTCGTTGATCACGATTTCGGCGTCATTGAGCGCTTCTTCGGCCGCGACCAGGGCCAACATCTGCGCGCGATCCATGCGCCGCATTGCGCGCCGGCCGAACTTACCCGCCAGATCCAGGCCCTTGACCTCACCGGCGACGCGGTTCTCGACCAGGTCGGCGTCGAAGAGGCTGATCCAGTCGATGCCGGACTTGCCGGCGCGGATGTTCGCCCAGGAGTCCTCCACGTTGTTGCCCACCGGGCAGACCAATCCCATGCCTGTAATGACTACGCGTTTATCCGCCATTACCAATCTTTCCTGCTTGCCTCTTCCCATGCCCAATGCGCGCTGCTGATTAGCGCACACGATTATACCCCTGGCGACGCGATTTTAGAATTGTGCGTCCGGCGGCGGCTGGGACGACAGTTCGTCTGGCAGCCCCGCCTTGATATCGGCCGACAGCGCGTACCAGGGCAGGTCCAGCAGCGCGCCCTGCAGCGCCCAGAGCATGGCGATATTCACGTCCCTCTGTGTTTGAAGTCGCCGGAAGACTTCGACAGCGCCAAACTCTTGCAACTGCGCCGCTGATGTGACGCCAACATCGGCCAGTTTGGCGGCGGATTTCGCGCCGATATTCCTGAGCTTGACCAAATCGCCTGGCATGGGCAGCTTCCAAATTACGCGTTTGAGCCCTTTTCGCGCTGCGGGCCGGCGACGGCGATGACCATGTCGTCCGCGCCCAGATAGCGCTGGGCGGCGGCCAGCAAGTCGTCCTTGCCAATCCTGAAGACGGTCTCTTCGTAATCAGCCAGATAATCCAGGCCGAGCCCGAAGCTCTGCATGCCGTGGATATCCGATGCTATGCCTTCGTTGCTTTCCAGGCGCAAGGGCATGCGTCCCGTGAAGTAGCTCTGATTGTCCGCCAGATCTTCATCCGAAACTGAAACGCTGGTCAGGCGCTCAATTTCTTGCAGCACGGACGCAATCGCCAGGTCGACATTCTCGGGGTTGACGCCGGCGCTCACCGTCCAGGGCTCGGGCCCGTGCCCGCCGCCCAGGCGACTGTAGGCGTAATAAGCCAGCCCCTTCTCCTCGCGCACGCTCTTTCCGATCCGACCCATCATGCCGAACTCGCCCAGGATGCTGTTGGCGAGCTGAGCCGGCAGATAGTCTTCCGCCAGCCGCGCTGGTCCAAAGACGCCCATGCAGATATCGGACTGCGTCTTGCCCGGTACGACGACAACCTGTTGAGGCGAATCGCCGTTCGCCGGCGGCCGTTCCACCTGGGCGATTTCGGGCTGGCTGTCGTTGCGCCAGTCGCCGAAAGCGGCGCTCGCCAGCTCGACAGCCTCAGCAGCCTTAACCGCGCCCACCATCACCAGAATCATATCGCGCGGGCCGTACTGCTCGCTGTGAAAGCGCCGCAGGTCGCTCGCTGAAATATTCGCGATGCTGGCTTCGCGGCCCGAAGCGCCATAGTGATAGGGGTGCGACGCCGGAAAGAGCGCCTCGCGCATGGCTTTGGAGGCGCGATAACGCGTGTCGAAGCTGCTGTATTGCAGCCAGGTCAGCCGCTCGCCGCGCAGCCGCTCGACATGCTCGTCGGGGAAGGTCGGATGGCGAAGCGCGTCGTTGGCGACCTCAATCAGCGTGGGCAGGTCTTCCGCCAGCGCTTTGCCGGCGAATCCCAGCTTATGCAAATGCCCGCGGAAACCCAGATCGGCGCCGATATCTTCCAGCGCTCCGTGAAGCTGGTCAAAATCGCGGCTGGCCGTCCCGGTCATCAGGGCCCCGCCCATCAGCGACGCCAGGCCGCTCTGCTCGGGCGACTCGTAGATGCTGCCGGCATGAAGCGAGCCCATGATATTGACCGACTGCACCGCCGGATTCTCGTAGACCAGGACGGTGACGCCGTTGTCCAGCCGGCTATGTGTGATATTGCTTGAGTTGGGGATGCTGGCTTGTCGCGCGCTCATGCGGTCGCCGCCTCCTGCTCCGGGTCGGTCGGATTGAGCACGCCGACGACGCGCCCCCGCGGCGCCAGATAGCGCTGAGCGACAGCTTGCACATCTTCAGCCGTCACCGCCATCAGCCGGTCGGAGTAGTTGTCGAACCAGTTGACATCGCCCAGGATGAACGATTGCGCCAGCCAGAAGGCCTGCTCGGTGACGCTCTCCGTCCGGTAAGCGAAGGCGGCGCGGCTTTGTTTGCGCGCTTTGCGCAGCTCGGCTTCGCTGACGCCGTCGGCTTGCAAGCGCTCGATCTCGCGCAGCAGAACCGCTTCCGCTTCATCGACGGTCCGCCCTTCGCGCAGCGTCACCAGGATGCTGTAGAGGTAGGGATCGATGGTGGGCGTCAGCCAGGCGCCGACGCCGGCGGCAATCTCGGTCTTGACCAGCGCCTGATACAGCCGGCTGGTCTTGTTGTCCGAAGCGCCGCTGGCCCCGCTCAGTATGGCGTTGAGCACCTGCAGCTTCATCCAGTCGTCATGCGCCGCGCCGGGGATGTGGTGGCACAATTCCAGGAAGGCCGTCTTGCCCGGGCGCTCCACCGTGACGCGTCGCTCGCCTTGCTGGTCCGGCTCCTGCCTGACGAATAGATCGGGCTCGCCAGCGCCGGGAATCGCGCCGTATAATCGCTCGATTCTCGCCAGCATGTCGTCTGTATCAAAGGCGCCGACGGCGATGACGGCGGCATTGGCCGGGCAATAGTGCCGGCGATAATGCGCGTAGAGATCGTCCCGCGTCATGGCGCGCAGATCGGCCTCGTCGCCGATTATTTCGTGATGATAACCGTGCACGCGAAAGGCGCTGCCGCGGACGCCCTCCTGCAGCCAGAAAGTCGGTTGATTCTCCGCCCCCTGCCGCTCGGAGATTATGACGGTGCGCTCGGATTCGGTCTCGTCGGCGTCAAACTGGGCGTTGACCATGCGATCGGCTTCGGCGCGCATGGCGATGTCGATTTTATCGGCCGGCAGGGTCTCGAAGTATTTGGTGGCGTCCATGGAGGTGAAGGCGTTCCACTGCCCGCCGGCGCGGTCGATCTCGCGGTCGAGCAGGCCGGCCGGGAATTGCTCGGTGCCCTTGAACATCATGTGCTCGACCCAGTGGGAGATGCCGGTTCTGCCGGTGGGTTCGTTGCGGCTGCCCACGCGGTAAGCCAGCCACCAGCTGATGACCGGCGCGCTGTGGGCTTCGCGCAGCAGGATGGTGAGTCCGTTGGGGAGGGTGTGGTGGGTGAGGTTGGGCATGGGCGTCCTGGAATCTTGTACGGTGTTTCAATCGGCGTATTGTATCACAGGGCAGATCAGCAGCCACCTGCACTTGACCTACATAGGAGACGTGATTACGCTAAATAAACTACTCAGGATAGAGGACCACTAATCGATGGAAGCCCAGGAACAGCGTATCCGCAAAGTGTTTAGCAATGGAGGAAATGTGCAATATGTGCTGCCTTACTTTCAGCGTGACTATGCATGGGAAAAGTCCAATTGGAAGACCTTGCTTGATGATCTGATTCAACTTCATGAGGAAGGAGATAATGCTGAACATTTTTTGGGCGCTTTGGTGGTAATCGATGAGGGTGCGGGCAGCGGTGTCATGCCAAAGTACACGCTCGTTGATGGACAGCAGCGGCTAATTTCTTTATCGCTTCTCATTCGCGCGCTCTCCGAGCAAGTCGACCAAGACGAACGCTTGCACCGAACAATGACGAAAATGCTGGTAAACCCGGATGAAATTGATGATAGTTTCTATAAACTGGTTCCGACTGAAAAGCGAGGTGACCGCCAGGCATACTGCGCGTTATTGAGGGGAGAAACACCGGAACAGAGTGACTCGCGAATCATGGAAGCATACCGATATTTTCGCGCCGAAGTCCCGAAGCGACTTGCGAGAAACAGAACCTCAGCCGAAGAAATCTTCAATACCTTGGTAAAGAATATGCAAGTAGTCTTTATCGTATTGGATGAACGAGAACGAGGTTACAAGATTTTCGAAAGTTTGAATGCAAAAGGCCGGCCGCTATCGCAACCCGATTTGGTGCGTAATTACATCGCGATGCGTCTTCCATCTGATAGTCAAAAGCTAGTTTTTGACAAGTACTGGGTAAAGATTGAGGAAACGTTGGATGAGCGACGCAAGACAGCCAGAATCGGAGAACTAACCGCGTTTCTTAGGCATTACATTGCGCATTTCTCTGGCGTATTACCGCGCACCGATGATGTGTACGCAAGGTTTCGCGACCGCATGGAAAATCACTTCGGAGATGATCTAGGTTTCGCGGGAGAGATCGCTCGCTTACATGAGTTTGCAAGATACTATGACAAGCTCCTGCGTCCGAAAGGGGAGAGAAATTTGACACTTCGCCGCCGGATGGTGCGGCTAAACCGTTTCGAAATGTCGTCATCGTACCCACTGTGGCTATACATGTACGATCTGGTTACCAAAGGCGAGGCGTCCACAAATGAATTCATTGAAGCGCTCGAAACGTTCGAGAATTACTTTGTCCGACGGTTCCTTGCCGGTGACCCGACGAATTTCAACAAGCTATTTCCTGCTCTAGTAAAAGAAATGCGAGACATGCCAATAGATTCGGTCCCTGAGACCATGCGAAAATCTCTTGCCTACAGAAACTACCCTACGGATAATCGACTGCGTCAGGCGCTCAAGGCAAATCGCAACTTTGACAGCAGGCGACAGAAGCGATTGGCCCAGATTTTGGAGTCCCTAAATCGCCATTTGTCAAAGGGCACTGATGGTCACACAGCTCTGGACGGGGCGTCAACTATCGAACACATAATGCCGCAAAGCCTCAGCGATCGCTGGCGCTCCCAACTCGGTCGTTGGCACAACGAAGTCCATAAGGAAAATCTCAACGCAATTGGCAATCTAACACTTGTAACTCAGAGTTGGAACGCCGCTCTGTCTAACAGCGAGTTCCGAAAAAAGCACAACAAGTTGCGCAGGCACGCGCTTCGCATCAATAGCGAGTATTTTTCGCGCGATGTGCGTCGATGGGACGCCAAAGCAATCGCTGAGCGAACGAGTTACTTGACCGAGCTTATCCTCGAAGTTTGGCCTAATATTGGCGGCGACGTAGCAGTGCCAAACCTAAAGGGTACGAAGCCGACATTACTCACTTTTGCCGGCCATTCAATGCCCGTCAAGTCGTGGAAGGAAGTATTGGTATGCACGGCAAACGCGATTATGCATCAAGTAGACGACTTTGAAACTTTGACCAAGCGTTTTCCTCCGAGGTATTTCAAGAAGGAAGACATGAACAACCGCGACTATCGGTCACTTGACAATGGATGGTCTGTGTATAGTAATCTTACAGGGCAGAGAATATACGACACGTGTGTGCAGTTGGTTGATTACGCAAGCCTTGCCGAGTTGGAGTGGAACGTGCAGTATCGATAGGACCAGTCTTTCACCCCCGCAGCTTCCGCGCCAGCACCAGCCCCGCCGTATCCAAACCCGCCACCCACTCGCCTACCGCCGCCACCGCCCGATGCATCCCCAGCGTCGCCCGCGCATGACCCAGGCTGGTCATCTTCACGATATACTCGCCCGCTTCCGCCCGCGGCGCCAGCATGATCATCGTATGCTGCTCGATGCTCGGCTCTTCCGCCACCACCTCAAAGACGGCGGTATTCCGCTTCGGGTCGGCATAAGCGCGCAAGATGGCGATGTGCATATCGCCATAGGTCCGGCGCGTCGCCTGAAAGCGCTCGGTGATTTCCGCGGCGGAGAGCGGCGTGCTTAAGAAAAGATGTGGCATGTCCAATTCCTCGATGATGGGCGGGTGGACGATAGGCTTTTCGTCCCGCGCATACAGAAAGAAGTGCCCGCGCCGTCCCTCGCGATACCCCTTGAGCTCGTACTTCGTGCGAAATCGACCGTCGATT
>CAZWCV010000033.1:30326-30970 GCA_964632725.1 uncultured Anaerolineaceae bacterium
ACTGATTCTTTAGCCCCGCTGTCGTGGAGAGTATCTCATGCGCCATCTCGGCATAATCGATGATATCCGTCGCCAGCAGCAAGCGCCCGCCCGGCGCCAGCCGGCTCGCCAGCAGATCAACCGTAGCGCTGCTGATGAGACGCCGGCGATGATGCCGTTTCTTGAACCAGGGATCGGGGTAATTGATGTGAAACTCGCGCACCGATGCCGGCGCCAGCAAGTGCGCCAGCGCGGTCTCGGCGCGCCCATGGATGACCCGCGCGTTGTCCCGCCCCAGCTTCGCGATCTTGGCTTCGGCTTTGTCCATCGACTGCCCCGAAATCTCGAAGCCGAGGATATTGCAATCGGGCTGCGTCCGCGCCAGATGAATCAGATATTCGCCATTGCCGAAGCCGATCTCGACGATCAGCGGCTGGACGCGGGGGAAGAGCCGCTCTTGCCGCAGCGGCCAATCCAGCGTGAGCGTGTTGTGCTTTCGCAACATAATCAAGGCTCGAACGCTTCAATTCCGCTCTTGGGTCACGATGGTCTCGATTGTATATGAAAGCGACAGACCAATAATCACAAGCCTCAGCATAAACGAAACTTGTAGGGGCTACCTATCAGGTCGCCCGAATAAGCCAGTAAAGTTTAGGACTTGTGTC
>CAZWCV010000034.1:0-30571 GCA_964632725.1 uncultured Anaerolineaceae bacterium
AGCGATATTCCGCGATCACGAGACTTACACCGCCGCCAACACCATCACGCCCATCGTTCCCTTCTCCCGGGCCGTGCGGCAGCTGCTGGCCGCCCGTGGCTATACGCCCGAGCCGGTGCTGTCCAATAACGTGCCGCCGGGCCATACGCGCATCCGCGCCCGGGTCAATCGCCTCTTCACACCCCGGCGCATGAAGAGCTTCGCGTCCGCCATCCGCGATATCGCCGAGATCGGCGTTGAGCGCATCGCCGGGCGCGCGCCGCTAGATATCGTGGCCGGACTCACCTACGAATATCCGGCCTACGTGCTTTTTCATGTGCTGGGCGTGCCCGATGCCGATGTGCCGCAAGTCAAAGCCTGGGCCGGCAATCGCATTAAGCTGTATTACGGACGACCGACTGCCGCCGAGCAGATCGCGATGACCGAGAATCTGGCGCCTTTCTGGCGCTACGTGGTCGAGCTGGTGGCGGAGAAAGCGCGGCATCCGCAAGACGACCTGACCAGCGACTTGATTCGTATGCGCGCCGGCGATGACAGCGTGTTGACCCTGAACGAAATCGCCAGCTGCATGATCACGCTGCTGGTGGCCGGGCACGAGACGACCACGGCCCAGATCAACAACGCGCTGCTGCATCTGCTGAACCAGCACGAACATTGGGAGGCGCTTTGCGCGGCGCCGGGCGATATCCCGCGCGCGCTGGAAGAGATGATGCGCTACGACCCCTCGGTCTGTACCTGGCGGCGGCTGGCGGCAGAGGCCAGCACAATCAACGGCGTGGAGATCCCGGCCGGCGCCAACCTGCTGCTGATGCTCAACTCCGCCAATCGCGATGAGCGCGTCTTCCCCGAGCCGGACGACATCATATTCGAGCGCGGCAATCTCAAAGACCAACTGGCCTTCGGCTACGGCATCCACTATTGCGTGGGCGCGCCCCTGGCCCGGCTGGAGATGGCGCTCCTGCTGGAGACGCTGACGCGCGAGCTGCCGGGCTTGCGCCTGGTCGATGGGCAACAGATCGAGTACACGCGCAATATCTCTTTCCGCGGGCCCGTCGCGTTGCATGTGACCTGGTGATAACAGCGCCGGTGCTGGTTGAAACTCCGACAGGTTTGCCACCGAGTACAGAGAGCAAAAAATCAGGGCTCACAAATATTGATTAAGGTACCGGCTCCATTCCCAGCCGCGCATCGATAGATTTTGACCGGCCAGCCGTCGCTCACCCGCTGTCGAACAGACTACCCTTCAACTTTCGCGTGACTAACTGGGCTCCACTTGCGCTTCACATCGCTTGCGCTGATGTGAATCTCACTTTCCGCGCGACCATTCTGTCGCCCGTGCTCTACGCGGCCATGCTACCCTGTTCGCAACATGCGCCTTAACAACTGAACATCCGGCAACTTCATATTGCCAGATTGCCGAAAGAAACTTTCGCCCGGCGGCAATCCGGCAAGAGCGCCTTACTGGCCCAGATCATTCCTGGAAGGAGCTGACAAAGTCCCTGCCAGTACACGACTTCCCAAACGTATTGCTTCGCGCTAAGGCCTGTTCCATGTCGGCGGCAGTTTTGCGTCGGAATGTGGCTTATTCTAATGCTGACCGATTTCAACCCCTGTACTGCGGCGCGCCACAATTCCAAGACTTCGCCTCAGCCGCTATAATCTGCGCCACATTGGACGAATCAGCGCTATGAGCAAGACGTGACCGAAGCATTATTCGCGGACTTTGACGCCGCGACCTATGACGAGTGGGTCGCGGCGGCGCGCGCTTCCCTGCGCGGCAAATCGCTGGAGAGCCTGGTCGCCCGCAGCTACGAAGGCATCGACATTGATCCGCTGCCTCATGCCGACAGCGTAGGCGCGGGTATCGCAGCGGACAGCCTGCCCGGTCAGTACCCCTGTTTGCGCGGAAGTGTCCACGGCGCCCGGCCCTGGCTGATCGCCAACGAAATCGACAGCGCCGAGCCCGACGACTTCAATGCCGCGCTCAAAGTCGCGCTGGCGAATGGACAGACGGCCATCACCATCGGCGACAAGCTGCGACTAAACGAAGCCGATGACCTGCGGCGAGCGCTGGCTCATATTGACTTGTCGCGATTCCCGATTTTTGCGGCCGGCGGACGCGCGCCTGAAACATATCGACTAATGCAGGCGGCGCTCAGCGAAAGCGACTTGCGGGGGCTCGCCGGCTGCGTTGGCTACGACCCGCTGGGCGCTGCGGTCGTCAGCGGCAGCTTGCCCGCCGATGCCTACGAGTCGCTGGCGGCTCACCTCACGCGCGTAGCTGGCGGGTCGCCGCAGTTACGCAGCATCTCGGTTGACACGACCGCCTGCCACGAGGCCGGCGCGCATGCCGTGCAGGAGCTGGCGCTGGCGCTGGCGACGGGAGTCGCCTGTCTGCGCGAGTTGGACGGCCGCGGTCTTGACGTCGAAAAAGTCGCGAGCAAGATTCATATACAGTTGGGCATTGGCGAGAACTTCTTCATGGAAATCGCCAAATTCCGCGCCATCAAGTCGCTATGGGCGCAGGTGCTGCGCGCCTTTGGCCTGTCGGCGCGGGGAAAGCGTACCTGGCTGCACGCGTGCGCCGGCTTGCGCAACAAGACGCGCCGCGACCGACATGTCAATCTGCTGCGCTTGACGAACGAGGCGCTGGCGGCGGCCATGGGCGGGGTCGATAGCATCAGCCTGCCTGCCTTTGACGCGCCGCTGGGGCCGAGTGACGCTTTTTCGCGCCGGCTCTCGCGCAACCTGCAGCTGATCCTGCAAGAAGAGGCGCAGTTGACGCGTCTGATCGACCCGGCCGGCGGCGCCTGGCATGTCGAGGCGCTGACCGACCAACTTGCGCGCCGGGCCTGGGCGCGCTTTCAGGAGATTGAAGCTCGCGGCGGCATGCTGGCCGCGCTGCAATCGGGCGTCATCCAGACGGAAATCGCTGCGGTTGCCGAGAAGCGCCGACACGCCCTGGCGACCGGCGAGTCGATCTTGGTGGGCGCCAACGCTTACGTCAACGACGCTGAATCGCTGCCTGCGACGCCGGAAGCGACAGCTTCAGTCAGCGACGACGCCGGCGCTGGCGGTGTCAGAATAGAGCCGCTGCGGCCGCTGCGTTTGGCGGACGCCTTCAATATGCTGCAGGCAGCGGCAGGCGCCGACGCATGACAGCCAAGCCCGATTTCAGCCAGATCGATTACGACCCGAGCTTTGCGACGGCGGAGCCTGCGACAGCGTCGACCGAGGACCTCTGGCGGACGCTGGAGCAGATCGACATCAAAGCGCTACACACCGCCGCCGACCTGGACGAGGTCGAGCATCTTGACTTCGTCGCCGGCATCCCGCCCTGCTTGCGCGGTCCTTACCCCACCATGTACGCCGCGCGCCCCTGGACGATTCGGCAGTACGCCGGCTATTCCACCGCCGAGGAGAGCAACGCCTTTTACCGCCGCAATCTGGCGGCCGGGCAGAAGGGATTGTCCGTGGCTTTTGACCTGGCCACCCATCGCGGCTACGACTCCGATCATCCGCGCGTGGAAGGCGATGTCGGCATGGCCGGCGTGGCCGTGGACAGCGTGCTGGATATGCAGAACCTGTTCGCCGGCATTCCGCTGGAGCGAATGTCGGTGTCCATGACCATGAACGGCGCGGTCCTGCCTGTGCTGGCCTTCTACATCGTCGCCGCCGAGGAGCAGGGCGTCTCCCCGGCGCAGCTGACCGGCACCATCCAGAACGACATCCTCAAAGAATATATGGTGCGCAATACCTACATCTACCCGCCGGCGCAATCCATGCGCATCGTGGCCGATATCTTCGCTTACTGCGCCGCCGAGATGCCCAAATTCAACAGCATCAGCATCAGCGGCTACCATTTGCAGGAAGCCGGCGCCACCGCCGATATCGAACTGGCATACACGCTGGCCAATGGCTTGCAGTATTTGCGGACGGGCCTGGACGCGGGTTTGGACATTGACGCCTTTGCGCCGCGGCTGAGTTTCTTCTGGGGCATCGGCATGAATTATTTCATGGAGATCGCCAAGATGCGGGCGGCGCGTCTGCTCTGGGCCAAGCTGGTCAAACAATTCAATCCGCCGACTCCCCCGGCCATGGCCCTGCGCGCGCATTGCCAGACCTCGGGCTGGAGCCTGCAGGAACGCGACCCCTTCAACAACGTCGTCCGCACCTGCCTGGAAGCGATGGCGGCGGCGTTGGGCGGTACGCAGTCGCTGCATACTAACGCGCTGGACGAGGCCATCGCCCTGCCCACCGACTTCAGCGCGCGCATCGCCCGCAATACGCAGCTCTTCCTGCAGCACGAAACGGGCATTACCGACGTGGTTGATCCCTGGGGCGGCGCCTACCTGGTCGAGCGCCTGACCCATGATTTGGCGCGGCGCGCCTGGGCGCATATTGACGAAATTGAAGCGCTGGGCGGCATGACTAAAGCGCTTGCGACTGGATTGCCCAAGCTGCGCATTGAAGAGGCGGCCGCGCGGCGGCAAGCGCATATCGACAGCGGCGCCGAGGCTATTATCGGCGTGAACAAGTATCGCCCGGACGTGGAGCAGCCCATCGCCTATCGCGAGGTCGACAACAGCGCCGTGCGCGCGGCGCAGATCGCCCGTTTGAAGCGGCTGCGCGCCGTGCGGGATAATGCGGCTGCGCAAGCCGCGCTGGAAAGATTAACGCAGTGCGGGCGGTCGGGCGACGGCAACCTGCTGGCATTTGCGGTCGAGGCGGCGCGGGCGCGCGCCACCACCGGCGAGATCTCGCTGGCGCTGGAAAATGTCTGGGGGCGGCACACGGCGGCCGCGCAATCGGTGGCCGGCGTTTACAGCAGCGAATTCAGCGACGCTGATGAAGTAGCCGCCGTGCGCGAATTGAGCGACGATTTCGCGCGGCGCGAGGGCCGGCGGCCGCGCTTGATGGTGGCGAAGATGGGCCAGGACGGCCACGATCGCGGGGCCAAAGTCATCGCCACCGCCTTCGCGGATATGGGCTTTGACGTCGACCTTGCGCCGCTGTTTCAGACGCCGGACGAGGTGGCGAAACAGGCGGTCGAAAACGACGTACACGTTGTCGGCGTCAGTTCGCTGGCGGCCGGGCACAAGACCCTGCTGCCGCAGCTGACGCGGGCCCTGGGCGAACAAGGACGCGCCGATATGATGGTGGTAATCGGCGGCGTCATCCCGGCGCAGGACCACGCCTTCCTCTATGCGCAAGGCGCGACAGCGATTTTCGGCCCCGGCACGGTGATACCAACTGCAGCCCGCAATGTCCTGGAAGCGCTGAAGCGGCGCTCGTCGGCAGTAAAGTAGGCGGGCGACGATCCGACCCGACTCTAGCCCAGCGACGCGGCGCGCTGCGTCGCCGCTTTTGTTTCATCGCTGCTCAGCAAGATGGTGGTCTTGCCGGCGGAATAGTGGCCTTTGGCCGTCATCGCCAGCACAAAAGCCGCCATGCTTTCGTTATCGGGCATTTCGACAACAGCGATGAAGTCGTATTCGCCGAAGGCCACCCAGCTATGCAGCACCTTTCCGCCAAAATGCCCGGCGTCGGCATTGCCGGCGTCGAAAAGCGCGGCGATATCTCCCGCTACCTGGTTTTTCCAGGCGGAAGCGGTCAGCGAAGATTGCCATAGATATTGCGCCATTTCTGTACTCCTTGATTCACCTGTCTCGCCTAAAGTGTATCAGATAAAGTCAATGCGGTAAGATGGGTGAAAGCAAGCGAGCGCGCCCAACTATGAATGTCGACAATCGGCAGCGCAAAATCGACCTGGATGCGCTCGCGCGCGGCGTACTGGCGGGCGAGCGCGCCGCCTTGGCCCGCGCCATCACGCTGATCGAGAGCGCCGCCGCGGAGCATCGTGAACAAGCGCGGGCGCTGCTGGGCCGGCTGCTGCCGCAAAGTGGCCGCTCGCTGCGCATCGGCGTCACCGGTGTGCCGGGCGCGGGCAAAAGCACCTTCATCGACAGCTTCGGCCGCCATTTGACCGAGCGCGGCAAACGCGTGGCGGTGCTGACTGTTGACCCCAGCAGCCACTTGAGCGGCGGCAGCATCCTGGGCGACAAGACGCGCATGGAGCGGCTCGCGCGCGATGATCGGGCCTTCATCCGCCCCTCCCCTACCGGCGGAGTGCTGGGCGGCGTGGCCGGGCGGACGCGCGAAGCCATCCTGCTCTGCGAAGCGGCCGGCTACGATGTGATCCTGGTCGAAACGGTGGGTACGGGTCAGAGCGAAGTGACCCTGCGCGGCCTGGTCGATTTTTTCTTGCTGCTGCTGATCACCGGCGCCGGCGATGAGCTACAGGGCATCAAAAAGGGCGTGATCGAGATGGCCGATGCGCTGGTCGTCAACAAAGCCGATGGCGACAATCTGGCCGCGGCCCGGGCGGCGCGCGCGCAATTCAGCCAGTCGCTGCGCTTGGTGGCGCCGGCCACGGCGGGTTGGCGGACGCGCGCCTTCACCGCCTCGGGGCTGAGCGGCGCGGGCATCGACGAGATCTGGCGCGCCATTAGCGAGTTCGTGGCGGGGACAAAGGCCAGCGGCGTCTTCGCGGAACGGCGCGCATCGCAGCTGCGCGAATGGCTGCACGCTGAGTTGGAGGCGCAGCTGCGCGAGCGTCTGTTCGGGAATACCGCGATTCAGGCCGCCCTGCCAGAATTCGAAGCGGCGGTGGTCAATGGAGAGCTGCCGGCGGCGACTGCGGCTGAACGGCTGCTGCGGCTGATTCTGCCGTAACGACTTCGTGACAGTGACTAGATCCAAGTTTTGCCTCCCCACCGTCTGAGGACTGGCAATCATCAGCAGACATGACTCAACTGGCAACTACAAACAAGATAATTCACCATAGAGGGCACAGAAGTAATTCCAAGTTAGTAGCGCCAAGAATATCGGGACATCGTAGGGGCAATTCTGTGAATCGCCCGATATTTTATTCGCGGATTTTCGGGCGACACACAGTGTCGCCCCTACAATCGACTTGATTCCGGTTTCACATTGCTTTGTTGGAACTACTGAGATATTTCTCTGTCAAGTGAATTCGATAAGGGGCGAAGTCTGTAACCCCGGTCCGCAACGGTAGCCACAACGCCACTCCGCCGCTACAATACGGCGCGCGGACAAAAAGTGAGGCAAGCCATGGAAAGCAAGGTGAAGCGAATGATCACAACCACGACACCGACTGTTGAGGGCTACGCGGTCGAGGGCTATTTGGGCATCGTCAGCGGCGAAGCGGTGATGGGCGCCAATATGTTCAAAGATATGTTCGCCGGCATCCGCGACATCGTTGGCGGGCGTTCGGGCGCATACGAAGAGGAATTGCGGCGGGCGAAAGAAATCGCCATCCGCGAGATGCAGGATAACGCGCGGCAATTGGGCGCCAACGCGATACTGAGCGTCGACCTGGATTACGAGACCATCGGCGCCAACGGCAGCATGCTGATGGTCTCGGCCAGCGGGACGGCGGTGCGCATCAGCTAGCGGCCGACAGCTCCACGCGGTGCTTGACGCGCAGCAGCTCAATCGCGCGCTGGATTTCGCGACGTTCGCGCTCGGCGGACCAGTTGAGCGTGGCCGCGCAGAGATCGGCCAATTCATGCAGCAGCGCCGGCGTGACCAGGCCCAGCATCGCCATGAGGGTGCGGCGCAAGAGCAGGTCGTCCAGGCGCTCCACCTTTTCATTCGTCAGCATGAATACGATTTCGCGCTGGCTGTATGCCGGCAGCGCGCCCAGCGGATTGTCCGGGGCTTGCGCGATGAATAGCGCGACAGCTTCCGCGCGCGTACCATAGCGCTCAAATAGCGTCCGCAAGCGCTCCAGCGGCAAATCGCAGCGCGCCTGCAGGTCGCTCAGCCATTTGTCGCGCGCGGCGTCATCTGTCGGGTAGTCGCGCCCGCCGCCAATGCACAGGTCGCGGGTATGCGCCCGGCGCTGTCGCCCAAGCTCATTCAGCACCACTTCCGCAGCCTGTTCGGCGAAAGCGCGGAAGGTAGTCCACTTGCCGCCGACAAGCGAGTGAATCGGGTAGGATCGCCCGGAATCAGCCGGCAGGCTGCGGATGCTGTGGTCGCGGCTGATCTGGCCCGGAGCGCTTGCGTCGCTATATGGCAGCGGACGCACAGCCGAGAAAGTGAATACGATCTGCGAGCGTCGGGCGCGGATGCCGGGAAAGACCCTTTCGACCATGGCCAGCAGGTAGTCGATTTCGGAGTCTGTCGCGACCGCTTCATCAGGCTGGTCGAGGCGGATATCGGTGGTTCCGACCATGACGCGGTCAAAATAAGGCAGAATCAGGACGATGCGGCCGTCATCGTTCTCGAAGAAAATCTCGCTGTCGCGCGCCGCCGCCAGCAATTCAGGGTGGTCGAGGATCAGATGCGAGCCTTTGGTTCCGCCAATGAAACGCTGCTGGCCGCGCCCCAGGCCGCTATTCACCAGGTCAATCCAGGGACCGGCCGCGTTCACCACCACTAGCGGGTGTACGAGAAGTTCCTCGCCGCTCAGCTCGTCGCGCAGGGTTACGCTGTCATTGTCGCCGGCGATGGCGCTGACGTAGCTGAGCGCGCGCGCGCCCTCATGGCTGGCTTCGGCGTCCAGCGTCATTTCCAGGCAGATGCGCTCGGGACAGGGCATCCAGGCGTCGTAATAGCTGACGGCGCAGACGATGGCCGGGTTCAGTTGCGGGTACTCGCGCAGGGCGGCCCCGCGCCGGCGAAACTCGTGCCTGGGCAGCTGGCGTTCGTTGCGGACTAGGAATTCGTAGAAGCTCAAGCCGAGTTTGATGACCAGGGCGCCGCGCTCGCCGGGGCGGTCAAGCAGGTTTAGGAACTTCAGCGGCGCGTTGAGCAGGCCGGAGAACCAGCGGAAAACCGGGATGGTGGTGCGCAGCGGTTTGGCGTAATGCGGCGCGTTGCGCAGCATACGATCGCGCTCGCGCAGGGCCTCGTTGACCAGGCGGAATTCGCCGTTCTCCAGGTAGCGGATGCCGCCGTGCAACATGTGGGAGGAGCCGGCGCTGGTCCCGCTGCCGAAGTCGCCGCGCTCGACCAGCAGCACATCGACGCCGTTCAGCGCCAGGTCGCGCAAGAGGCCGATGCCATTAACGCCGCCGCCGATGATCAGCACGGAGACCTTGGGATGGTTTTTGATTGCTTGCAGGTTGTCCCGGCGGTTCATTTTCAACCGTTTCAGCCTATGTCAAGCGCGCGGCCTTCGGCGCAGGCGCGATGCGTCGTGGCGCAGTTGATTGGCGCCGCGCTATGATAAAGGCGGCAACTTCATAGCAATTGAGATGATAAGGACAAAACAGTGAAAAAGATATATTTGGCCTTGCTCGTGGCGCTACTGGCGTTTTCGCTTAAGGCGCTGGCGCATGAGGAAACTATGGCGGTCAATGGCGAAAACATTGATGTGACAAGTGGCGGTCAAGCATTCCAATCATACCTTGCCTATCCAGCGGAATCCGGGGTCTATCCGGCGGTGGTGCTGATTCACTCGTTCAACGGCCTGCAGCAAGGTTACCGCGACATGACGGACGCCTTTGCCGCGGAGGGCTTTGTGGTCTTGGCGATTGGCTGGCAAACATTCGAGCGCAGCCCGTCTGACGCGCTCGTCCAGCAACTATTGGTCGACAGTATCGCTTATCTGAGCGCGCGCGACGATGTCGACCCGATGCGCGTCGGCTTGACCGGCTTCTGCGCGGGCGGCCGCTACACCATGCTGTTCATGCCACAGATCGACGCATTTGGCGCGGGCGTGGCCTGGTATGGTTTCCCCAACTTTGGCGACCCGGTCACCCCCGCTGATTTGGTCGACGAGCACAAAGCGCCGATGCTCATCATTCACGGCACAAAAGACCGCCCCAGCCCGATCGCCAGCATCTACGCCTATGCGACGGCGCTGGGCGAGGCCGGCGCGGATTTCGAGCTCAAGGTATACGCCAACGAGCCGCATGGCTTCATGCTTGACGACGGCGAACTGCGGCGCGACGAGGTCGCCGACGACGCCTTCGACGAGATGGTGAGGTATTTCCGACGCAAGCTGGGCTAGCGGCTTTGCGCCGACGCCGGTCATCGCGCCGCGCGTATCAGACTGCCCCCGGTCATCTCAGGCGGCTGGTCGACGCCCAGCAAGTCCAGCACAGTCGGCGCGACATCCGCCAGCCGGCCCCAGCTGCGCAAGTCGTAGCGATTGTCCGCGTCAATCACAGAGAGCGAGACCGGCCCGACGGTGTGGTAGGTATGCGGCTCGCCGGTCACGGCGTCGACCATACGCTCGCAGTTGCCGTGGTCAGCCGTGACAATGGCGACGCCGCCTTTTTGCAGGACCGCCTCGACCAGCCGCCCGGCGCAGGCGTCGACGGTCTCAACCGCCTGAATCGCCGCCGGCAGCGAGCCGGTATGCCCGACCATATCCGGATTGGCGAAGTTGACCAGCAGAAAGTCATCGTCATGGGATTGCAGGCGATCCAGCGTCGCCTTTGTCAGCTCGCGCGCGCTCATGTCCGGCCGCAAGTCGTAGGTGGCGACCTGGGGCGAAGGCACGATATGGCGCGTCTCGCCGGGGAAGGGCGTCTCGTTGCGGCCGTTGAAGAAGAAGGTCACATGCGGGTACTTCTCGGTCTCGGCGGTGTGATACTGCGTCAGGCCGGCGCGGCTTAGCGTCTCGGCCAGGGTGTTGCTCAACAGCTCGACCGGAAATAACACCGCGTCGGTCAAGCCCGCCATATACTCGGTCATGGTGATGAGGCGCAGGTCGTCTATGAGCGTGAAGCTTTCCGCTCCGGCAATATTGCGCTTGACGAAGGCCTGCGACAATTGGCGCATGCGGTCGGCGCGGAAGTTGTAGCAGAGCAGAACATCGCCGGCTGCGACGCCCGTGTCCGCGCCCGGCTCTATGAGGGTGGGCGGGATGAACTCGTCTGTGACGCCCTTGTCGTACGACGCTTGTATCGCGCTCAAGGCATCGGGCGCGTGTTCATTGCCGCGGCGGAAAGCCATGGCCTGGTAAGCCTGCCGCGTGCGCTCCCAGCGTCGGTCGCGATCCATGGCGTAGTAGCGCCCGCTGACGGTGGCCACGCGCCCACAGCCCAGCTCGGCGATCTTGTCCAGCAGCTCGGCGCAGAAGGCGACGCCGGCCTGCGTCGGCGTGTCGCGCCCATCGGTGATCAGGTGCAGGATCGGGTCGATGTCGTTTTGGCGCGCGATATCCAGCAGCGCGTAGAGATGGTCGGAGTGGCTGTGAACGCCGCCGCTGCCCAGCAGGCCGATCAGATGCAGGCGTTTGTGGGTTTCTTTGAGATAGCGCATGGCGCTCTGGAGCGCGGGGATGTCGGCCAGCGAGCCGTCGGCGATGGCCTTGGCGATGCGCGAGATATCCTGATAGACGATGCGGCCGGCGCCCAGATTGAGGTGCCCGACTTCGGAGTTGCCCATCTGGCCCGGCGTCAAGCCCACATGTTCGCCCGAGCTGTGCACGATGGCGCGTTCATGCGTCCGCAGCCAGCGGTCGAAGTTAGGCGTATCGGCCAGGGCGACGGCGTTGCCCGCTTCCGCCGCGCGGATTCCCCAGCCATCCAGGATGATCAGGAGCACCGGATTATTCGCCATCGGCATTCGCTTTCGCTTGAGTGTAAGCGTTACCCGACTACCTCGGACCGTCGGCGTCCGCCGGACCAGCGGATGTCGGGGATCAGCACATCGGCATGCGCTGCTATGCGATCACTGTTATCCAGCAGGTCCAGCATCATCTGCTTCATCACGGCTTTGATGTCGGGGGTCGGCTGATAACCCAGATCGAGCAAATGCTGCCGATCCGGCTGATAGTAGTGCTCTTCCATTTCCGCGCGCGGATTGTCATAGCGGCGGATTTCGACATTTAAGCCGATGTCCGCCGCCACCTCCCGCACCTTGCAAGCCAGCTCGGTAACCGTGTAGGCGTTTTCGAATTGGTTGAAAACGCGGAACTCGCCGGGGTCGGGCGGGTTCTCGATGGCCAGGCGCAGGCAAGTCACCGAGTCGGTCAGCGGCAGGAAACCGCGCTTTTGCTTGCCCTTCCCGAAGAGCGTCAGGGGATGGCCGATGACTGCCTGGCAGCAGAAACGGTTGATGGCCGTGCCAAAGCACTGATCGAAATCGAGCCGGCTGCGCAAGCGCTCATCATCGCCCATCTCGGCGATGCGCGTGCCGAAGACCACGCCCTGCATGATATCGGTGGCGCGCAAGCCCCAGATCTTGGAAGCGAAATGTGTGTTGTGGGAGTCGTGTACTTTGCTCTGGTGATACCAGCTGCCGGCCTGGCGCGGGAATGGCAGGCGGTCTACCCGCCCGCGGAACTCGACCTCGAAGAAGCCCTCGGGAATTTCGAGGTTCGGCGTGCCGTATTCGCCCATCGTGCCCAGCTTGACCAGGTGGGCATCGGGCGCGACCTCTTTGATAGCCCAGAGCAGGTTCAGATTGTTGACGACATTGTTCTGCTGGGTCCAGACGCAGTGCGCCCGGTCGATCATGGAATAGGGCGCGGATGGCATCTGCCCCAGATGCACTACGGCTTCCGGCTGGAAGTCCCGGAAAAGATCTTTGACAAAATCGTAGTCGGTCAAGTCGCCGACGCGGAAGTCGAGCGACCTGCCGAAGCGCTCTTCAAAGGCGAGCAAGCGCTCTTCGCGGCTGGCGATGGGCTGCGCGCTGACGCCGCCGACCTCGGCTACCCACTCGCGCCGCAGCAGAAGATCAGCGCCGGCGACCTGATGACCATGCGCGCTAAGATAAATGGCGAGCGGCCAGCCCAGATAGCCGTCGATGCCCGCAATGAAAACCCTCATTCCCGCGCTCCCGTCTTGTGCAATAGAACTTCGTCGCCACGCTCGGCGACCACAAGCAATCTTACCGAATCTGGCGCGGAATAAAATGGTGCGGTCGTCCAGCCGGCAGGGCGGACGCTCCACTCAAGAAGCTGCGCCGGCGCGCCGCAGTCGCTTCGAGCGTCCACTGCGATAATCGGTTAGAATGCGGCCAATTGCGTTACGGAAGCGGGGACGGGAATATGAGCCGGAGACAACGCTACGCCATCGTCGGCACGGGATCGCGCGCCGGCATGTTCATCGACGCCATCGCGCAGACCTACGCGGAGTCCGCCGAGCTGGTCGGCATTTGCGATCTCAGCCGCACGCGCATGGATTGGCACAACGCGCAACTGCAAAAGCGCGGATTGGCGCCGGCGCCCGCGTTCCACGCCGACGACTTCGAGCAGATGCTGGCCGAGACCAAGCCGGATACCGTCATCGTCACCACGGTCGACGCCTGGCATCATCATTACATCGCGCGCGCGCTGGACGCGGACTGCGATGTCATCAGCGAAAAGCCGCTGACCACCACGCTCGACCGGCTGCAGGCCATCGACGCGGCCCGGCGCCGCAGCGGCAAGTCCCTGCGCGTGACCTTCAACTATCGCTACGCCCCGGCCTACGCCCGCTTTCGCCAGTTGATCGCCGAGGGCGCGGTGGGCAAGCCGCTGGCGGTCGATTTCTCCTGGCTGCTGGATACCAGCCACGGCGCGGATTATTTCCGGCGCTGGCACCGCGAGAAAGCCAACAGTGGCGGGCTGCTGGTTCACAAGGCGACGCACCACTTTGACCTGGTCAACTGGTGGATCGATTCCACTCCGGCGCAGGTCTTCGCGCTGGGAGACTTGATGTTTTACGGGCGCGAAAACGCGGCCGCCCGCGGCGAGCGCTATGATTACGAACGCTACACTGGCGTCGCGGCGGCGCGGGACGACCCCTTCGCCCTCTTCCTCGACGAAAAGGAAGCCTACCGCGGCCTCTACCTCGATGCGGAAGCCGAGACCGGCTACTTGCGCGATCGCAATGTCTTCGGCGAGCCCATTAGCGCCGAGGACACCATGACCGTCACGGCGCGTTACGCCAATGGCGCGCTGCTGTCTTATTGCCTGGTAGCCTACGCGCCCTGGGAGGGCTTGCGGGTCGCCGTCACCGGCACGCGCGGCCGCGTCGAGATGGCCATCACCGAGAGCGTCACGCACTTGAAATCGGACAGCGCCTCAGCCGCCGCCAGCAAAGGCGCCTTCAAGCAGACGCAGATTCGCGCCTTTCCCATGTTCGGCGAGCCTTACGATGTGGACGTACCGCGGGTCGAGGGCGGGCACGGCGGCGCTGACCCGCTGATGCTGGCGCAACTGTTCGCGACCGAGCCGGGTCCCGACCCGCTGCGTCAGGCGGCCACATTCCGCGACGGCGCGGCTTCGATATTAGTGGGCATCGCCGCCAATATGTCAATCGAGACGGGCCAGCTGGTGGACGTGGCGGGGCTGTTTGATTTGACGGTGGGTTGAGAAGCTGCGGAGTTATGCCCCATAACGCGCGCCTACAATTTCGACCTCATCTGCTCCAGTGTCTGATGCCGGATATGGTATGACCATATTTTGACAATGTTCGAGCCGGACTCAATGATATACTCCTGGAATAATCGCGTGCGCGGCGTGGTTTACCCTTGAGTATTCAGCCGCGCGCACATATGAATTTTGTGTACTGCGTTTGTGCGATATAGACATTGGATCGACGCTTTGATTAGATGTGAATCGTCGGTGTTTTGCAGGGACTTCGTCATGCATCCTGATGGCGAGATCACGTTTTGGCGCGTTTTCTCCGAAATCAATGTCGATACCGAGCTTCCGGCCGAAGCGCAATCAACGCTGGTGCTGAACCCGCCGGCATGGCTGGTTTCTACCTGGCTGATCGAGCAAGCGACCGACATGAAAGTGTATAACGCGATGGCGTGCTGGTTAGCGCCAAACGATCATCGGGTTTTGCGCGAAACGCGTTTCGACCTCGACTTTCGAGAAGCGTTTCGTTATGTGTACCGTCTTCAGATTGGAGAGTTAGACTTTGTAGGTGAGGGGCATTATGAGTATCATATTGAAATAATCGGTGACTCCGGCTGGGGCGAGATTTCGCGCAGCAGCCTGTTCATTACGAACGATGTCACCAGGTAATCCTTGAGAGGAGCGGCGCCATGAAGCGGATAGTTGTCACGTATACAACGAGCTGCTCAATACCCAAAGTGGAAATTCCAGGCGGGAATCGCGACACGAGACCAGATCGGAAGACATCTGACGCGCCTGAGCCAAGAGCGAACGCGACTAAGTCGTCCAAGCCCAAGAAACATTAGACTCCTTTTGAGCGTTCCGATTTGAAATACGAGCGACTCATTGAGTCGCCCCTACAGTCTTTAGAAGGGATCGGAACTACCGATACCGCGAATCAGCGCCAGTGCCCCACATATCCGGGTCGGAACCCAACTTCGCCTTGAGCTCGTCCGTGGCCTCATCCAGCCGCGTCATCGTCTCCCTTGTCAACGACAAACTCCCGGCGATCACGTTGCTCTCCACTTGCTGCGGATTGCGCGCGCCTGCCAGCACACAGTCGACCGCCGGTTTGTGCAGCAGCCAGGCCAGCGCCACAGGCGCCATCTCCTGGCCGATGTCGGCGCAGATTTGGCGGATGGCCTCCACCGCGGCGAAGGTCTCGGCTTCAAAGCCGGGCGTGTTATGGCGTGAATCGCGGCGGTCGGACCGGAAGTGCCGTGTGCGCGTGCGCGAGTAGGGCATCTCATCGGCGTTTTGATAGCGCCCGGTCAGCAGGGCCTGGTTCAGCGGGCTGTAGGGCAAGATGCTGATATTCTCCGCGACGCACTGCGGCTGAATCTCGAATTCGATGGCGCGCCACAGCAGACTGTAAGGCAGCTGATTGGCCTCGTAACGCCCGCATTGCAGCATGTCGGGCATATCTTGCTCGCCGAAGTTGCTGACGCCGATGACGCGGATTTTGCCCTCGCGCTGCAAGTCGAGCAGGGTCGACATCGAGTCGGCGAAGGCCACATCGCGGCTGGGCCAGTGGACTTGGTACAGGTCGATGACATCGGTCTCCAGGCGCTTGAGGCTGCGCTCGCAAGCGGCGCGGATATCCGCCGGCGCCAGGTTATTCGCGCTGACCTTGGTGGCGATGACGGCTTCGTCCCGTCGCCCACGCAGCGCCCGCCCCAGCATCGTTTCAGAATAGCCGTTCCCGTAACCCTCGGCCGTATCAAAGAGGTTGATGCCGGCGTCCAGCGCCGCGCTCACGGCGTTGATGGTGTCGTCTTCCGCCTGCGCGCCCCAATAGTCGCCGCCAACGATGCCCCAGAAGCCAAGGCCAATCGGCGAGACCATCAGCGAAGATTTGCCCAATTGTCGCAGCTGCATGACATTTGTCCTCTCGTAATGATTCAGTCGGCGCTGAGTTCGTCCTCGGCGCGTTCGATCAGCGCGCGCATGTACGCGATAGCGTAGGCCGTGCCCGCGCCCAGATGATATTCACCCGCGAACACCGGCGTGTGATCCAGGATGATTGTGCCATCATATCCGCCCGCCACCAATGCTTTCATCGCACCATACAGGTCGAAATAACCGTTGTCGAGGAAGGTCTCGGTGAACACTGGCAGCGGCGCGCTGACGTTGCGGAAATGTACGATGAGGATGCGCCGCTCCCGCAAGTAATGCGCGATTGACGCCAGCATATCGCCGAAGCCGCTGCCGCCCTCCAGCCAGCAGCCGGTGCAGAATTCCATGCCCAGCGCCGGGCTGCCGGCGATGGCGAAGGCGCGCTCGTAGCGCTCGCGGCTGTTGATCAGGCAGGGCACGCCGCCCAGCGCGTCCGTGGGTGGATCATTGGGATGCAGCGCCAAACGCAGGCCCGTCTCTTCGGCGACCGGGATGATGGCGCGCATGAAATAGGCGAAGTTTTCCCACAGCTCGTCAAGGTCGTATACACGTCCCTGCGTCAGCGGGCGCGCCTTAAGCTCGGCCAGGTCGACCCGGCGCGCTTTGGCGTGACGGCTTTCGCCCGGCGCCGAGCTCCAGACGCGGTCCGGCTCCCAGGTGAAGGTGGTAGTCGATACGCCGGCGCGGCTGAGATCGCGCAGAAACTGGGCGAAGCGGGCGATATCTTCATCGCGGCCGGCCGTGCCCAGGTGGATGCGCGGCGACTTGCCCAGGCTCATATTGCCGACGTTGTAGAGCGTCAGCCCGGCGCGCGCAACCTGGTCCTTGAGCTTCGCCAGGAATTCGTAATTCGTCAGCTCGTCAGGCAGCCAGGTATAGCAATGCGCCAAGCCCAACTGCCGCAAAAAGAGCAGCTCGTCCTCGCTGGGCTGTGGATTGATGACGGCCGAAAGCTTCATCCGCGAGCGCACTGTGGGCTCTGCGCGTCCGACGCGTAGCATATTGATCGCTCTCCCATTCGACAACGCGCTGATTATACGGCGCTCACCCGCGGCCCGCCAGAATGCGCGCCTGCGTGCGAGCAAGCGCTTACCGTAATTTGACCACAAAGACACAAAGGACACCAAGAAGAATATGGATTGTCTCTTCATTTTCCTCGGTGTTCTCGGTGTTCTCTGTGGTTAATATTCAGTTTGGATTTTCTTGTCGCCTTGGGCTTTAGCTCGTGACGATCGCCCGGCGCCGCGCAGTTCGCAGGCTGGCGCAGCCGCGTCAATAAGCTACAATCGAGCGCGAATACGCACCGGCAAGTCACAGGATAGTCCATGCGCAACCGCTACTTCTCGCAAGACCCGGCGCAGAACCGCGCGGCGCTGGCGCTGTACGAGAGCGTCGCCGAGCTGCCGCTGGTCTGCCCGCACGGGCATGTTGACCCGCGGCTCTTCGCTGACCCCGACTACCAGTTCGGCAGCCCGGTCGATCTGCTGATCATCCCCGACCACTATATCTTTCGCATGCTCTATTCGCAGGGCATCGGGCTGGACGAAATGGGTATACCAAAGCAACCCCCCTCTAGTGGCCCCCCTCGGTCCCCCCGCCCCACGGGGGGAGGCGTCCCCGACGAATCAGGGGGAGACTTCAATGCTGAATCGCCCGATCATCGCGCCATCTGGCGGCGCGTCTGCGACCACTGGCATCTCTTCCGCGCTACGCCCACCGGCATCTGGCTGCGCGATGAGCTGGCGGATGTCTTCGGCATCAAGCTCAAGCTCAAGGGCGCCAACGCCGACGCGACTTACGACGCCATTGAAGAGAAACTGCAAAGCCCCGAATTTCGGCCGCGCGCGCTGTATGAGCGCTTCAATATCGAGGTGCTGGCGACCACGGACGCCGCCACCGATACGCTGGCGCAGCATCAGGCGATTCGCGACTCGGGCTGGGGCGGGCGCATCATTCCGACTTTTCGCCCCGATGCCGTCGTGAACATCGACACGCCCGGCTGGCGCGACCACATCGACCGGCTAAGCGATATCTCGGGCGTAACCGTCGGCGACTACCGCAGCTATATTCAAGCGCTGGAGCAGCGGCGCGAGTTCTTCAAAGCGATGGGCGCCACCGCCACCGATCATGCCGCGCTGACCGCCTGGACCGAGACGCTGAGCGACGCCGAGGCCGACGCCACTTTCCAGCGCGCGCTCAAGGGCGAAGCAAGGGCCAAGGACGCCGCGCGCTTCACCGGGCACATGCTGATCGAGATGGCGCGCATGAGCAGCGAAGACGGCCTGGTGATGCAGCTGCATATCGGCGCCTGGCGCAACCACAATCCGCAGGTTTACAGCGACTATGGGCGCGACATGGGCGCGGACATGCCCATCGGTAGCGAGTTCACCAAGAATCTCAAGGCGCTGCTGGATCGCTTCGGCAATCGGCGCGACATGACCCTGGTGCTCTTCAACCTGGACGAGACGACTTACAGCCGCGAGTTGGCGCCGCTGGCCGGGCATTATCCGCTGCTGCGGCTGGGTCCGCCCTGGTGGTTCTTCGATAGCTGGCTGGGCATGACGCGCTTCCTCGACGCCGTGGTGGAGACGGCCGGCATCTACAATCTGGCCGGCTTCAATGACGATACCCGCGCTTATCCCTCGATACCGGCGCGCCACGATGTCTGGCGGCGGGTCTGCGCCGATTGGCTGGCCGGGCAGCTCCTGCGCGGTTTCATCGACGAAGAAGACGCCCACGCTATGATCCGCGCCCTGGCTTATGACCTGGCCAAAGCAACCTACCGATTGGACGGCTGACTATGCTGAAACAGCTAAACCGCGGCGACTACCCGGACAAGCAGCGCTACCGCGAGCGCATCGTGCAATTCGGCGGCGGCAACTTCCTGCGCGGCTTCGCCGACTGGGTGGTGGATGTGCTCAACGCCGAAACCGACTTCGCCGGCGACGTGGCGCTGGTCAAGGCGACGCCCGGCGACTATGCCGAATTGGATGCGCAGGGCTGCCTCTACACCACCTGGCTGCTGGGCATCCAGGACGGCGACTTCGTCGAGCAGACGCGGCTGATCGGCGCGGTCAATCGCACGATCTATCCTTACCAGGATTTCGCGGCTTATCTGGCCCTGGCGCGGCAGCCGGCAATCCGTTTCGTCTTCTCCAACACCACCGAATCGGGCATCGTCTTCTCCGCTGACGACGCCTTTGACGATGAGCCCCAGAATAGCTTCCCGGCCAAGCTGACGCGCTTCCTCTACGAGCGCTACCGTCAATTCGAAGGCGCGGCCGACAAGGGCTGCATCATCATCCCGACCGAGCTTATCGTCGACAACGCGACTCGCCTGCGCGAGATAATCCTGGAATACGCCGCGCTCTGGCGCCTGGAAGCGGGCTTCGCCGACTGGATATCGCGGCGCAATCTCTTCTGCAATACCCTGGTCGACCGCATCGTCTCGGGTTTTCCGGAGGCGGACGCGGCCGAGCTATTCGAGCGGCTGGGCTATGCAGACCGCTTGCTGACGAAGGGCGAGCTTTATCACAGCTGGATCATCGAAGCGCCGCCCGGGCTGCTGGACGAATTTCCGGTGGACAAAACGCGCACGCCGCTGAATGTCAAAGTGGTGGACGATGCCGCGCCCTACCGCACCATCAAGGTGCGCCTGCTGAATGGCGCGCATACGTCGATGGCGCCCCTGGGTATTCTGCTGGGCATAGAATCCGTGCGCAAGGCCATGGCGCACGATGCGCTGGCGCCCTTCATCCAGGACCTGATATTTCAGGAAGTGATTCCCTCCGTGACCGACGTGTCGCGAGCCGAACTGGAAGCCTTCGCGCGCGACGCTTTCGACCGCTTCCGCAACCCGCATATCCATCATCTCTTGCTGACCATCGCGCTCAACACCTCGACCAAAGTCAGGGAGCGCATTTTGCCCTCGCTGCTGGGCTATTTGGAGCAAACAGGCGAATTGCCGCCGCGATTGGTGATAGCGCTGGCGGCTTTCATCCGGCTTTACCGCGGCGAGTGGCGCGGCGAGGACATCGCGCTCAAGGACGATCCCGACCTGCTGGCCTGGTTCAGCGAGCAATGGGAGGCGGCGCCCGCGAACGCAGCGCTGGCGCGGGCCGTGCTGGGTAACGAAGCGCTCTGGGAGCGTGACCTGACGCTCGTACCCGGCCTGGTCGAGCATGTCAGCGGTGTCCTCGACGCCATCGAGCAGGGCAGGCTGCCGGAGCTGCTGAGGCGGGCGGGTGCATGAACCCGTGTCCAGCACCGCCTGTCTCACGCAAAGATAACTGGAAATGTTCCTAAAACAGAACTGAAATGGACGTCATCTTTTGTGACAAGCAACAGAATTCTTGGGACTTCGTCAAGGTCAGCTCCCCTTCCCTGATGCTTCGGGGAAGGGGCCGGGGGATGGGGTAGAAATGGCGCGCTGGCGTGATCCAGTACCGGACAAGCTAACGACAAACGATTTGATCGCAGTCGGGCGCGTATCGCTGGACCTCTTCGCCCGCGATATCGGCGCTGACTTTCACGACATAAGGTCCTTCGAAACCAGCGTCGGCGGCAGCCCGGTCAATATCGCCATCGGTACCAGCCGCCTGGGATTGAAGTCCATCGCTTTCACCGCGGTCGGCGCCGACGAGGTCGGCCGCTTCGTGCGCCGTTACCTGGAGCGGCAAGGCGTCAACACGGACTATATCGCGGTCAAGCCCGAGCGGCGGACGGGCATGGCGGTGGTTGGCGTGCAGCCGCCCGATCAGTTCCCGCTGGTCTTTTATCGCGAGAATCCGGCTGATATCGACTTGTCGATCAGCGAGGCGCAAGCGCTGCCCCTGGGTTCGACGCGGGCGCTGTCGCTTTCGGGCACTGCGCTCAGCCGCGGCAACACCCGTGATACCGTCTTGTATCTGGCCGAGCAGGCGCGGCGACGCGGCCTGACCACCTTTATCGACCTGGATCTGCGGCCCGACCAGTGGGCGCATCCCCTGGCTTACGGCTTGAACCTGCGGCGTATCCTGCCGCTCTGCGATGTGCTCATCGGCACTGAAGAAGAATTCTTCGCCGCGCTTTCGCCGACGCCGGAATCGGTGATGTCGGGTAGCTCCGTCACTGACCGAGACGGCTTAAATGCGCTGCTGCGGGAGTATTGCGCCGACAGCGAAGCGGTGCTGATCCTGAAACGCGGCGACCGCGGCGTGAGGATCCTGCGGCTCGACGGCCAGGTCGACGTGCCGGGTTTTCCGGTGGAGATCCTCAATACCGTCGGCGCCGGCGACGGCTTCGCCAGCGGCTTGATTTACGGCTGGGCGCGAGGTTGGGGCTGGGAGCGGGCGGCGCGCTTCGCCAACGCTTGCGGCGCGCTGGTGGTCACTCGCCAGGGTTGCGCCCGCGCCTTGCCGCGCCTGGACGAGGTCGAGCAGTTTATCAACGATTGGGAAGGGGCTGGAGCATGAGCATTCTTTTGAATAAAAACCACTTGAAGTCGAATTATGACGACCTGATCGTGCTGGATGTGACGCCGGAGTCGGCCAATTGGGACTACTTGTCATTTCGCGTCATCCGGCTGCGCGGCGAGCAGGTCTACTTGCACCAGACCAGGGAAAATGAGCTGGCGCTGGTTCCGCTTGCGGGCAGCGGCGTCGCGCAGACGGCGGCCGGCGACTTTCCGCTGCGGCGCGCCGGCGTCTTCCAGGAGAAGCCGTCGGTGCTCTATCTGCCGCCCGGCCAGGAATTCGGCGTGGTGGCGGACGACAGCTTTGAGTTCGCCATCGGGGCGGCGCCGGCAGAGGGCAAGTATCCGCTGCGCCTGTTCAGGCCCGACGAGATTCGGGCCGAAGTGCGCGGCGGCGGCGCGGCGCGGCGGCAGGTCCATCACACACTGGCGCACCCCATGCCGGCCGAGCGGCTGATTCTGTACGAAGTTTATGTGCCGGGCGGCGCCTGGTCGGGTTATCCGCCGCACTGCCACGACGGCTACGGCGGCTCGGCCCACCTGGACGAAACCTACTACTTCCGCACCGACCCGGCCGAGGGCGTGGCGCTGCATCGCAATTACCGCCGCGATGAGGACTTTGAAGAGATCTTCGCCGTGCGCAATACTGATTTGGTCCTGGTGACACGGGGCTTTCATTCGACTTCGGCCGCGCCCGGCTCGAATCTTTACTTTCTGAATTATCTGGCTGGCGAACTGGTCGACGACGCGCGCGCTACGCCGCCCTACGACGACCCCGACTACGCCTGGCTGAAGGACGACTATACCGGCAATCTGATGCAGCTGCCGCTGATGGGCTGAGGCCGCAGCACGGACGGCGGCTGGTTTTTCCAGCTAATTGGCGCTCATTTACAGTCCGCTAATAGTTTTGCGTTCCTCGCGCTTTTACGCCATAATATGCAGATTGAAGTGACTGTGTTGCTGCGGTGAACTGTGCGTATCCGAGTGGTTGTGATGATTGTGGCCTTCGCGCTTCTGTCCTTCAGCGGGCAAGCGCAGACTGACCCTGTCGTCCGGACCATCGCCGAGGGCTTGTATTATCCGGCTGGTTTGGCGCTGCTGCCGGACGGCGGCCTGCTGATCGCCGAAGCGGGCGGCCATGGCGAGCGCAGCGCTGGCATCAGTCTGCTGACGCCTGAAGGCGAACTGGGGCGTCTGATCTCCGGCTTGCGCAACACATTTTCCCGCGACAACTTAATCAGCGCGCCGGCACTGGCGCTGACGCCGGACGGCGCCACGATTCTCATCGGCCTGGCCGGTTCGCAACTCTACAGCCTGCCCAGCGAGGCGGCGCGGCGCTTGCCGGACCAGCCCTTTGGGCCGCTTGATTTGCGGCGGCGGCAAGCCGAGCGCGGCAGTGTCTTTTTTCTGCACCCCTTCGATATCGCCTTTGACGGGCAGGGCGCGCCGGTAGTCACGGATGCGGCCGGCAACGGCCTGGTCGTCGAGAACGCGGACGGCTCGCTGCGTTATTTGCGCCGGTTCGCGGCGCTGGACAATCCTCAGCATGGCGGCGGACGGCTGGAGGCGCTGCCGACCGGCTTGGCGCGCCACCAGGACGCCTTTTACGCGACGCTCTTCGCCGGCTGCCCGCATGTCGCCAATAGCGGCGAGTTGGTCGCGCTTTATGACGACGGGCGGCAGCGCGCAATCGTGGACGGTTTGAATATGCCGGTGGCTGTGGCGGCTGACGCGGCGGGCGCGCTTTGGCTGCTGGAATTCGCCGCGAATGCCCCGCGAGACAGTTGCTTCACCGGTCTGGATCAGCAAGACGCCAGCGGTCGACTCAGCCGGATTAGCTCGCAGGGCGGACTGGAAACGGTCGTTGAAGGCCTGCATTTTCCCACCGCCGTGACGCCCCTGCCGGATGGAAGCCTGTATGTCACCGAAGCTTACTCGGGCCGGCTGCTGCGTATCGACTTTGACGTCGAGCCCGACCCGCCGCGGCGCTATCCACCGGGGGAGAAAGCGCAGCGCAGCGCGGTCGAGGCGCCGCCGGACCTGGACCGGGCTTTGCGCGCCGTCATCGCCCGGCAAGACCTGCGGCCCTATCCCGGGCGCGACATCAAAGAACCCGAGAGCGAACTGACGCGCCTGGGGCGGGACCTGTTTTTCGACCCTATCTTGTCGGGCGATCAAAATATCTCCTGCGGCACCTGCCATCACCCCGAATTCGCCATGACCGACGGGCGCGTCTTGCCCATCGGCGCCGGCGGCCAGGGGCTGGGCGAAAGCCGCGCCTTCCGCAAGCTCATCCACCTTAGGGAAGACGCCGGCGACGGTATGACGGTGATCAATCCCTTTGTCGATGTCTTCATCCCGCGCAACAGCCCGACGATAATCAACAGCGCCCTGCTGGACAAACAATTCTGGGACGGGCGGGTGGCGCTTGAGCCGGAAGCGGAGGCAGTCGACACGCTGGAAGACGCCATCAACGATCTGGATTTGACCGACCCGCTGACGGCGCAGGTGCTCTTCCCCATAACTTCTCAGCACGAGATGGCCGGCGTCAGCCTGGGCGAGTTTTCGCCGATGGTGATCCGCCTGATTCTGCTGGAGCGCCTGCGCGCGAATCAGGAGTACGCCGAACGCTTCGCCGCGGTTTTCGACAGCCCGACCATCACGCTGCGGCGTCTGGCGGAAGCCGTGGCCGCTTTCGAGCGGCAGTTGATCTTCACCGAGTCGCCCTGGGATGATTACCTGGCGGGCGATGCGGCCGCGCTCAGCGTACAGCAGAAACGCGGCGCGCTGCTTTTCTTCGGCGCGCTGAACCGGGGCGTCAATTGCGCCAGCTGCCACAGCGGAGATCTCTTCACCGATCAGGAGTTTCATAATTTGCTGGCGCCGCAGTTGGGGCCCGGCAAGGACAACGGCATTGACGGCCGCGATGATTTTGGCCGCGCCAATGTCAGTTTCGATTATCGCGATCAATACCGCTTCCGCACGCCCAGCCTGCGCAATGTCGAGTTGACGCCGCCCTATTTTCACAGCGGCGCCTACCAGACGCTGGACGCTGTCATCTGGCACCACGCCGATCCCTGGCGGTCGAATATCTTGTACGAGCCGAGCGAGCATTTGCCGCGCGCCTTTCAAAACCAGGTTATGGCCTACGATTTCGAGCGGCAGGCGCATTCCGTCGCCGGGCGCATCGGCGCGGGCATGCCCATCAACGCGGCTGAAGCGGCGGAACTGGCCGCCTTTTTGCGCTCGCTGACGGACCCGGCGGCGCGTGATCTGTCGCATATCACGCCGGACGAAGTGCCCAGTGGTTTGCCGCTTGATCCGCCGCCGCGTTAGCTTCCGCGCAGGACAATACGCCAAAGCCGCTCGCAAATCACGACTTGGCTCACACAGAACAGCGAGTCCGACCGAATTCGCAAGCCGTAGGGGCGGGCCTTGGCTCGCCCGCCGGTTGCAAACGCGCCGAAAGCGGGCGACATAATATGTCGCCCCTACAACCGACTTGATTCCAGCATCTCGCTACATTGTTGAGATTTCAGCGTTCGCAGCAGTTTACGTGAATTCGACAAGCCTCCGGTTTATCCTGCGCATTTCTGCTACACTTTGGCAAATCCATTCGATAGTCGAGGTGTGGAAATGCCCGCTTCCGCATACGGTAAATTGCCCGTCCCGCGTTTGACGCCCGAGCTGCTGCGTTTGGTGAAGACCGGCGAGGTCTATAGTCTGGGCGTGGATTTCCAGGAAGGCATGCTGACGCCGGGCGCGGCCATGAAGTCTTATTCGATCGCGCCGCACCTGCGCCACAGCGACCCGGCCGCGATTGATCCCGGCACGGCGGCGGCCGAGGTCATCCGCATGTCCATCCACGTCGGCACGCATATCGACGCCCTCTGCCATATCGCGGAGAAGCAGAACGCCGCCGGCCAGCCGGACTCGGACGGCGAACCCCGACTTTTCGCCGGCGAGGGCCGGACAGTGGCGGCGAGCGACTGCGTATCGTCGGCCGGGCAGACACACCTCAGCGCCGAGCAGATGCCGCCGATCGTCATGCGCGGCGTCCTGCTGGATGTGGCGGCTTACAAGGGCGTCGATACCCTGCCGCCGGCTTATGGCGTCGGCGCCGACGATATACGCGGTACGCTGGAGAAGCAGGGCAGCGTCATCGGCGCGGATACGGCGGTGCTGCTGCGCACCGGGTCTTGTCAGCTGCTGCGCGCCGGCGATCCGGTCTATCGCGATGCGCAAACCGGCTTGAACCTGGAAGGCGCGCGGCTGCTGGTGGAGCAGGGCATGACACTGGTTGGGGCGGACAATATGGCGGTGGAGGTCATGCCGCCGATGGATCATTCCGTGCATCGCTTCCTGCTGGTTAACAGCGGCATCACGCATGTGGAGAACCTGAATCTGGATGAGTTGGCGGCGGCTGGCTGCTACGAATTTCTGCTGATCATCGCGCCGCTGAAGCTGACAGGCGCGACCGGTTCCTGGGTCAATCCGCTGGCGATTGCTTGAGTGCTTGCGTTCGCCGCAGACGCTCGCGCGGCGCCATCTGGCTCGCATAAAATGACGCGCTTGTTCCAAAGCGAATGCCGTAGGGGCGATTCGCTGAAACGCCCGAGAATAAATGTATGAGCGACATCAGCGGGCAGACAAATTCGCGGACAGGCGGCTCAGCGAGCCGCCCCTACAGATTCGATATTTTTTGCATTAGTGTCATGCGCTTGCTGAGAAGGCAGAGATGCCGCCCTTGAGCGCTGGGATGTGTCATATCTCCGCTATTTGCCCACCCCGTCTTTGCCAAACAGCGGCGGCGGGGCTAAAATGCGCTTATCGCCATTTGCGCGACAGGAATCTGTTTTGCTGACCTTCCTGCATATCAGCGACACGCATATCAGCGCTGACCCGGAATATCGCCCGCCCTGGCTGCGTCATTCGGTGGCGCATCCCAATCGCGGCGTCGAGTCGCTGCTGGCGGCCATCGGCGAGTTGCCCTTTTCGGTCGACTTCATCTTGCATACGGGCGATGTCTGCGCCGAGCCGGCGGCGGAGAATTATCAACTGGCGCGCGAATTTCTGGACCGCCTGGAGCAGCCCCTGGTTCTGCTGCCGGGCAATCATGATTCGGAGCGGATGCTGCGCGACGCGCTGCACGACGGCGAACGCCGTCAGGTGCTGGGCGACGATCACATCATCGTCAAGGGCTATCATTTGATCACGATCGACGGCAGCGGCGCGGACGACCCGCTGGCGCCGACCCTGGCCGAGGCGCAGATCGACAACTTCGCCGCGCAGCTCAGCCGCGCGCGGGACGAGCCCATCCTGGCGGCGGCGCATTATCCCTTCGTGCCGACGGGCGTGCCCTGGATTGACGACAGCTCGCGCATCCAGAATGGCGAGCGACTGCATGAGTTGCTGGCGGCCCATCGCGAGCGCGTGGCCGGCGTCTTCTTCGGCCATATTCATCAAGTGGTGAACAGCTTTTGCGACGGTATCACTTACAACTGCTGCACATCCACCTGGTTCAACTTCACCGGTTATCCGGGCATGGAAATGACGGACGCGGATCTGCTGACGCCGGGTGGCTTCAACCTGGTGATGATCCGCGGCAATCGAACCGCCGTGCGCCGCTACAGCTTGCCGATGCTGGAGGCGTAGACAAAAGCACTTGCTACAGGCGCAGCCGCGGGGCGAGGAATCGCTGCGGCGTATCGATTGATTTCAGCCATTCCAGGTAGCGTCCGTGCATGTCCTTGACGACTTCCGGGCGCGTTTCGCTGAGGTCCTTGTGGTGCCCCGGGTCGTCTTTGGCGCGATACAATTCCACGCGCTGGCCCTCGACCGCGTAGAGCAGGTCCCACTCGCCATCGGTAATTGACGTGGGCGAGACCTCGACTACCACGCGATTCTGCCCGTCCACCGTCTTCGACAGCTCGCCGACTTCTTCAAAGGGCGCGCTGGTGGCGACCAGGTCGTGGATGGGCGCGCCGCTGAGCAAGGGCAATGCCGATGTCGCCTGCGCTCGCTCCGGCGCTTGCAGGCCGAGCAAGTCCAGCAGGGTGGGCATCAGGTCTGGCAGCGAGAGCAGGCCGGGGACGCGGCGCCCGGCTTCCCCGGGCAGTTTCATCAGCAGCGGGACTTGAATCAATTCGTTGTGCAGCGGCGAGCGGTGCACTTGCCGCTGGTGCACGGTCATGCCTTTGGCGAAGCCTTCGTCGAAGCCGCTGCCGTCCGGCCAGCGAAAGCGCCGCTTGCCAAAGAGGCCGTGCTCGCCGAAATAAAAACCGTGGTCGGAGACGAAGAGAATCGCCGTGTCATCGAGCAGGTTCAGGGCGCGCGCGCGCTCCATCAGATAGCCGAACCACTGGTCGACCATGGCGATCTCGCCCATGTAGCAGGCGCGGGCGATTTCCAGGTCGCGCTCGGTCACGCCGTCGGCACGGTAGTCGTAGTACGTGGGCGCGATGACCTGGCCGGCGTAGTCGGGCAGATGCGGCTTGACGTACCAGGCCGGCGGGTCCCAGGGTTCGTGCGGATCCCAGGTGTCGATGTATAAGAAGAAGGGGCTGTCGTGATGGCGCTCCAGCCAGTCGGCCGCATCTTTGAAGGTCTTGGGCGCGCAGTAGCCCTCAATTTCCGAGACTTGCCGCTGCTTTTGGCGATACGCGCGTTCCGTGCCGTGCAACTGCCCGCGCACGTAGACGAAGTCCTGGAAGCCGCGGTCCTGGCCATAACCCCGGCGCGCCAGAAAGGGCGTATCGGCGATCATGGCCGTGCGGTAGCCGGCCGCGCTGAGCAAATCGGCCAGGGTCACTTCGTCTTGCGGCAGGGGCCCCCAGGGCAGATAGACAAAGGTGTAGCGCCCGGTCATCAGGTCGGCGCGCGCGGGCACGGTGGGGAAGGATGCGGCGTAGCAATCTTCAAAGACGAGCGCGCTTTCGGCGAAGCGGTCGAGGTTGGGCGTGATGACCGCTGTATTGCCGTAACAGGGCAGATAGTCGCGGCGGAGCGTGTCGGTAACGACAACGATGATATTCACGGGCGGACTTCCTCTCTATTTCAGGCCCGAGCGCACAAAGCCTTGCACATAATAACGTTGCAGGAAAATGAAGATGACGACCACTGGCACGGTGGCCACAAAGGAGCCTGCGAAGACCAGCTCCCACTTGATGTATTCGTCGCTGAAAAGCTTGGCCAGCGCCACGGTGATGACCGTCTTCGACTCGTCAGTGATGACGATCGAGGGCCAGATGAATGAATCCCAGGAAAAGATGAACTTGATAAAGCCGGCGCTGACCAGGGCCGGCACGATATTGGGCAGCATCACCTGCCAGTACATGCGGAAAAACGAACAGCCGTCAATGATGGCGGCGTCGTAGAGATCCTGCGGCAGCTCGGCGAAGTGCTGGCGCAGCAGGAAGATGATGAAGGCGTCGCTGATCCAGGGCAGGAAGATCGAAGGCAGGGTATTGTCGATGCGCAGCTGCTGCATGGTGAGGAAGAGCGGGATCAGCTTGGCTTCAAAGGCGATAGTCAGCGTGGCCAGGATCACCAGGAATAGCAGGCGCCGACCGGGAAACTTCAACCAGGCCAGCACAAAGGCGATCATGCTGTTGATGGTGACGGCGAAGGTGACCGACATGGCGGCCACGGCCACGCTGTTGAGGACGGCCTGCGCGAAATTGGTGTCGCTGAAAAGGACGACCAGGTTCTCCAAGGTGGGATTGCTGGGCACGAAGGTCTCGAGCGTCACCGGATACAGGTCGTCAAAGAGGTCCTGGCGCGTCTTGAAGGTCGAGCCGACGATCCACAGGTAAGGCGTGGCGAAGACCACCACGATGATCAAGTAGAGCGCGACCCGCCCCAGTGATCCCGGCGTGAGCCTTCGTCCGCGCGCAGGCATTCGCAGCTCAGTCATCGTCTTCATCCCGCGTGATGCGCAGCTGGAATACGCTAATGGCGATCAGCAGCACCGCCAAAATGACGGACAGGGCGGTGGCGTAACTGAAGCGGTTGAAGCGGAAGGCCAGGTGGAAGATGTAGTGGACGATCACGCGGGTGGCGTTGGAGGGCCCGCCGTCGGTCAGCACTTCCACCGGCACGAAGATCTTGAATGCGGCGATGGTGCTGGTGACCAGCACAAAGACGTGCGTGCGGTTGAGCAGTGGCAAGGTGATATTGCGGAAAAGCTGCCAGCGGCCGGCGCCGTCGATGCGGGCCGCCTCGTAGTATTCGCCTGGTATCGCCAGCAAGCCGGCCAGGTAGAAGATCATGCTCAAGCCGACATCCTTCCAGATGGTGATGGCCGCCAGGACGGGCAGGGCTTGATGTTTGTCGCGCAGGAAACCCTGCTGCGGCAAGCCCAGCGACTCCAGCACGCTGTTGACGATGCCGATATCGGAATGGAACATCATGCCCCAGACGATGGACGCCACCACCATCGACGTGACCGCCGGAAACAGCACCAGAGTGCGCAGCAGGGTGGAGTCGCGGCCCGGTTTGGCAACGAGCATCGCCAGCATCAGCCCCAGCGCCATCTGCAGCGGCACTTTGATCAGGAAGAAGACGGCCGTGTTCTTGAGCGAAAGCAGCAGCAGCGGGTCGTTGAGGGCGATGCCAGTAGTGAAAGAGGAAGAGGCCGACCAGCGCCGGCAGCGACAAGAAAAACGCCGCTCGATAGCGCTGGGCGTTGCGGCTGTTGGAGAATATGGCGGTCATCGGCGGCAGGTTCCCTCTCCCGCCGCCGCAGCGGGCGACGGGAAAGGAGGCCTTGTCTTTGCAGCGATCTAACGGAACTGCATCAGCTGGGCGTCAGCTTCCGGGATGGCGTTGGCGACCTCTTCCTCGAT